>JAAYWH010000115.1 GCA_012516785.1 Methanomicrobiales archaeon
AGTATCGCTTTGCGGCATGTGACTTGAGTGCCTGGCAGATCCTGTACTGCTCGTTGGTGACCTCGCCTGTCCCATTGCAGGCGCGGCAGCGGAGGATGATCATGGTTCCTGTTTCTACCCGTTTGTGGGAGCGGGCATAAGGATTGTGATATCCGGTCCATTGGTGTCCCTCTACAAACAAGGAAAATAGATGAATGGCAGGAAGGAGATCCTCATCATTTTATGCACGAGAGAAATAATACTGTGAGGGCTTCTTTCTCCAAAATAACCCCGATATATCCTCCTTATCCAATCCATTTATATACTTTCTGGTATATTTCCTCTTATACACGTATCGTGTGAGGTGTAACCAAATGAGTCTGATGAAAGAATTCATGGATTTTCTTTATGAGTACAAGGTCATCGGCCTTGCTATTGCGTTCATTATCGGTGTAGCGGCAACTGCGTTGATCAAATCCCTTGTTGACAATATCCTGATGCCGATTATCACGTTCTTTATCCCCGGTGGTGCATGGCAGACCGCAACTCTTACCCTAGGAACGATCGTGATCACCTGGGGCAAGTTCCTCGCCGACCTGATCTACTTCATCATCGTGGCCTTCGTGGTATTTATCATCGCCAAGAAGGTGCTGAAGGAAGACAAGGTAGAGAAGAAATAATTCTTTTTTCAATGAAAATCACTTCGTGATTTTCATAAGGTATACCCGCATCCTGTAATCGGGGCTCACAGGCTGTTTATGTGAAATACCTCCAGGATTATCAACCAGTATTTTTGCATCCCGTAAATGAATCATTCTTAGGGGGACCCTCATCCGGTCAGGTCCCCCGGTGGGAGAAACGCACAGTTATTTAAGAGATGAAATGATATGATTATGGTCAGATCTCCATCTGATTGTGTCCCGGTAGGGTAGTGGACATCCTAGAAGCCTGCGGAGCTTTTGACCCGGGTTCAAATCCCGGCCGGGGCGTAGCTCTCTTTTGTCAAACTCTCATCATTCCCTTGCAGAATCACTTGTTTTCCCAGGCTGATACCCTCTTCTTACCGTGGAATTGGATACCTTTTTGACAGCAAAACAGCACATCGCGGAAAGGCCATTGCCACAGGAAGCGGGCAGTTCCCCCGACCTCGCTCCTTTTTGCCCATCACGATATAGGTAACTTAATACAATCCGACCAGAAATACCATGACATCGAATATTGATGGGGAATGGTCTGGATGGATCGCTTGGGAATCATGACGGGGATTTTAATCGCATGTATTGGGATCGGACTATCCATAACCCCCTGTCTGGCAGGGGATCGCTACCTCTCGGGCGGGCCCGATCTTTTTGTCTCCCTCGGATCGACCTCTGAACTAATACCCGGGGCGACCGAAGAGCTCCCGGTGACCATTGGGAACAAGGGCACCATCACCTTGGAAACCTACAATTACCTCTCGATGCAGCCCATGTACCTCCCTACCACCGCAAAGTCCACCATCATCGAGCTCCTCCCCGGAGATGCCCCGGTGCTGGTGCGATCCAACCCTCAGATCATAGGGGAGGTTCAAGCCGGACAGATCGTTCCGGTAACCTTCAGTGTCGACATACCGCAGGCCGCTCCGGCGGGTAATTATACAATGCTTGCCAGAATCAGCTACAGTTATGTACCCCGGATCGAGCAGCAGGGGACCGCCGACATGACGTACTATTTCAAGGAAAATGAGACCGTACTTCCGGTGCCGATAGAAATCAGGCGGATGGTGATTCTCGCCATCGAAAAGGTCCAGAGTAACAACCTCTCCGCAGGAGGGGAGGGGGTCATCGATTTCACCATCAGGAACACCGGCCAGGACACAGGGATTGGCACGTCCCTCTTCCTTGTTTCCGAAGGAGCGAGTCCGTTCGTTCCCTTCAGCAACAGTGTCTATATCGGGGACTTTGCCCCGGGAAGCACCGTCCAAACGAGGTTCAAGGTCGCGGTTTCGGACGATGCAGACCCGGGGCTTTCTTATCCTCTGTCCCTCTATGCGGCATACAAGGACTTCGAGGGCGCTGCTGCAACCTCTCCAACGGTCACAGCCGGAGTATCGTTCCAGGACAAGGTTTCGTTTGAACGGGTGAGCGCTCCATCGGTCGTCCATCCCGGCACGACAAGCACCGTGAGTGTGACCTACAAAAATACCGGAACATCGAGGGTCTACAATGCGAAGGCTCGTATCAGCGTCATCAACCCGTTTTCGAGCGATGACGACACCGCCTACCTCGGGGACCTCGGCCCCGGAGAGTCCGCTACCGCCTTGTTCAGTGTGAAAACCGATGGCGGTGCCATGATAAAGACGTACTCGGCAGACTCCGAGGTGCGGTACACCGACGAGGGCGCTACTGATTACACCTCCGATAATATCCCGGTGCTGATCGACGTCCAGGC
>JAAYWH010000116.1 GCA_012516785.1 Methanomicrobiales archaeon
ATCACGATTGCTGAGTACTTCAGGGACATGGGCTACGATGTCTCGCTGATGGCGGATTCGACATCCCGGTGGGCAGAGGCAATGAGAGAGATCTCGTCACGACTCGAAGAGATGCCAGGGGAAGAAGGGTACCCTGCCTACCTTGCGGCCCGCCTTTCCGAGTTCTACGAGAGGGCTGGGCTCGTCAGGACGCTCTCCGGGAAGAACGGATCAGTATCCGTTATCGGGGCCGTTTCGCCGCCTGGGGGGGACTTTTCAGAGCCGGTCACCCAGAATACGCTGCGTATCGTGAAGGTATTCTGGGCTCTCGATGCAAAGCTCTCGCAGCGGCGCCATTTCCCGGCGATCAACTGGCTCAACTCCTACTCGCTCTACCTTGATTCCCTCCATGACTGGTACGACAAGGAAGTATCACCCGAGTGGAACGTGCTCAGGTCATGGGCCATGGAAGTCCTCCAGAAAGAGGCAGAACTCCAGGAGATCGTCCAGCTGGTCGGGTCCGATGCTCTGCCCGAGGCAGAACAGCTGACCATCGAGATTGCCAGGATGATCCGGGAGATATTCCTCCAGCAGAATGCGTACGATGCGGTCGATACCTTCTGTGATATGTCCAAGCAGTACGACATGATGAAGGCGATCAAGGGGTATGCAGACCTTGCATATGCAGCCCAGACTGCCGGGGTATCCCCCGCACAGATCATCACGATCAAGTCCAAGAACGACCTGCCCCAGATCAAGTTCATCAAGGATTACAAGCCTGAACTGGAACGGATCCAGAAGAGCATGGACAGCGAGATCAACACCCTGAGGTCGACAGCATGAAAGAGTACAGAACGATTTCGAAGATTGCAGGTCCCCTGGTGTTCGTGGAGAAGACCGAACCGGTCGGGTACAACGAGCTCGTCAATATCGCCCTCTGGGATGGTACCATCAAGAGAGGCCAGGTGCTCGATACCAGCGATTCCCTCGTCGTCGTGCAGGTCTTTGAGACCACGGCAGGAATCGGGAAGGACTCGGGTGTCCGGTTCCTCGGCGAGACCATCAAGATGCCGGTCGGAAAGGAGATGCTCGGCCGTATCCTTTCAGGAGGAGGAAAACCAATTGACGGGGGGCCGGAGATTGTCCCCGAGAAGCGGCTGGATATCACCGGTGCCGCCATCAACCCATATGCCAGAGCATCCCCCGAGGAGTTCATCCAGACAGGGATCTCCACCATTGACGGGACCAACACCCTTGTGAGGGGTCAGAAGCTCCCTATCTTCTCGGGTGCAGGGCTCCCCCACAACAACATCGCACTCCAGATCGCCCGGCAGTCAAAGGTGCTCGGCTCGGAGGAGTCGTTTGCCGTGGTCTTTGCAGCCATGGGTATCACGAAGGAAGAGGCCAACCATTTCATGCAGGACTTCGAGAGGACCGGTGCCCTTGAACGGGCTGTTGTCTTCCTCAACCTCGCAGATGACCCGGCCGTGGAGCGTATCATCACCCCGAGACTTGCCCTGACCACCGCAGAATACCTCGCCTTCGACCTTGATATGCACGTGCTCGTGATCCTGACGGACATGACCAATTACTGCGAAGCGCTCCGCCAGATTGGGGCTGCCCGTGAAGAAGTACCGGGACGGCGTGGATACCCCGGATACATGTATACGGATCTCGCAGGGATCTATGAACGGGCAGGGATCATCAAGGGCAAAAAAGGTTCGATCACGCAGTTCCCCATCCTCACGATGCCGGGCGATGATATCACGCACCCGATCCCGGACCTTACCGGATATATTACGGAAGGCCAGATCGTGGTCTCGAGAGAGCTGCACCGGAAAGGCATCTATCCCCCCATCAACGTCCTTCCTTCCCTCTCCCGTCTGATGAACCTCGGTATCGGAAAAGAGCATACCCGCGAAGACCACAAAAAGGTCTCCGACCAGCTCTATGCCGCGTATGCAGAAGGCAATGATCTCAGGGGCCTGGTTGCCATCGTCGGAAAGGATGCATTATCCGAACGCGACCGGATGTTTTTGGAGTTTGCCGATCTGTTCGAGAACCGGTTTGTCCGCCAGGGATACGATGAGGATCGGACGATCTTTGAGACCCTCGACGGCGGATGGAACCTCCTTGCAACGCTCCC
>JAAYWH010000117.1 GCA_012516785.1 Methanomicrobiales archaeon
GGTTGCACCGCTCCAGGGAAAGCAGATGTCCTACAACAACTATCTCGACCTGAACGCAGCAGCCGGCCTCCTCAACGAATTCGAAGATCCTGCTGCCGTGATCGTCAAGCACAATAACCCGTGCGGGGTCTCCCTCGGAGCACACGTACTCGAGGCATATATTGGAGCAAGAGAGGTCGACCCGGTATCGGCATACGGAGGAGTCGTTGCAATCAACGGGGAGGTAGGGCTCCCTCTCGCTGAAGAGATCTGTTCGACCTTCGTGGAGGTGGCAGCTGCCCCTGCGTTCACCCCCGATGCCCTTGATACCATGCACCGGAAGGAGAATATGCGGGTGGTTGTCCTGCCTCACCCCAGCG
This sequence comes from Methanomicrobiales archaeon, assembly GCA_012516785.1. Classification (GTDB taxonomy): domain Archaea; phylum Halobacteriota; class Methanomicrobia; order Methanomicrobiales; family Methanospirillaceae; genus UBA9949. Next base: position 360 of record JAAYWH010000117.1, read on the forward strand.
GTGGCCCTGAGTTCAGGACGATAGCAGGGGGCATCCTCATGCAGGAGACCCCGCCCTACCGGGAGCACTGGCAGGTTGTCACCGATCGGGACGCGACCCCTGCCGAGCTCCGGGCGCTGCAGCTGGGATGGAAGGTCTGCAAGCACACCCGGAGCAATGCGATCGTCTTTGCCAGCCAGCAGAAGATCCTGGGGATCGGCGCAGGACAGATGAGCCGGGTGGATTCGGCAAAGATTGCGATCGACAAGTCCCTCTTCTCGCTCGAAGGATCGGTCGTGGCTTCCGATGCATTCCTCCCCTTCCCGGACACCCTCGAGATTGCGGCTGCGGCAGGTGCCACCGCACTGGTCCAGCCTGGCGGGTCGATCCGGGATGATGAGGTTATCGCAGCGGCAAACAACCTGAACATGGCGATGGTCTTCACCGGAATCCGCTACTTCAGGCATTAGGACAGAGTAATTTTTTTAGTATAGTCCTTTTTTTACCACCATTCTTTCTCATAAATCACCTCATAACATATTCATTAGTTGGAGTTCGAAAATCGATGGAAAAAGTGAAACACAATTCAATATGAACAATGAAGAAATGTATGTGCTCGATACCACTCTATCGCATCTTGGGCAAGCCACAGCGGCGGGAGTTAGCCGAAGGCGAGAACCCCCCGGAGCGTTTTAAAAAGACATGAAACACGTTGAGGTGAGGAAAATGAGTGGAAAAAATGACCCTTTCCCCTTTTTCTCACAGCGGCAATCCGGCTACCAGATTTTTTTTGCAAAGAGGAAGTGAATCCCGCTCCATTGAGCCAGACTTCCCCCCCGCATGTATGAAATCCTGCCATTCATCCATTTTTTGAATCGCCCGAAAAGTTTGAATCGACAGGAATGCCCCCTCCGATTGTATTCCTTTCACGCGCGTTTGATCCTTCCCGGAAGAGAATCGCTATGAGCTGACATGAGGGTCCGGATGCTGTGGTTCCGGAGCTGTGGTATATTTTTTAAGGACCCTACTTGATATCATCTAACAGGTGATATCGATGGAATACGGTTCGATTATCGGCGAATCAATCGAGTATGCAAAGGAAGCGGTATGGGAAAAATGGACGAAGTGGATCCTTCTGATTGTGTCAACCATCATCTTTCCCCTGATACTCGGATATGTGATGGAAATTTACCGGGGCACGAAACCGGCCCCTGAGCTCGAACACTGGGGGAAACTCTTCATTGACGGCCTGAAGCTGATCGCGGCCTGGATTGTCTATATGCTCCCTGTCATCGCGGTACTGCTCGTATTCGGCGGCTGGGCGCTCTTCTCAGCCATCCAGCAGTCTGCCATGAGCGGGAATCCCGACTTCTTTGCCTCGAATCCTGAACTTCTCATGCCGCTCATCGCCACGTTCCTGTTTGGGCTTCTGATCGCGGTGATTCTTGCGATTCTGATCAGTATCGTTGCCTATATCGGCATCATACGCATGGCGAGAGCGGAGCGGTTCGGCGAGGCATTCAACTTCTCTGCGATTTTTGAGACGATCCGGAAGATCGGGTGGGGGGGCTATATCCTTGCGTTGATCATCCTTGTTGTGGTGGTCATGGTCTTTGGCATCATCCTGGCCCTGATCATGGCTATCCCGTACATCGGCTGGCTCATCTACCTGGTACTGCTCCCGCTGCTCTCGATATTCCAGGCACGGTATCTCGCCCAGGTGTACGATGCCGGAGAGGACCAGACGATTGAGAGTGCAGTCCCGGTCCAGGCATAATCTTTTTTAAATCCTTTTATTCACCGGGATCGGCCGGGTCCGTGAGAGCAATTAAAAAAAGGAGACAATCGTCTGTTTTTCCTTAAAAAGTCTATTTTTCTTGGTCCGATATATTAATGAGGCGCTGCAGCAACAGTATGGGTGTGGTGGATTATCCATGACAGATCGTTTTATTCCCTGAAAAAATTCGCTTTTTTGATACCACGTTACGGGACGGGGAACAGACTCCCGGTGTCTCGTTGAAACCTGTTGAGAAACTGGAGATTGCAACGCGCCTCTCGGAGATCGGTATCCACGTGATCGAGGCGGGATCCGCGGTTGCTTCTGAAGGGGAACGCCAGGCCTTGCGGCTCATCTCGGACGCCGGACTCCCGGCCGAGATCTGCACGTACGTCCGTGCAGTCCCTCTTGACATCGACTATGCCGCAGAGTACGGTGCCGACTCGGTGCATCTCGTCATCCCGGTAAGCGATCTCCATATTGAGAAGAAACTCCGGAAGAGCCGGGACGAGGTGTACGCGATGGCGATGGACGCCGTCACGTATGCAAAGGAGCGGGGCCTCATCGTGGAGCTCTCCGGGGAGGACGCCTCCCGGGCAGATCCCACATTCCTGAAATCGGTCTATTCCGGGGGGCTTGACCATGGTGCCGACCGGCTCTGTTTCTGCGATACCGTCGGCCTCCTCACTCCGGAACGGGTCGCGGTGATCATCCCCCCGCTCTGCCTCGCCCCGCTCTCCATCCACTGCCACGATGACCTGGGTATGGGGCTTGCAAACACGATGGCAGCACTCCATGCAGGAGCCTCGTGTGCCCATGTCACCGTCAACGGACTTGGCGAACGGGCAGGAAACACCCCCTTTGAGGAGCTCGTCATGGCGCTCGAGATCCTCTACCAGTACCGGACCGGGATCAGGACAACAGAGATCTATCCGCTTGCTGCCCTGGTATCCCGTCTTACCGGGGTCCCGCTCCCCACGAACAAGGCGATCGTGGGCGAGATGGCTTTCACACACGAGAGCGGGATCCATGCCCACGGGGTGCTGAAAGAACCGAGCACCTATGAACCGGTCCCCCCGGAACGGATTGGGAGAAAACGGCGCATCATGCTCGGGAAGCACTCGGGGTCTGCCTCAGTGGAGGCAGCACTCACCGAGCTCCATTACCATCCGGACGAGAAGCAGCTGAAAGAGATCCTTGGCCGGATCAAGGATCTGGGGGACAAGGGAATGAGGGTCACCGACAGCGACCTTATGGCCATCGCTGAAGCGGTTATGGCGATAGAATGCACACCGGTCCTCAAAATGAAGCAGTTCACGGTGGTGTCGGGCAGCAACGTCATCCCGACGGCATCGGTCACCCTCCTTGTCAAGGATGAAGAGGTCACCAGTGCATCCACCGGGACCGGGCCGGTCGATGCCGCAATGGAAGCATTGCGAAAGTCAGTCGCAGCAGTCGCCGATATATCGCTGGAAGAGTACCATGTCGACGCTATCCACGGCGGGACGGATGCGCTCGTGGACGTGACGGTAAGATTAAGTAAAGACGGGAAGATAATTACGTCTCGCGGCGCTCGCACCGATATCATCATGGCTAGCGTGGAAGCGGTGGTCGCCGGCATGAACAGATTGTTGAGGGAAGAACATGAAGACCGGAGCAAAAATCCTGGTTGAAGGGCTGCAGCGCGAGGGAGTCGAGACCATCTTCGGCTATCCTGGCGGTGTGGTGTTGCCGATATATGATGAACTCTACGACTCGTCATTGCGGCACATCCTTGTACGGCATGAACAGGCAGCAGCACATGCCGCTGACGGCTTCGCCCGTGCCAGCGGCCGTGTTGGTGTATGCCTTGCCACCTCCGGCCCGGGTGCCTGCAACCTGGTCACCGGGATCGCTACGGCCTACATGGATTCGGTGCCTATCGTCGCCATTACCGGCCAGGTCCCGACCAGTCTCCTCGGGAACGACGCGTTCCAGGAGTCCGACATTACCGGGATCACCCTCCCGATCACGAAGCACAACTACCTCGTGAAAAGGACAGAGGACCTCGGGAGGGTGCTACAGGAAGCATTCTACATCGCGGGAACCGGAAGGAAAGGACCGGTCCTGGTCGATATCCCGAAAGATGTGAGCATGCGATCGATCGAGTACGATTATGCGGCTTCTGAACCGGTGACGCTCAGGGGGTATCAGCCGACACTCAGAGGCCATGCCAAGCAGATCGACAAGGCACTCGAGATGATTATCGAGGCAGAACAGCCGGTGATCTACGCGGGCGGGGGGATCATTGCATCGGACGCATCCGAAGAACTGGTGCGTCTTGCCGAAACACTGGTGATCCCGGTCACCACCACCCTGATGGGACTGGGAGCGATACCCTGCGACCACCCGCTCAACCTCGGGATGCTCGGGATGCACGGCACCCGCTCGGCGAACTATGCCGTCACCGAATCGGACCTGCTTATTGCGATCGGGGCACGGTTCGATGACCGCGTCACCGGGAAGCTGGACAGCTTCGCCTCCCATGCCCGCATCATCCACATCGACATCGATCCTGCGGAGATCGGGAAGAACAAGAAGGTCGATGTCCCGATTGTCGGCGACGTGCGATCGGTGCTGCAGGATATGCTCGCAAAGCTCCAGAAGAAGAAGTCCTATGATCGGTGGCTCGCCAGGATCAGGGGATGGAAGGAGAAACACCCCCTCCAGTATGTCTCTGACAACTGCCTCCGCCCGCAGTACGTGGTCGAGGAGCTCTCATCACTCCTGAACGGGGAGGGCATCATCGTCAGCGAGGTCGGCCAGAACCAGATGTGGACCGCCCAGTACTTCTGCTTCAGGAAACCCCGGACCTGGATCACCTCAGGGGGGCTCGGGACGATGGGATACGGATTCCCTGCCGCCATCGGCGCCCACTTCGCCTGCCCTGACCAGACCGTCTTCGATATTGCCGGGGACGGGAGTTTCCAGATGAATATCCAGGAACTCTCGACCGTAGCCTCGAACAACATCCCTGTCAAGGTCGCGATCCTGAACAACCGGTTCCTCGGGATGGTGCGCCAGTGGCAGGAACTCTTCCATAACCGGAGGTACTCGTTCACCGAACTTCCCCCGGTCGATTTCGTGAAGGTCGCAAACGCCTACGGAGTTGACGGCATAAAAGTGGAGTCCTGCGAGGAGGTGGTCCCAGCCCTGAAAGCGGCCATCGAGACCGATGGCCCGTTCGTGCTGGACTTCCGGGTCGAGCGCGAGGAGAACGTGTTCCCGATGGTCCCCGCAGGGGCGGCCATCAACGAGATGATCGGGGGGAAGCAGGAATGAAGCCCCACACGCTCTCGGTCCTCGTAGAGAACAAGGCCGGAGTACTCTCGAGGGTCACGGGGCTGTTCTCACGCCGCGGTTACAACATCGAGAGCCTCGCGGTGGGGATCTGCGAGGAGCCGGGCATGAGCCGTATCACCATCGTCTGCATCGGGGACGATGCCGGGATAGAGCAGGTGATGAAACAGCTGAACAAGCTGATCGATGTCATCAAAGTCTCCGATCTCACCGATAACGAACGCGTGGAGCGGGAACTTGCCCTGATCAAGGTAACCGCGGAGCCGGGGACGAGCAGGGCTGAAGTGATGCAGCTCGCCACGATCTTCCGTGCCCAGATCATCGACGTGGCTGCAAAGACCATCATCCTCTCGATCACCGGAGACACGGAAAAGATCGATGCGTTCGAGAAGCTCCTCCGCCAGTACGGGGTAAAGGAGCTCGTGAGGACTGGCCGAATCGCGATGCTCCGTGGTTCAAAGGTGCTGAAAGGCGGGAAATAACGGAAATTTTCTTTTTTTACAGACACGGTATCTTTTTGAGACTTTTGACTCACCTTCAGCCAGAGTTATTCTGAAATGCTCCAATGTCATCTATTCTATCGGGGCAATGCCTTACCGAGGGAATTGAGCCCCGGGATTTGTGAGTATCCAATCGAAGGGTGAAACAATTAAGAATTAATTTGAATACCATATGAAAAAAACCGGAATTCAGGTGATCGCCAAATCCACCGCGACCTTCGCCCCAGTCAGTTCCATTTCAAGGTCCCCCGTTTTCCTGATAATGAGTGTCTGGTGCGGGGAAGAGGAATAGGTCCTTCCAAATCCAGTGGTTGCAACCGTCTTCCCGCTCTGTCCATCCCTTATGATGATCTCGAGATAGGCATTCGGGTCATTGCGTACGACCGTCTTTGTTGAATAACCGGATTCTGATGAGAATTCCTTCACTTCTTTCACCTGATCGGCCGTAACATCATACGTGAGGGTGACGGTATTCTGAGTGGTGAAGTACCGGTGTAGAGTGTTGTACTTGAACTCTATTGTTTCTGTATAAGGGACGGTCACGGTTGCAGTTTGTCCATAGGAGACGGGGGTCTCGACCGTGGGGGCCTGGGTTGTTGGGATAGTGGTCGGAAGGGGAGAAGGGGTCGGGACTTGCAGACCGGGGGTGGGAGCGGGAGTCGGAACAGCAGTAACTGAATATGCGTGGGGTGCGGGGGATGGCTGAACAAGGGGTGGGATAAGGAAAAAGACAGCTACGAACATGATCCCACAGACAACCAATGCAGGTGCTACTTTTTTGTTTCCCAGTAGTCTTTGCTTCAGGGTTCCGGATGATTTGACGGCATCTCTTTCTATCTCTGGAAAGGAGACCCTCTCACTCGCGCGGTAATGCTCTGCCACCTCTCGGGTAACGGGCGCCGATGCTCGGTCAACCTGAACAGGAGTGGACGTTAATTGCGCCGGGATATTCTGTTCAGCCTGCTGGGATGGCATCAGAACGGAAGAGGGGTGCTCGAAGAAGTGCTCCAGATTACTGATCCTTTTCTGGAGGGGCGGGTGAGTCGAAAAGAGCCCGTCTATCCATGACATATTCCGGGGTGCCGTCTGCCAGCGGTCGGAGAAGGGTAATTGTGCAAGTTTTTTGGCCGCAAGCTGGTTATTACAGAGCTCGATCTTCTTCAGAGCCGAGACACAGGTAGCAGGACTGGTGAGCCTGGCACCGGTGAGGTCAGCAGTGAACTCATGGGTCCGGCTCAGGTGGAGCGCCGGGACTGAGGCAACTTTACTGAGAAGTCGCTGGATGATCCCGGCTATCACCATAAAAATTCCCATAAGGGCGAGGAGTGGACCCGGGTTGTCCCGGTCGGACAGGACTGTCGTGATTGCCCCCGTTGCGATAAAGGCGCCTCCGAGGACCAGGAGCAGGGTCCCGAACAGGTCCAGGATACTCATCCAGGAGAGGACAAAAGACCACTTGAAGCAGTCCCCATTCTGGAGATGTCCGATCTCGTGGCCGAGAACTGCCCGGAGTTCATCTGGTGTGAAGTTCCCCTGGTAGTACTCATCAAGCAGTCCTCTTGTCAGGCATACCCGGCCCCCCAAAATGCTGCAAAAAGCCATGGCATTGATCTCGGGGGTTTCAGCGACCAGGAGTTTCGGAATCCTGATCCCAGCCCGTTGCGAGAGATCTTCGACAAATCCTTGGATCTGCGGATCATCCCTATAGTGCTTGAAGTGGCGCAGGCCGAACGGGGTGAGGATGTAGGCAGTGAACAGGGCAACGAAAAATCCCAGGATAAGCATCCCAGGCAGAAGGAGCAGCGCATCAGTACCCATCGCCAGGAACAGGGGAAAGGTGAGGATGAGGGTAACAAGGAAAAATATTCCAGTAGTATATACCCAGTCCCTCAGTCGTTCATTGGACGTCCCCCAATTTTTAATCCGAACAAATACATTGTTTTCTTCAGATGGATTCGAGTTATCAGGTGTGTTGTGATTTCCATTCTTATCATTCATAATCATTTACCCCCAGTAAATGTTGACGTTTCATTTTTCTGATACATCAGCCAAACGATCTTTTTTTTGTGGACAAACTCCCAGGAATACCGCTCGGAGCCAGGCTCCGGCTCAAATATCATTTCGATTGCCGTCGAACCGGAGTCTCTTGGCAGGGTGCCCGATCACAGGTATCCCAACCTTGTCCCGGCATCGAGAGGACCTGCTTGATGCATATCTCCCAGCGGTATTCTCCTTCCTGCCACTCTGTCCCCCCATGAACGAGGGACAAAGACACAGATCCCAAGCTTCTCCAGCACTATGCACCTCCATGTACCAGGTTCGCCGATGCAGAACTCCTTCCGTGCGTCGCTCAATTCCTTTTTCCTCCTTCCGTTACCAATAATTCTTTCATGGATAAGGGGATGAATTCTGGTTTTTTTCCCTATTGGAGCGCTCAAGAGCCTCAATTTCATCCAATGGGTCAAAAAGGGCCATATCGAAAGTGATAAGTACTATTGCAGGGTGATCGAGCAGGCAAGCATGGAAAAATTCTGGACCGTTCAGGAAACGGCACAAAAGTATCGAATATCGGAGAAGACCATCCGGAAAATGATTCGCGAGGGTGAGATCGAGGCCATCAAATTCGGGCGAGACTGGCGGATCATTCCGTTCGATCACTACCGGTTCGCCGAGATCAAGTTCCACCGGTCTATCACCGAGGATGTGAAACTGATGAAGTCTGCCCAGGAGAGTATCTGGATCCTTGGGATCAACGCGCTCGGTCCCCTCCACCAGGGCAGGGAGATCCTCATCAGGAAGCTGAACGAAGGAAAAACGGTCCGTGCCTTACTGCTCGACCCCGACTCGGGTGCTTTTGCCGAACGGTCACGGTTCGAAGAGGAGGTCCAGAAGGAGGGAAGGATCGTCACGTCCGGCAGGCTCCGGGCAGAGTTCAACGCTGCCCATACAATTTGTTATGATATCACAAACTTCATTTCAGATTCGAGCCTCTTTCAGATCCGCTTTCACCGGGAAGACCCCACCGAGGCGATGATCATCGTCGATGCCACATCGCCCAACCATGCAATCTGCCACTATAATCCCTATCCCCGGGAGAAACAAATCCGGGGGCTCTGTGGCCCAAACATGAGCTTCTCAAGAGAACCTGATCCGGAGAACTGCAACAACAGTGAATTCAAGCAGTGTTATGACCGGTACACGGAGTTGTGGGAGAAGGGGAGAGCGGTTGAGCTGTGAAATGAGTGAGAGGATGAACCGACATCATGATCTTGAGGGAATTCAAAGCATATGAGTATCATTGTGGTATTATCCAATCAAATCACTCTACCATGTGAATGATTGTATAATTACAGATAAATCCAAATAAGGGCTCATTTTCATTGGTGCTGTATCGTAATTGATTAATATATGGATAACAGAATAGAGGACGTATGATTAGACAGTTGTCAACAAGGATTGTCAACAATTCTCAAAACATGACACGGACCCTTTAACGCGTGTAGGAGAAATTTGTATGGCCGGTATCACAAGCGATCACCCATTTCTAAATTTTAGTGATAATTTTAAATTTATTCCGTTATGCACTATAGAAAATGATGAGTTAAGAACCAATTTAATTTCTTTTTTAACCTCGATGAATTCAGAACCTGATGAGGGTGATTCCAAGACTCTAATATATGGAACGAGTCATTGTCACTGGATGGTTGGGCATGGCATTCAGCATTCCCGGGATGTCTGGGTCATTGCTAACCGTTTTTTTGATTCCTACAAAAATTTGAAGGGTTTACCCCCATTAAACGATAAGGAAAAATATTGCCTTTCTTGTGCGATATGGCTCCATGATATCGGGATGTCCACCATGATGGCTCCGATTGGAGGGCAGATTGGTAGATTGAAGGGATTTTGGAATGGAAAAAACAATTTAAATGGGGAATTTCCACAAAAACTTACACAAAATCTCATCAGAAAATATCATTCATTTTTAAGCAGGTTTTTTATTATAAATCCAATTCCAATCAGCAAGAGTAATCCAATAAACAATATTA
>JAAYWH010000118.1 GCA_012516785.1 Methanomicrobiales archaeon
GACTCCCCATCCATCGGACAGGCCAGTGCCTACATGAAGGGATTGATCATGGAAGGCCGTGGCGGCGATGAGAAGATGTACGCAAAGGTTGAATTCGAAGAGAGAACCAGTGTTGATGGATACATCATGCTGTTCGACAAGAACATGAACTGGATCTCTGGAACGAAGAGAGCATAACCTTACATCTTTAACATCAATCCTGGGGTTATCCCAGGATGAAAACTTTTTATTTTCTTGTTTTTACAGTCTAATCCGACCAATTGACCCCTCTCAATCAAACACAGGCTGTTCTGAAATCTAAATTCATGAGCGATTACCTGAAACCGGGGGCATATAATTATCGTACTATTGGCAGCGTTTTCCCCGGTTGATTGGTCACCGTTTCGATTTGCCCGGTCCAGGAAAGGTCAGCAGGGCATCAAGGAAACCTTCGTTCTTGATCAGCCATCCTTGTTTGTGTAATTGACGTTAAAATGAAGCCCGGAATTCCATCTCCTTTCCTCTCTGAATCAGTCGTTCTTTGCATCTCAAAACGTTTGAGAGCCGAGACATATTCTCTAAATCCGATGCATGTCTGAATGTGATCTCATTCTGAACCTGGATCTCTCTCGTTCTGGTTCTAACAGATTGTATAGCGATTGAAGAACCAGGCTTGTAACCATCACAACAAAGTCACTATTCAGATGGCTGCCTTTTTCCATGATTGGTTAGATACACCCACGATTACAGGGCAAAAGCCTCCTGTCTGATGAGGGAATGAAAATCGGTTAGGTTTTTCCGATATTTCTCAGCAGGGGAGTAGGTGCCTTTAAAAAACAAGAGACGCAAAGGAACTCAGGAGGGTAGTATGAATAAGTAAGGGAAAACTTTTTGTTTGAAGAGTAAGAATTCATTGAATCCTCTCCACTATTTTCCACCGTTACAAAGGTTAGTCAGATCGGCCAATCGTTGGACTTCCCGCCTTTCGATCGGACAGGCAGAACATGACATGCTTATCTCTTTCGAGATAATGTTCGTAGTGTTTGCACAGTTCAACGAATATGACCGGGATTTATTAAAAAAGAGCGGAAGGGCGATGAAAATTGATTTTAGTGTACCAATCAACCACAAAAAAAATATTCTGATTATCTGAACATACTTGAATCAAAGTGTGCTTCATAATTAAAGTTATAGATTAATCCATCGACAGAAACACGGTTGTTGAAGTTGACCTTCGAATACTGGTTCTCGGATATTCCACTACTATATGCTGACACAGACCCTTTTGAGGGCTGTGCTGCGTTTTTCATTGCGTTTACCGCGAGATCACTAGAGCTCGATCCAAACAGCGACCTGGGAGACTGATACTGGCTTAACAATGATTTCACAGTGGGGGACATGATGTTCCCTGTGTCAGGAGCTCCTGCAGTAACCGATATTGAATAATATGCTGAAACAGGAGCAGCGAGTAACATCCCCAGCACAATTGCTGCCAGGATGACAAAAATTCTTTTCTTCATAGTATCTCCCTGTAGTAAAACTAAGTATCCTGTGAAAAATTATATACTTTCCCCAGCATTCATGAGATGATCGTGTGGCTTTCGTAGTTTTTCATTTCCAGCGATGCAGATAACCCCTGCAGGGAGCCACGATTCCATCCACCAGCACCTCATGCTCCGGGATAACTTCCCCTACAATGAAACTGTCAACGCTTGGAACAGGGAAATAGTTTTGAGAACAAGTAAAAAGCAGCTCGAAATCGCCGCCGCCAAAAAGGGCATACTCCCGACTTTTCTCAGGAGGTATCCCTTCAAGGATTGGGATAAGGAATGAATCGATCGAGTATCCATACGGGTTCGCATCGAGAAGATCATACAGCGAGAGTACCAGTCCATCACTGATATCCATCATTGAAGAGACCCTGGCTGTTGCGAGCCTTTTTCCTTCAGCTACGCGAGGAATCGGCTCCAGAAGATTCTGAGTATACTGACTATATCCTTCAAGCGCAGCCTGAGCCCGGCCAAGAGGGCCGGTGATGCAGATAAGATCTCCTGGAACGGCCCCTCTTCGGCGAATGACCGCTCCTTCTTCCACGATCCCGATTCCGGAGCTGACGATGGTGAGTTCCTGATGAGCATCAAGGTCGCCCCCTGAAAGTTCTGCTCCGAAGGAATCACAACAGGCGTTTGCACCGCAAAGGATCTCCCGAAGGCGGTCACCATTATCAAGGCCAATTGCGAGGAGGACTATCACTGGCTGAGCGCCCATAGCTGCAATGTCGCTTAAGGTAACGGCAACGCTCATCCACCCAACCTGCCAGTCCGTCATCCCACCAGGGAAATCGGTGGTTTCATGCAGCATATCGGTTGTTGCAACGAGGAACATGCCCCCGAAAGAAAACACGGCACAATCATCGAGGGTCTGTTCTGTTCCAATGATCTCGCGGACAACCTCCTTTAAGGCCCTTTCATCCAACTTTCTTCATCTCCTTTCCCCGTTCTGTCCGATATTCCCGGTAAATATCTTCGAGGAGTGTTTTCTTCTTCTCCCGTTCATACGCTCTCTGTTGATCATCCCATGCCCTGATTGCCGCATCCAGCCTGTCACGAGGTACGGTGATAATCCCTCCTTTCACCTGAACACCTGTCATCTCGGCCGAGAGGAGCGGAATGGACACATCCCTGAATATCGCTTCCAGCTGGGGATCGAACCGGGATGACCGTGGCAATCTTGCTAAAAGCCCACCGATTCCTGAACCTGCGAGTTCCCTGGCTGCGTTCTTACCCCAGGAATCAATCCTGGGTACATAGATCAGATCGCCCTCCTTTATCCCCAGTTCATCAGAGAGGGCTCGTATCCCTTCACGGGTCAGGGATGGCAGGAGTTTGAGCATGACCTCCTGCTCTCCGGGACCGGCCTTATCGTGATCCCGGATCTTTTTCACTCGTTTCCGCAACTTTTCGCTGTTCCGCTCCTCACGGCGGATCCTCTTTTTAAGGCCTGTAATAATTGCATCGCGCTTTATAATTTCTGCATCTCGACGAAATACTTGATCCTGTTGCGACCGGATTTTCTTGATCCTCCCCTGGAGACGTATGATCTCGTGATCTTTCTTCTGGAGGTCTTGCTGGAGGTCCTTTACAACGCCTTTCAGCCGCTTCACCGTGCCATCCAGAATCCGGATCCGTTCATCGGTTCTGGGATCGATCTCCATCTTCGGAGCCTCAACAACGGGCCGGATCGGCCTGCCTTTCATCTCCGAGAGCACCTGTTCCAGAGACTGCCCCCTCACTATCCCGGCCTTCACTTCATCCAGGTCATTTCCAGGAGGGACCCTTCTGATAAGGTTCTGGAACTTGTTCCGATAACTCCGGAATGCTTCCACTGCCGCAGCAAGGGCATCGCGTTCATGATCATTCTGAGAGGGGAAGGGAGCAGTCAACTCATGCTTTGTCTCCACGCTCATATCCTGGCGGGGGGAATATGCGATTCCATTAAATGCTCTCCGGACCTTCTCGACAGAAAATGGCATCTCGTGGACATCAGATGCAATGACAAGGGGTTTTCCGACACGATATATCGCCTCGATCACATCCGACATGGCCATCTGGCGAGAACTTGAGAGAGCCAGAAGATTCCCGTCCAGGTCAAGCATTGCAATTGCCGTTGTGGTCCCGGGATCTATTCCCACAATCAGGTAGCGGGGTTTTCCTGAAAGCGGTCTGAACGTAATCCGGTCAAGCCTCTTGCCACTGATCCGAACCTGCACATCAGCCCCACGGTAGGTGGAGACAGGCACCTGATCCCGGGCCGCCGCTACCTCGAACGCCACCCGGCTGTTACCGCCAAAAGCCCGTGTCTCTTTCTTTCTGTACCGGAGCCCTGCTGCAACAAGTGCCATCTCAATCTCCCGTGCTTTCTGCTGTACCGATCCATGGATCTTTCGGACGTAACGGTTCTGGCTCCATCCTCCTTTCCCTGGCGATCGGTGCCTGCTTACGATGATCTCACTGGTGTTCTCGAATGCAACTACCTCCGCCCCCGCACCCAGCCCGGCAACTCTTGCGATGGTCCGTGCTTCATCGAAAGGATCAAAACGGTTGAAACTGATATTAAACCTGCTCGCAACCTTCCCCAGGCTCTCCTTGCGTTCCCCGCCTGTTACCTGGACGAGACGAACCGATGGCGGAAGAGCCTGGAGGAAGGTATAAAGATCATGCTGATCAATCGCTATCTCCTGCAGGCTGTCCACTGCAAGAATATCCGGTTTCTCTTCAGAGAGTATCCTGAAGAGCCGGAAACCGGTAACTTCACCCTCTCCGAGGATATCTCCGTCCTCCATCCGTATCAGGGCATACATCGGACGACGTGATTTTGAGCGGACGGAGCCTTTTATAATATCGATACCAAACACTCTCATCCCGTCACCATCTGGTACGCTTCGATGAAGGGGATCTCAACACGATACCTCCGGCTGAAATACCGGGTAATATTCTCAAGATCCCGTGTCAGAAGCTCTTCCGCATTGGTATGATCAATACTAACCCACTGCGGCCAATCGATTAGATAGCAGCGGGAGCCATCGTGCATCACATTGTATTCAGAGAGGTCTGAATGGATGATGCCCAATTCGTATGCTTTTCCTACGTTTTCAATGATCTCAAGCAGAACATCCCTGGGGTCTTCCAGTGAACACCGGTTGAGCGTGGCCCCGGGTATAAATTCCATCACAACGGTATGCCGGTTGATATCGACAGGAAGGGGAACACTGACATCGGGGTGGAGGGTACGGAGGGCTTCGTATTCCCGTTCTGCAGAGAGGCGTGAGGCAAGGAGCCAGGGGCAATTTCCTTCTTCAGGGATATAGTCCCGGGTTACCCGGGGAGATTGAAAGGATCGCTGGCCGACATGATGGAATTTGAGGGCAAGGGGGGACAGCCCCAGACCTTCATAGATCACCGCCTCTTTCCCTTCCCCAATCATGCACCCAAGAGCCTGGATAATGCTCTTTTTTGTGAGGGAGATCAATGCCAGTGCATCGTATCCCTGGAATATCAGTGAATATCCCTCGTAGGGAACGGTATCGAACCGAACAAAACCCCACCCCATCAGCCTGCCCAGGCGGTAATTCACCTCTGACTCAGAAAGGCCTATTGTTTTCTTGATGATGTCAAACGGAACCCAGCGGTAGCGGCGCATCAGCCGCTCAAGGATGAGCAGGATGCGGATCTCATATTTATGGAGTTCCCTGATCCGGTCGGCTGAAATTGCCATGTAATCAACACAAATTTATCTATACTGGTGATAAAGGTTGATCTGATACCCGCTCATGCTCTGTAGCAAATGCCGTCATCCTGCAATCATTTACCAGCGATATTCAGGGCTTCATCTTTGTAAAGCCCATTTCATTGCCGATTTTGAGTCGAAAGCAAAACGTGCCATGAGGAATCATCGCTGGATCAAGCCGAAAGACAGGATAGCTGTTGCATTGTCCGGAGGAGAAGAGAGCAGTGCCCTCCTGTACTTCATGAAAAAAATCCTGGGCACGCGGAGGGATGTCAGCCTCCTTGCCATATCCATCGATGAGGGAATCAAAGGATATCGGGACCGTCGTATCGCTGCAAACATAGCTGAATCCATTGGCGTTGAATTAATAACAGATTCAATTGATGAATTGTTTGGGAAGACAATTGATGAAGTAGTCAGGGAAAAAGGAGACCGTTTTTCCTGCACATTTTGTAAGGGGTTACGAGACCTACTCCTCAACCAGATTGCAAATGACCATGATATAACAAAGCTGGCACTCGGGCTTACCCTGGATGACGAAGCCAAGAATGTTCTGGTACACATTTTGAGGGGAGATGCTGAACGACTTTTTAAACCGGCAGATACTCTTCCCAGAGTCGTGCCACTGATTCGCCCATTCCTCTATATCCCTGCAAGGGAGGTTGCATTATATGCATACTTCAATATGGAGGGATTTGAGATCAGGCGATGTCCTTATTCCCACAATACCCTAGAAACTGAGGTTCATTCTCTCCTGAATAAGTACAACTGGCGACATCCATCCACAAAATACGCCCTCGTAAACCTGGGGGAACACCTGGTCTCATATGGAGTGATGCCACTAACTGATGCAGGGATTTGTCCTGACTGTGGAGAACCCTGTCATGGAGAATACCAGGAATGGGGTATGTTGCGGGAGCTGCATCATGTCTGACAGCAGGAGGGGAATAGTCTGGAAACACTTTCATGCATCCCGCAGGGCAAAGATATCGCTCTTCTTCTTCCTCTTTGCCATCCAGATTATCGCATTCACCTCAATTTTTCATTTTGCGTATCCTGTTCTTGAAGGAAAGCCGATAAGCTGGCCAAATTCCCTGCTTTTTATCCTTGAGACAGTGACCACAGTGGGCTATGGGGATCTCCTCCCATTCAGCAATGAACTGACTATCCTTTTTGCTATAATTGTCATGATCACAGGGATCCTCCTTATTTTCATGATAATTCCCCTTCTTCTCGTGCCTTATTTAAGCACAATTTTTCTTTCAGCGCCACCAAGAAAACTCCCCCATGCACTTTATAACCATGTTGTGATAGTCGGATATAGTGAGCTGACAAAAGCTCTCCTCGAGAGCATCCGGATATCGGATCTCCCGGTTCTTATTGTGGTGAACACTCCCGACACAGCGCGTCTCGCAGGACGGGAATCGGGTGCTAAGGCCTACGTAATTTGGGGTGATTATAACGATCCCGAACTATGGTCAAATGCCTGGGTCAAAAATGCCCATTCCATCATAGCATGCGAAGACGAGAGGACAAATGCTGCGATCATTCTTGGTATTAGGGAAATGGCATCTGGGACAATCATTGCAGTGATAGATAAACTCGTGCTTGGACGCTATCTCAAATATGCAGGTGCAGATTATGTGCTGTCCGCAAAACATGTCACTGGCCAGATAATCGCCCGGCATGCAGCACTCACCACGCATATCGACACGATGGTGGAAGAGACGATCAATGGGACGATGCCTCCCGGGTACTCTCC
>JAAYWH010000119.1 GCA_012516785.1 Methanomicrobiales archaeon
GCGTTTTGCACATTACGATTACTGGTCCGACCGTGTTCGACAATCCCTTCTAGCCGATGCACCCGCAGATCTCCTGGTCTTTGGCATGGGCGAGCTCCCTCTTTTTATGATTGCAGACCGGCTCTCATCCGGAGAAGATATTCATGAAATTACAACCATTCCCGGGACCGTTATAAAAAAGGGAATTCATTCCCCCCCGGACGATTCTTTTCATGATCCGGTCATTGTTCCTTCGTTCAGCGATGTCTCTTCAGATAAGCGTGCGTACGCCCGCGCATTTGGCATGATTCATGCCGAACAGGACCCATACCGGGGGAGAAGGGTAATCCAGGCACACCCGAAAGTGCAAATCATTCAGAATCCACCGTCGCGCCCCTTGTCGACCGATGAACTCGACTGGCTGTCCGAACTCCCCTTTTCCAGGAGCGCTCATCCTCATTACCGAGAACCCATCCCTGCCCTCGAACCGGTCAGGTTTTCCATCGTGAGTCACCGGGGCTGTTTTGGGAACTGTTCGTTCTGTGCGATCTCCCACCACCAGGGATGTATCATCCAGAGCAGGAGTGTCTCATCGATCGCCCGGGAAGTCAGGAGATTGACAACACATCCGGAGTTCAGGGGAATTGTCCAGGATGTTGGCGGGCCGACAGCAAACATGTACGGGATGTTCTGCAACCATTGGGAAAGCCGGGGTACCTGCCCGGATCGCGTCTGCCGTCCTGACTGTCCGAACCTTGCCACCTCTCATGAACCCCAGGTCACCCTGCTGGAGACTCTGCGGCAGATTCAGGGGGTGAAACGAGTCTTTGTCAGCTCCGGGATACGGTATGATCTGATTGGAACCGATGAAGCAGGGTATCTCGGAGCGCTCTGCACCTGGCATGTCTCAGGCCATCTCAAGGTTGCGCCTGAGCATATCTCCCCGCATGTTACAAAACTGATGGGAAAACCCGGCCGGGAGGATTTCGATTCATTCCGGCAGAGGTTCGAAGAGCAACAGCAGGGAAAGAAGAAAAAGCAGTACCTGGTCCCCTATTTCATGTCAGGGCATCCGGGCTGCACCATTGCGGACATGATAGAACTTGCCGAGTACATCCGTGACAATCACCTTTACACTGAACAGGTGCAGGATTTTACTCCCACTCCTATGACCGTTTCCACCTGTATGTATTATACCGGCCTTGACCCCTGCACCCTTGAGCCGGTGCATGTGCCAAAGGACCGGGAGAAACGTATCCAGCGGGCTCTGCTCCAGTATCGAGATAAGGCCAACCATGAACTGGTCCGGGAGGGTCTTTCTGTGGCAGGGAGAGCTGATCTCATGGGCGATGGACCAGACCGTCTTATTCCAGGTTTACCAGGGCATCATCGAAAGAGGAATAAGAGGAGAAAAATGGCATAATCCGATGACAGATACCGATATTATGGCGCTACCCCGGCACTCTCGCAGGGGATGCATTTTGCCATCTTCTCATCAAAAATCCGGTAGGCATTTGCAAGGACGGATGAATTGGAGATAAGCCCGGCAATGAGGATAACCTCGAGAATCTCCTCTCTCGTTGCTCCTTTCTTCGCGGCAGCCTGTAAGTGGTAACTGGTGCAATGCTGGCACTTGAGGGCAGCTCCGACTGCCATACTGATCAGCTCCACGTACTTTGGCTCCAGAGCACTGGTTCCTGTCACCGTACTTTTATAGAGCAGGTGCGAGATGAGGACCTCCGGGCGTTCAGCCATTCTCTTGAAGATGAGTGGGGCACGACCATACTCAGCCTCGATGTTCTCCATCCATTTCGTAGCGGTCTCTTCTCCACCCAGCTCTATGATATGTTTCAGGGTAGCCTCAAAGTCAGACAGGTCAGACATGTGATAGATCCTATCGCTTCTGTCCGACATTAAGAATGGGGAAGCGGGAGCCGGCCGGATACTGCGAAACTATTCGCACTTTAGAGGAAGTATTTAACAAAATATGTTCCAGTATCCAGATAATCCAGCAATGGAGAATAATGAGGTGAACATATGACAGACAGGAAATATTTCTTCAGATTCTTGTCGGTAATGCTGATGGGGGTGGTCCTGGCATCGATTTTTTCACCAGGAACTGCTGCTCCCACCTTGGAGAACAGGCAGAATGGTGGTATTGCGCCAGTATCAGGAATCTGGTATAAGCAGCCTTTACCAGGGAATACAGGAACCTGCGGAGCGTTCCCAAGCTCAGAATCAGTACCAAACGGATTTTCTATGCAGAAGCCAGCCCTTCGCTCAATAGAATCCAATGGTGAAAATGCAGGGATGCCCTCAGATCCTGACCGCGGAACTCTCTCGAGATCTCACCTGCCAGATCGGAGATTCAACATGACCTCCGCTGTGCATGACCGTATGAACCACACCAGTTATGCGGGCAGGGTGCAACCGGGACCCACTTGGATAACGGGGGAAGGCATGATCCGAATCATCAGCCTGGAAGGAGAGGAATTTTTTGGGATTGTCACGGGAGCAGGTGATCAGTACCTGCCGGATAACCTCCCCCTGTCTCTGGCAGTTGACGGGATTCGTGTTACCTTCAGAGGTATTGCCACCGAACCATCCC
>JAAYWH010000120.1 GCA_012516785.1 Methanomicrobiales archaeon
AGCAGTATGGAACGGTACCCGCCCGGAGGTGGAAAAGGGGAACTTCACCAGGCCGGATGTAGCAGTATGGAACGGTACCCGCCCGGAGGCGGAAAAGGGGAACTTCACCAGGCCGACATATTCCGGTCCTTCACCGTATCCCGTTCACACGATAACGGGAGTCACCCCGAATGAAGGCACCGTCGGCACCGAGTTCACCATATCAGGGACAGGGTTCGGTCACCTGCAGGGGGAGGTCCTGCTGGGACCCGTTCCCTGCGACGTGTTGGCATGGGATAACACTCTGATCGAGTGCAGGATAGTCGAGCCATTGCAGAGGGGTGAGTACAACGTGACGGTGGTTGTCAGGGATCAGCCGATCACCCGTGCCGGGTTTTCCCTGCGGGAACCGCTTATCATTCCGGCAGATACTCCCTCAGGCCTCCTCTTTGATGGTGATCTTGTCACAATCCCCGGGGATTTCTTTGGCGATGAAAAGGGAGAGGTATCTCTTATTGCCCCTGGTGGGGAGGCCATCACCGCCACGGTAGTGGAGTGGACCATGACCTCTATTCTCTTCGAGATCCCCGGAGATCTTGCCGGTGGGAACGGCACCCATGTTCTCAAGGTCGAGAATGGGGTCGGGGATGCGTTGCGGCTTGTCTACATCGATAGTGGCATGCCAGGCGATATGCAGGACCATGCATATATCGGTGACAAGAGCCACAAATGTGCCGCTGGCGCTCAATTCAACGGGTCCTTCTATGTCTTCTACTCGATACCCGATTGTGTGTTCTGTACCAATTCCAATCGGATCATCATGAAGAAAATAACCTATGATGGGTATGGTTCCGAGATCAGCGTCTCCGGAAAGTACAGCTCGATCCCGGACGGCACCACCGATGCAGCCGTTGTGCCATTGGTGATCGGGGACAAGTTGTGGGTATTCTCTACAGGGCAGAACGGCAATCTGTACTACTGGCGATGGAACGAGACCGCTCATGACAGCAAATGGATCCGTATCTCGGACGTCACCACGAATCACGATTGGGAGATCGCTCCGGCATACAATACCATTACCCACCGGATTGAGGTCTACTATGAGCATGACAAGAAACTCGACAGGGTGTACAGCGACGATTATGGGGTCACCTGGGTCAAAGGAGGTGAGGTGACCGGAGTAGGATCTCTCACGACGCCACCAAGCGCGGCGTTCTACCAGAGGAACGCGACTGACTACGTGACGCTTCTGGCGATAGGAAATGCGACGAACCAGGGGTATGTCTATGATGTCAGGGATGGTGCAGTAATCGCCACGCGGCTGTCATTCGGCACCGTGAATGGCCGGCCTTTCATCTATGACACGGGCTATTTCCATGATGAATTCCACCTGTTCTGGCGCGAGGCTGACGATTCGGACGTCATTTTCAAGGGTCTGTACCGGTGGAACAATGATGCATGGGGACCGACCGAAAAATACGGTTGTTACTCAGGGGATCCCACTGACTGGTGCTGGAGGAGCGACTGGCCGGTAAACGCGGCATTCTGGGAACCTCCCGGTTACAATGGCTATTTCGAGTTCCAGTTCTGGGGATATGATGGCCACTGGGCACTGAATACCGTGGGACTGCCCTGCCCCCCCTACCCCCATTGTAAAGGGATCTGCTGCTGACGAGCATCCCTTCTTCATTTGTTCGGTTTTTCTCCGGGAAGAAGTGCTCCTCTCGCCTTTCATGAGAAGAGAGTCCCCCTCCTGGAGCGGGGACGAAATGGACGATATCCTTATCCCCCGGATGCGCCTCTGGTATACGTGCCGATGCATACGTCTGGAGAGAAGGCCGATCATGCATTCACTATTATCCCCTTACAAGACCAACGTTAGTAGTGTCAGAAACAATCGGGGCACCTTCAATGCCTTTTTTTGACATCCGGGAACGACTCATCCCGGAACATGCTTCGATATATTCTCCGTTTGCGGGGATATGAAAAAATGGGATTGTGGCCTCCTAAAAACCACCGGAACGAAAGACAATGATGAAAAATTCCATAAAACCATCGGTAACAGGAACGCGGTCCGGGTATGTGATCCGTTTTACCTGCCCGGAGTGTCATCATGAGAATGCAATTGTTATCAACATGCCAAAGTCGTATTATAAAGAGAGCAGGGATGGGACCTGTGGAAAATGCAGGAAACATTTCAATGTCCTGACACCGGGCCAGAATTAGCGTTCACCTCGATTACCCTATCTACCTTTTAATTTCTGGGGAAAAGACCCGGACCAGTACCCTCGCAATGTATCGGGAACCACCGATATCTTTAACTAGAACGGTAAAAGAAGATGCTTTTCTATGAAATGGATTGTTATTGGTCTTCTCCTCCTTGGTATCACGATATGTGCAGGGTGCACCTCGTCCAATTCGCCATCAAGCCCTCTGGTGACAACCCCGGTTACCCAGGTCGAGCCGAATCTCGTCGGGAACTGGATGGGAACTTTTACCGGCTACATAGATACTGCAGGATACCAGGTCTTTCAGGAACCCATGACCCTGACTATCGTTGAACAGAGTGATCGCCTCTTTAAAGGACGAGTCACCTACCCATTGAACGGGACGATGGTTACCAAGGACGTTGCCGGAGCGTTGAGTCTGGACGGAAGGAGCTTTAAGACGATTGAGTATCCCAGTGGCTTCAGTGATGGAATAATCATCTCTGCGGACGAGATCGAAATGATCTACAGGGATACGACCGATCCGTCAAAAATAGCAATCGATACGTTAACACGGATAACGTAGGGAATGGCGGGGGACCATCCCATTCCTCGTAAGACACCCGTTCCTCATATCCTGCTACCGGTGAGGACGAGGAAACTACGGCATACCTCTGAATCAGCCGATCTTTTCTGGAAGAGCTTCCTGGAATAGGCCAGAAAAACCTGGGCCTCCTGTTCGGAGATTGTGTACGATCGTTCGATACCGTTCGATCCGCCGTGGTGGAAAGAGAGAGGGTATGGCACCGGTTCGGGTTGGGAGACCTCTTTTTGGATCGGAGGACATGCGGAGATTTCCAGGTTCAGGGTACTCCTTCACCATCAATACGCCTAGTGAGGACGTGTCTCCCTCCATCCGGGATGACACATTATTTTGACGGAGGAGACCCCCCATTTTTCCACCGTAAAAATTCTGGTGCGCATCAATTCGACCCGATTCGGATTTACGCCTCATGGTGAGCTCCGATTGACACCCCCGGTAAAAATATATTACAGGATCCATGGTATCTGTTCTTCGCCCTCCGCAATGAGGGCAGGAGAACCAAATATGGGAGATTTCATTCAACAGAGCGTTACCAAGACCGCAGTGCGGGAGCTCTCCGCACCTATCGCTGACATTGCCACCTTCAACACCCTGGTCTCCGGGGTCATTTCAGGGAACCCCTGGGGGTGCACCGCCTACGATGTCGGCGGGGTCCCGCAGGACCCGGTCGCGATCAGCCGCCAGGGCTACACCGCCCGGATCGAGTACGAGAACAACGAGGCCAAGGTGGTCGGGTACACCTCCACGAGGGCCCCGACCGTTGCGGCCTTCAACTCCGCCGTGACTGCGATCATGGCCGATACCGCCCTTGCAACCGCCATGGGAGGCGACGCCATCCACGTCGCCGGGGAGGACGGCTTTACCGCCACCCTCAAGTGCCATTCGGCGACCGGCGAGATCTACTACGTCACCTTCAGCCGCGAACAGGTCCGTGTCACCTCGTACAGCGATGACGCAATCCTTGCGACCATCGAGACCTGGGCCGACACGAAGACGAAACTGGCCTAAAAGCCGTTCTGGCGTGTCCGGGGGAGGATCATGGATGAAGGGATCATGTTCGTCCTCGGCGTCTGCCTGGGGAGCCTGACCATGCTCGTCGTCATGCTCAGGATCATCATCCGGCTGCACGAGGGACCGGAACGGTGGAGGCCTTAGCCCCCACCATTCCTTCCCATACGATACCCTCCTAGGAGCACATCATGGAAGAAGACCTGATCCAGATACTGGAGTTGTTGGCCGCCATCGTGGCAGCCATCATCGCTTATTGGCAGCATCACAAAAAGACCATTGCTGATAACAATACCGGCGAGGTTATCGCATTCTTCGACCCGAAGGATGACACCGTCACCACCCCTCCGGCAACCGTCCCGTCCCGGTCCTGGAAGATGAACGCCGAGACCCGCCGCTGGGTGATCACCGGCCACGATCCGGCCACCCAGGGGGACCTCCTCCGGCAGATCGAAGCCGCCGAAGGGAAACAGCTCCCCCGCTACTACCTGACCTTCCCGGACCGGGGAGGCGGGTACTACGAGATCGAGTATGGCCTGATGAAGGGATCCGGCGTTGGAAAACCGGTGTAACGGGGCATCCCGTTAATATTTTTTTGAGGGCGGGTCTCCCCACCCTCTTTGTCCCCTCAATCTTCCGGGAATACGCTTCATAAGAGAGCATGATGCCAGCGACCAGGCAATCCCGGGTTGTAGTCCGAATCGTGGCAGGGGGGTCATTCCGGGACATGAGAGGGTGATCTCCTCCATGGTCCCGATCGTCATTCCTATCATCCCCAGATCGCAGCAATCTGCGATTCCGGGCAGGACCGCTGGAGCATAGCATACCATTGCATCAGGAATTCCTGCCAGGGGAGGAGGACCGGACAGTTCTGCTCAAGATACGACCGATACCCGGCCTGGTACCTCTGGGGCGGCGGGCAATAAATGGAGATACCGTTCGGGCTCATCCTTCCTCCCTCGGCATCAGTAGCAAGGATCAGTCGGTCCTTATCGCATTGGACGACGATGTCTTCACAAGCGTTGCGAAGTGACGAAGGTAACGAGGACTCGCGAAGCAGGTTTAACGCGATTCCTTTGAGATCCTTGAATTCCCTGCAGCTGACATGGAAGGTGCTTGCAAAGGCAGTATTGATTGACGAAAGCCCCCCCTCTGCAAGAAACGCAGCCAGTGCCTGTGCCAGGGTGGCACTCATCATAAGCGTGTCCGGGATTTCTGATACGGCATATGCGCTATGTGAGGGGACCAGTACACCAGAAGGAGCAGTGGTGCGGCGTTCGTTCATGAGAAGCCCCGCCATCTGCTCCGGACTGGTACCAGGATGCTCTGTCAGATAGCGGACCATCCCGTTATAATCATATGTCTCTGCAATATCAGCGTCTTCTGATGCGATGATGATGGTTGCTATCCCCATGAGGCTGGCCAAGGCTTCAAGGTTTCCCATAAAACAGGCGTTCATCAGGACGATGTCGATGGAACTCTTTTCAATGCGAGCGTCGGGATCAATCTGGTCCCGGATTTGCTGAAGAACCCCCCTCACCTGTGAATCATTGGAACGAAACAACGATGTAATGTCATTGGTAACCTGTAATTGTCCTGTCCTGAGGTAGGTCTTGCACATATTTTCATCGGGGAGAAGCCCCCTCCATCCGTATCCGTGGCCGGCAAAGATCAGCAGGCGGCGGTTTGCTGGAAAGATGACGATAAAATTCTTTATAATCTCTTTCATGATTGCGGCACGGTTCGTCGGCAGTTCCCCAAACCTGACAAAGATATCCTCCTCGAGCGAAGCGCCTGGATTGAGCCGGGCAAGGAACGAATCGGTCAGCAGCGGGCCGTCAAAGAAGACACAGAGATGGACCTGTTCATTTGAACCCGTTTTTTTTAATTCGAGAACGACATCAAAGAGGGCAGCAGCGAGATTGTTGTCTGCCGCCATGAAATGGATGACCGCCCAGTCGGTCATGGTATCAACAGCATCCAGGTTTCTCTCCGAGATCGTGCATGAGAAGTCCTGTGGGCCAAGGAGGATCGGCTCCCGGGCCAGTCTTTGATACGGATTGCCTGAAGAGAAGAGCATGATCCCCTTGTCAATCAGGCAATTCCAACAGGGAATCCCGGGAAAATACGGGATATTTCACGTGGACAGTACGGTTGGGTCCCATGAGCACGAGGTCAGGATCCCCGAGATCTACCCTGAACTGGCCCTCATAGACGAAGAATCCGACAGCTCGGAAGGCGAAGGGAAGAGGCCGTTCCCTTTTGACCTTGTGTTCCTCCACGTTTTCACGTGCATGAGTGATCGTGCCACTGCCCGCTTGTGGAACGTCGATGGCGACGCCAGCCTCAGATTTTTTATAGGTCTTGACAAGAAATTCTGATGATTTCAGGATATCTGTTACAATATACGCGGTTCCAGGTGCATCGATATCCCTGCTCAGGGTCGGTGAGGTGGTCGGGCGTGAGCGCTCGAGGAGGAGGCGGAGGCTGTTGAGGTCCACTCCATCCCTTAGCACCGTTGTAAACGTGATTTCAACACCGCTCGACCGGTCCATGCTTGCCCCAATCGAGGATTCGGCATTCGAAATCGTATCGAGGAATCGGCTGATGAACGGGATGGCGACCGAGGCCGCAATTCTGTCGGTACTTTTGCCTGAAGCCCAGGAGACAACCTCATCGGTGGCATCCATCTCGGGAGGGGCGAAACTTCCCTCAAGGTAATCCCTGAGACTCCCGACTTTCCTGACCTTGTCCTCTTCAATATTGATCAATACCGAGAGAGGTCTGATACTCTCTCTTGGTACCGCAATGGAATTATACCCTTTCTGGTTCAGATATCGAAGGTAACTATCCTTGAACAACATGAGTACCTAGGGGGTACTTCACCAGGGGGTTCTTAATAATTATGGGATGGCTCTCTCGATTTTTGGGAGAACCACCACGAAGTATTTTATGGCATCCTCCACGCTCAGTCATTGGCACCCGGGTCAGGCATCCCAGACTCTGCCATTGAGGAAGACTTTGAGGGTCCCACCAGGCCTTAATCCTGCATCAATGACGCTGCTCTCCGGATACCCCTGCATTCCTCTTTTACGAGGAGATGTGGCATAAGGAAACCAATGACAAGGTTCCTGGCGTGAGAAGGAGAGAGAATGAAACGCACGGGAGGGTGTCGGTTTGCAGGCCCCCTGGTGAAACCGCGGAAGCGGTTTTACATCCCACAATGCCGGGTGCATTTCCCTGGTAACCTCCCCTGACTGCCATGAGGTCGGGCATCAAAACTAAAAATCACGAAGTGATTTTCACTGGAACCACCGATGAACGATGTGCAGTCGGGCATAAAAAAATGAAAAATCACGAAGTGATTTTCATTGGAAAAAGAGAGGCCTCTTACCGGTAGCGATGCAATACCTCGGTCGAGGTGCTGTATTCCACCTTGTCACACAGATTACCAAATTCGGCGAAGGCTGACTTAAACTTCGTCGAATGTCGCCATGCAGCGTAATCTTCGGCTGATTCCCAGATACCAAACGATATAAACTTATTGGGACGCTCCCGGTCCTGAACCACGTATACCCACCGTCCCCCGTTGATGTGGTTCAGCGACCATTGGGAAAAATCCCGCCATTTTTCAAGGAACACCTTTTCCTTTCCCGGGGTGACCGTCCATTCACCGATTGAGAATATGGTGTCTTCGCCCATGTCGATTGCCCTGAAAGACTGATAGTAGCACCCCTTATTAAATAGTATTCCCTCCTGCCGGCCAGGTCCTGCATCCCTCCCCTTCCGTGAACCCGGAACAGGGAGGAAGGTCAGAAGGCGAAAACACCCATTCCCTCCCTGTCTACCACCGATGAGATGACTGAGAGAAGAAGACATGAACCTGTAGCTGCTCCCATCAAAAAAGATAAATGGCCCTGGGATGACGGGTGATGCAAGCTGGGAATGCCTGGACCGTTGGATCAGCACTTTCCGGCACCAATGAATTCAAAAAGGAGTGGAAACCTGTGAAAACCGGAATTATTTATCTGTTCATTGCTCTGCTTGCAGTGACCGCGTTCACCGGAGTGGTGACAGCATCGGGGGACAATAACCACTGGGGAGTCATCGGAGAACAGCCCTCACCGGGAGCTGACGAAAGCCCTGGTGAAGGTGTGGGAGACAGCCCGGGATTTCCCGGCGAGCCGACCCCACCCGACGCACCTGTCTTTCCGCCGAGAAACGGCCTATAACGATCACCTCCCTTTTTTGTTTCACCCATTTTTTCTCTGCCAGCAGGAGGGATGATACCCAAAGGAGATCGTGCCGATGATGAGGTGACACAGGATCATGCACCGATATCCAGGTTGCCACTAGTATCCTGAAGCAACGATTTTATCTCAGACCATCACTATCATGCCCCACCAGTACCTGATCTAATCCGTTCTGCACCACTGCATGGCAATGGTGTCGAAGGGAGAATCAGGGTTCGGCACCAATGACGGTTCTGAATCACTCATTGCATGGCAAAGCCTTAAAATCGCGCTGATTTTAAAAAGAGACTCAATTCTATTCTGAAAAGGGAAGTGCATGGCAAAAAAATATTATAGATACAACTGATGTATCAGTTGGTCCCGGGCAGTGGGGGAACCATGCCGGGAACAGAAGAAAGGGGGGGATATCGCAATGAAATCATATGATCACTTACCGGTGATAATCCGGTCGATGAAGGGCGGAGGGTCTGACCTGGAAAGGAACATTGACCCGTTGATCACGATATACGATCGTATTTCCACAAAGAGCAGCAGGGACCGCCGATTCATTCCTTTTCTGTCAGCCTGAATCATCTGGCATCTGTTGATGTGACCGATTGTTCCTGACCCGTCCCCAAAAGAGGTTTCCCGCGAGGGGGGGAGGACCTCGATCACAAAAAAGAGGGAAGCAGCATAGTACTCAACCCCGTTTCATACCCATGACCAATCCTGACTCCCCTGCTCATCGAGGGATCCCCTCTAGGAATGTCCGGGAAGCATCAGGAAGACTCCCGATTCCTGCATTTAGCCCTCACAGGCCTTGGGCATCCCGCTCCCGACAATGTAGAGCGTTCCATCGCTTCCGTTCACAAGGCGGTAATAGGAAGCCTTGTGATACAGGCCAGGATCAGTGGGATTCATGTACACATACTCCTGCCATCCTGAACCGTTCTGCAATGCGCCGGAAACGATCCTGTCACGGAACGGGGTTCCGGTCACATCCGTCTTTCCGTGAAGGTGTGCCCCCACCTGACCGGGGTTGACTGCCTGTGCGACAAGGGTGACGTTCCGGTCAAAGACAAAGACGTACAGGCCAGGCTGTTCCGGATCCCGGTAGGGGGCCTCCCCTGCATTGATCCTCCGGATCGTGTCAGGAGCATCTCTCTCGATTGCAGCCGCCGTCACGTTGACCAGGTTTGTCACATCTGAAGGAGCGAGAGACGGTGGCTGACAGCTCACCCCGACGTGCTGGTACAGGATCCGTTCGTATTCGCTGTAACCGTGCTCTTCCTTTGCTGTTTTGAGCGTGTCCAGGGCATCCTGGAACGACTGCACCGTTTCATCCGGGACGTCCCTGCTGAACGCGTAGTAAAGCGGCACATCCTGGAAAACGTACACGACCCGGAAGGTGTCATAGCTTCCCGTCACCTGTCGGGCAAAGAACCTGCCGGCTGCCTGCGAGTACGCCATCAGGTCGATCTCGCCATCCTGAAGCATCGTGATGAGGACGGAGGCGTTCGGTGCCAGCACAAGCTGACTCCGGTTCACCCCGAGCGACAGCAGCTGCTGGATCTCGGCGTTTTCGGAAACTGCACCGATCCGGTATCCCTCCAGATCCTCGGGGCTCCCGATGACAATCCCCCGCTCCGGCAGGGCAAAGAGCACGGGGGTGATGGGTATGATAGGTCCGGCCCATTTGAACGAATGCTCCCGCTCGGGGATCCGGGCAATGGCAAAGATCAGGGTCCTGTTCCCGGTAAGGGCAGCCGTGTACCCTTCCGACCAGGGCACCACCTTCACCTCGTCGCGCAACACTCGCTCTCCCATCTTCTCGGTGATCAGCTCGAAAAGATCGACCGAGATCCCCTGGGTTGTTCCATTCTCCAGGTAGTTGTAGGGAGGAACCTGCTCGGTATAAATGGTCAGATCGCTCATGCGAACGGCAGCGGGCGTCTCTGCAGCCGGTTGCTCAGTCAGGCAGCCGGCAACGAGCAGTGTTCCGAGGAGCAAGGCGAGGATGGAGAGAACCAGGAGACGGTGAGGAACTGGCATAGGGGTGAATCGTTCGGGCATGCGGATAAACATTGTGCATTGTTCTGCCTCAGGATGAACGATCTCCGCAATCCAGGTACTCTGCGGTGGTGGAATCCTGATCAGACTACAGCATTCTTCAGGTCCTTTCGCACGGCATCCGATGCATGACCATGCAGATGCAACAGGAACGGGAATCAGTCTCTCCATGAGAGCCGATCAAGGGGCATGAGGGTGGATGCACCGTCCGGATCTTCCTCCCGAGTGCTCTCCCTCCCGTTGCGGAAAGCTATTAATCGATCGCCATCGATGAACACCCATGGATCCCGCTGTGGTCGTTTCGTTTTTTATCACTCTTCTCCTCGAGCTGGGATTCCCCCTCCTGGTCGCCTGGTTTCTCGTCCGGCGATATCACCTCTCCTGGACCCTCTTTTTGTATGGAGCACTCTTCTTCATCCTGGTCCAGATGATACATACCCCACTCGTCCTCTTCACCCAGGCTCCGCTCTCTGCGGCGCTCAATGCAGCGATCCCCAACCGGACATTCGCTCTTGCGGTATTTGCGGTCATCCTCGGTCTCCTCGCCGGTCTCTTTGAAGAGATCGGCCGCTACCTCGTCTTCTCCCGGTTCTTCCCGTCCCGGAACATCGCAATCTCCCGTGAGAATGGCCTTCTTTTCGGGGCTGGCTGGGGAGGGGTGGAGAGCATGCTGATCGCAGGGCTCCTCGCCCTGACATTCGTCGCGTATCTCTTCTCCGCATCCCCGGTGCTCGCGAGCCTCACTCCTCTCGATCCCCTGGTCTCCCTCCTCGAGCGGCTGATGGTCTTCCCCCTCCAGATCGCCTTCACCCTGATGGTGCTCCTCTCTGTTGCGCTGGGCAGACCGCTCCTGCTCGGCCTGGCAATCCTCTGGCATACCGAAGTCGATGCCCTTGCCGTGTTCCTCGGAGTTACCTCCGGGATCGCGGTCACCGAGGCAATAATTGCGGTCAATGCCGCTCTCGCGTTGATCTATCTCTGGTACCAGAGGCCTGAGCGCCACGAGACGGGAGGTAAGAGTCTCGTTGGCTAAACACACCCCATAGACATTGCCCTTCGGAGAGGGTAGTACCCCTGTACGAGCTAGGGGATGAGGGCAGCAAGGGGGGAGAGGATGACCGTTACGTAGTACCCCTGTACGAGCTAGGGGATACCAGGAGCAGGTCTGCCGGTGAGGAGCGGTAGACACTGCCGTTGTCGGAAGAGGCTGAGAGAAAATTTCAGGAAAAAAGAGGATTCAGCCGGTAGCCGTTCTATTTCCCGGATTGTAGATCCCGGAGCCGATCCAGTAGGTCCCATCGACATCAGCGACATAACAAAGCTTCGGCTCAATGGCCAGCTCGCGGGCCGGATTTGCGAAGTGGACCATTATGAACCCGCCACCGTGCTGTGCAAGTGCAATCTCCTGTTGTATGAAGGGCGTACCATTGACGTCGACCTCGTCCAACCGGTAGGTTCCGACCCAGGCAGGCACCACCGGTGTTGCGAGGCAGGTCCCGTTGTAGTCCACGGCAAAGATGTACAGATCGCCACGGGTGAAGGATCCGTTCAGGCTGTTGAACTCGGCAAGCGCCTTCTCGCGGCCGTTGGCTTTTGCATACGCGATCGCCTCGTTGACAAATGCCTGCACCCGCTGCTCATCCGCGGTGAGGTTTGCCATAGGGGTTGGCGCGGCAGTCAGTGTTGGTGTTGCAGTCGGGGATGGTGTTGCGGGGAGCGTCGGGGTGGTGGCCGGAGGCTGTGTCGTCATGCAACCTGCTCCAAGAGCAAAGGCAAATAGCATGAAAGCGATGAGAAGGAGTGATCGTTTCATACCAGTTGATTTCGAAGTGCAGGAGATAAGGTATTGGATTATATCCCACACTACTCATAGAGGAGTTCCCACAGTACCTGTCTTGCCAGTCTTCGATGAGAGAGATGAACCCATGAACCCATTCTCGGATTTCATCCCTTGCCGGAATACACCAACACAAAGAACGGTTATTTCGATCCCTGAACCCCGAGGTTCAAATAATTTAAATACCCTGAGAAGAACCCCCTATCTGGCAATGATTTGGAAATTCATCGTGAATCTGGTGGCATAGGCGTTCAAGGTGGCAACAATACACTCCAGCATTCGTCCGGACAACCAGGGTCGCAGGTGAACCTTCCTTGGCCGGGGATCTTCCCCGGCCGTCTTTGCACTACCATTGAATGGGATATCCTGTCCTGATATTCCATCCTCCCTCCCGACATGTCCAAACCATACCCCTTTCCCTTTTTATAACATCATTCCAGGAATCCTCTCTGTTCAGGACAGGGGGCATCAATACCGTAATACTCGGACGACAATCGTTCATTGAGCACCCGGTTGTTCACCGGTTCCATGATGATACCCGATCCGGAACCATCTGCTCCCCGGATATTACAATCGCATCGTTGTCGATGACGATGAAGCGAATCCGACACAACGCCCTCCTGGTTTTACCCGGCAAGGTGACGAATTTGTCAACCGCACTGATCCATCCCTCCCTGCAAGGCTTGATGAGCCCTGTACCAGGATATTTCCGCACACTCGTGCCGTAACATTTATCATTCACCGTTCTGTTTCTCTTCTCATCGGGAAGCAGGGCTCCACCCTGCATCCCCTGGAGATACGTGCCATGACCCCCTCCTCTTCGTCCAGGATCAGTCCGATCAGGTATCACCGGATCTATGCAGATGCCCAGGGAAACTCTCACTTTGCGACCGATAGTATCGAGCAGAGCAGTGTCAAGGCAGCCCCTCCTGCCGCCCCGTTTTACGTTTCAGGTGATCATCCTGCAACAAAATACCGGTTCTATACCTTCGAGCCAGGGTGGATCGGCGACTGGCACCAGGCCCCCACACGGCAGTTCCTCGCCCTGATGTCGGGAACCGTTGAGATGGAGACGACCGATGGCGAGGTGAGACACTTCGCACCAGGAGACCTCGTCCTCCTGGAAGATACCACGGGCAGAGGCCACGTAACACGGAATACCGGCAGCGGGTATGCCATGTACTTCGTAGTCCCGGCACCCTGACAGTGCTGATCCCTTTGGAGCCGGCCATTCCCGGTTCTCTTGCCTGGTCGGATTTCATCGGATTAGAGGACAAGGAGTAGGCCGGGACAGGCAACCGATTCGGATCCTGATAAAACCAGAAAGGAAAAGGAAGCATCGCTTTGGTGCACGGGACGGTATACATGATGAATACGAAAACCTCTCCCCCCATGCCCACTCCTCTTCCATGGGTGTGAAAATGGGAGGTTACTTATATATACAACCAAATCCTCCTTTTTCGTGAGGTAAGCAAGGTGGCAGATTTACCTATCGCAGCAGTTATCAGAATTGCAAAGAAGAATGGAGCAGAGCGTGTCGGTCACGACGGTGCTATTGCTCTGGTAAAGGGCGCAGAAGAATACATTGCAACCCTGACCCGTGAGGCAAACAGGCTCGCAATGCATGCAGGAAGAAAGACCATCAAGGAAGAGGATGTCCTTCTCGCAATAAAGATGTAGTAATTCCCGGTTCTTTTCAACCTTTTTTTCCGATCAGAATACCCCGACATTTCTCCCTGTCGCGATCGACCGAACAGCAGTTACTGACCGTCCCTGTGAACAGGCCTCTGCCATTTTCATCCTGGATGCTGCTGTCCCTCAAGACACCCAGGGTACTGTTGGTTATTGTTCAGTGCCAGAGGAACACGGTTCATTCTCCCCATTTTGCACCATTCACTGCATCTCAACGCCAACCTCTCACCATGCATCACCCCCTGATCAGGACCGTCGCCCGGAGAATGCGCCCGGTGGAGACTCGAACCGAGCGGGAGGACAAGTCCCCCCCTCGAACAGTTCTTCAAATGAGCATCGGAATGGGCTTGATTGGTAGGGTTGGAGAAGAGGTCGATCAGATGCCCATCTTCCCGGAACTGGATAAAGTGTCGGTACCATAAGATCCGGATCGGGCAAACCCTGAATTATCGCGATTCTTCGTGATCGCCCTTTCCCGGATGAGGGGAGGAGAATCCCGGAAAATGACGTTATGAATCATGAGCGATTGGAGATACGACCACATCCTGTCAAAAGTGGTGGGGATTGGGGGTTTTTGAGAAGTACCTACATTTTACCTTATGGTGATCCCACCACTAGCGGCACTCCTGATCAAGGTGGCATATGGAGGATAGAATACCGCCATTGTTTTATCGATTTCAGATTATAATATGTTTCCGGAGATCCCAACACACCAGTCTCTCCTCCACTCTCACGGGTATTTTCTGTCCTGTTCCTGTTGATCGTGCCCTGCCCGCATTCCGACCGCTATCGCTTCACATGATTCACTTCGGTCATAGTCCCCTCATCGATCTGGTCACAGAGTGCCGCAAGTTCGGCAACGGCAGCCTTAAACTTCGAAGACTGCCGCCATTCGGCAATGCTCTCAAGGGATTCCCAGGGTCCGTACGCGACAAACAGCTGTGGATCATCATTATCACGCACGATATACATCCACCGTGCACCTTTCGCATGGTTCAGCGTCCACTGGGCAAATTCTTGCCATTTTTCCAGAAACTGTTCTTCTCTCCCTGCTTTCACCGTAAAATACCCGAACGCAAATATGACACCCTCCCTGATCAATTCCCTTCCCTCCTTTGTTGCCGTCCATGCAGACCTATCATCCAGAGACTCCCTCCCTACTCCAAGGCTGCATCCGGGAAAGGTTCCCCAGGATCTCCTTGATCGTCTCCTCTTCCTTCTTGGGAGGGTTACAGAAGTCCTGCTTGTCGGTATCGGCAACCTCCATCCGGAGATCGGAGAGATACTCATCGAGCACGTCCTTCAGGATCGAGACCTCTACCTTTGTCAGAGGAAGCGTAAACATCAGGTACTACCTTCTCACTGGTATCCCCAGCCATTCTGGATGCATATCTCATCAGTGCACCCCTATTTTAAGGTAACCCCTTCTGGGGATACCCCGGTATCATGAAACCCTGTCGTACACCAAGGAATGATTGGCAGAAGGCAGTATGGGTCGGAATTTCTGAAAAACGCCTTTTTTTGGAGGATGATGTGGAATCCTGCCGTTATTCACAACTCTTGTGGGATTCCAGGTGCACCCTTTTTTGAGCAAAAAGCATCCTTTATTGCTTCAGTGGGAAACCCGGTGAATCCCCTGGTGAAACCCTTCTGCCCGAACATTCATCGGTTGCATCGGCAAGGTGAAGCATCGTATGCACGAGTCTACAATGTCCCCACCACTCCAGGACCACCACCGGCGGGAAGCAGAAGAGGTCACAGCAGATGTACCGGGCGTACATCAGGATCCTGGATGAGAACCGGAAGCAGCATTCGGTCCCGATCGCATGGTGGTGCCCTACCTGTCACCTGTTTCTGGATGAAACCGGTGAATGGCACGAAGGGCTGAAACTGCGAGATCACTCCTTTTTATTGGGCAGAGAGCACGGTTCCTCCTTCCCATAAGCAGGTATCTTGCCGTAATCTCGTAGGATTATCCAATGGCCGGTGGCTCCTGTCAGGGAGGTTGATCAACCACCATCAGTTTAATATCCCCCTGCCAGAATGTGGTGTATGAACTCCCTGAAATATGTCTCTCTCCTCGTCATTGTCATCGTCCTTGCGGCGGGCTGCACTTCAGCTCCCGATACCACGACCACCGGGCTGGAACCGACGTGTGGAACTCCCCTTGCGGCAACCAGCACGTCCGCAGCACTCGCCCGGCTCACCACCGGGGCGAATGCGACGCTGCAGGAGATGGATGCCATCCTTGCTACGGCAACCACAGCGATGGGTACAACAGGGATCACCGGGCCGGGGGCAAACGCAACCCTGGCAATGGTCGCTGCTACCACCCCGTATGCGATTGATGCCGTCTCCATCTCCGCGGATGGACGGATCGCGGCCGTCATGCCGGAGCAGTACTGGGCTGCGGTCGGGACCTATGTCGGCAACGAAAGCCACAACCAGCAGGCACTGCAGGAACGCCGTCCCCTGATGACCCCTGTCTTTCCGGCAGCGGAAGGATTCGACGCCGTCTCCCTCCGGAGACCCGTGAATGATAGTTCCGGAACGTTCCTCGGCCTTGCCACCGTCCTTTTCAATCCGCAGGAACTGATAGCGGATCAGGCGGATAAAGCCCTGGAGGGCACCAATTACACCGCATGGGCAATCGATATGAGCAGCCACCTGATCTATGACCGGGATCCCGCCGGTCTTGTCGGGCGGGACATGCTCACCGACCCGGCATTTGCCGATTATCCTGAACTGGTGGCGTTCGTGCAGAAGATCGTGGCCGAGCCTGCCGGGAATGGCACGTACACCTTCACCCCCACGAAAGGTGGTCCTGCTGTCGTGAAGGATGCGATATGGGGGACCGTGGGGCTCCACGGGACCGAATGGCGGATCGTAGTGGCATCGGAGCGGTAACGAGATCGGGGCGGGGTAGTCTGAATCACGATATTCCAGGAATCCCGGGCCCCGGGAGCGGCTCGTGACCGCTCCAAACACTCTTCCCGATAGGTTAAAATAGAACATTCCCTCTTATGCAGGATCAGGTGATGGAATAATCCGTCACTCCTGCAAGGGGATTATGAATACCAGCGAGTTCCCCTTCACCCCTTTTTTCTCTTGAAGGCCACTGGCATTTGTCACCTCTTATCCCGATCAGTACAACGTGACGTGGAGGGGATCCTGATGACAGTCATCGACGAGAGTATCGAGATCAAGGCACCGGCCGGGAAGGTCTTTGCCCTCACGACCGATGCCACACGATGGAGCAGCTGGCATACCGCGATACCGGAAGCCGAACAGACCTCGAAAGGACCGGTCGGGGTCGGGACGACGTTTAAGGGTGTCACCCGGCTGATGGGCCGATCCATGCCCTGGACCGCTACCGCGACCGAGTACGAGCCGGACCGGAAGTTTGTAAAGAAGATCGATTCAGGGCCGGTCTTCATCGAACAGCATAACAGCTACACCCCCATCCCGGCTGGGACGAAGTTTACCATCACCTATGACATGAAATTTCGCGGGTGCATGAGAATACTGTCACCGTTCATTGTGAACGCGATGCGAAAGGAGATACAAAAGAGCCTGGGCAAGGTCAAACAGATCGTTGAGAGTTGAGGAGGATCACCGTTCTTGTTGTGTGAAAGGTGTACCTGGACAAATCGACTTCGCGTTCGATTTGAGATAGCGGGGGTAATTGCCGTTACCAGACCTTCCCTCATAAGGAATTGAGGCACTCGTGGAGATAATAACTGAGCAGCAGGAGCACCAGTGAATCACCCGGATGAAAGGGCAATGATATAAATAGAACAATAGAAAGAAAGATGAATCGATGGAGTTCCTGCCGAAAGGCCGGCTGGATGCGTTCGCCGACGGAGTATTTGCGATCGTCATCACCCTTCTCGTGCTCGATCTAGCCATTCCTGAAGTGGTGGAAGGGATCATGCCGGCTATACTTGATCAGTGGCCAGCATTCCTTGCCTACATCATCAGTTTCTCCTTTGTCGGCAGCCTCTGGATTACCCATTCTTCGATCACCGCCCTGATGAAACAGGAGACCCCCCATTCGTACCGGCTCTCGCTCCTGATGCTCTTCTTTGTCTCGCTCATCCCCTTCACGACAAAGCTCATGGCGTTCTATCTCTCACATCCACCTGGACTCCCGGAGTTCATAGGCTCTGATCTGTTCTCATGGTGGATGTCAGTGAACGCACTGACGAGATCGATGCTGAGCGCTCCGGTGACCCTCTATGGCCTGGACCTGCTGGCAGCATCGGTGACGATGAATGCTATCATGAAATCCGCGATCAAGACTCCGGGCATGCTCATCACCGAATCGGCGATCCCTGAACTGGATGCCCTGCAGCGGAGGCAGCAGAAAGGGGTCTATGTCATCATCGGGACGCTGATCTTCGGGTTCTTACTCCCGGTCGTCGCCGTATTCGGGTACATTATCGTATCGATCGTGTTCTTTCTCACCCCCACTATCACCGTGGCAAAAACGACACTGGGAAAAGACAAGTGAAACGGGGAATGACCGGTTCGCAGGCCATGGTCCGTTGAAGGGGGCTCTGCCACCTGTACCGATTGAGGGGCATCCTCCTACCCCGGGAGAATCGGGAGGAAGCCATTGCAAGTGGGATATGATATCGGGGCTCGAGCCTTCAGCTACTGGAATGTCGGGCCAGATTCAGATCTCAGCTTACCGCTTTCAGGTCCCGGCGTATCCGACGTCTCATAATCAATTCGACTAGCACCCCCAGGGCATGGTACAGGGGATTGACCGGGACATCGACATAATAGCACCTCCCCTTCTCAAGCCACCCCTGCTCCGTCCAGTACTGGTGATCGGCAGGGGCCCGTTCACCCAGTTCATCACTCGGAGCCCTCCCTACATGAAATGCGAGTACATCGAACAGATTCGGTCGGGAACGTGTTCCTCTGATGAGAGCGGCAAGGAAGGCATCAGCCGCCCTCTGTAGTTTCTTCTCGTTCTCCCGGAGAACATACGGGGGGAGAGGACCAAACGTTGCATGGGATCGTATCCCCACCTTAGCCGCCACATCAAATCCCCAGATACTGGCCACGAGACTGAGATACTTCAGTACATCCTTACTTCCCACCGCACCAGCCGTGGTGAGGAGTAAGGCTTTTTGCCGGAAGAACCGGGGACGGTGAAAGATATAGCCATGCCGGTCGATGAACAGCTTCATCAAATAGGAGACCTGGAACCCGTAGACCGGGGTTGCAAAAATCACCCCCTCCGCCTCCTTCATCTTCTGCTCGATGAGGGAGGCTTCGTCCTTGAGCGTACAATACTCCTCACCCCGTTCAAAACACTGATAGCATCCGCGGCAGTCCTCGAGATGTGCCTCTTTGAGCATCACATACTCCCATTCAACCGGGACCTTCTCCTGGATGATCTCGCGGATCCGTTCGGTGGCATGATACGTATTCCCCCTCCGGGGACTGCCCATGATGACGAGAACCTTCATGGACATCACTTGGTCGTACCCGGTAAAAAACCTCTGAAAGGGATGCAGGCACCGAAAGGTACCGATCCCCATCAACCTTCTGTTCTTATGCCGGTCGAGAGAGCAACATGAGGGGCATCTTCTTCACCAGTGAGACGCTTTCGGAGCGAGGCATGATGCAAGGGCTCCCAGGTCGTGGAGAGAAGATACCTCCTATGTGGGTTTCACTTTTTTCCGCAGCATGATACGGTATCACCAGTTCCGGAACAGCCTGAGGATACCTTGGCACCATCACCACTGCAGGAGGAGCTGTCGGTATTCCCGGAACAACAGGAAGAGGCCTCATGATTCTCAGAACAATAGGAGGACGTCTCCGCATTCTCAGCACAACAGGATCCTGTGTCTCCACCACAGGTACAGTCATCCATGTCTCTTCCCCTGATGGCTGCACTGATCATCGCCCAGGCACACCCGACGCCGCTCTGCACTTCAATCGCCTGGACCGGGCAGTTGAGGGCACAGGCTCCGCATTCCATGCACCGTGTCTTGTGGACCAGCACTGCCGTCTCTTCGCCTTCAGCAAAGACCCCGTGGGGGCAGACCTGGCTGCACCGCCGGCAGTTGATACACCGCTCCGGGTAATACACAAGGGTATTCTCGCGATACGAGTCGAACATCAGACCACCCCGAGGAACCAGAGAGCTCCGAAGAGGACGGCAAGGACGATCCCGCATCCCGCCATGGCAACCATCACCCTGATATAGGTGAATATCTCTGCTTTGACCCCGGAGCGCGATGTATGGGGTGTGCAGCCCGTAAAGTTGAGGGCCAGGTACGACACGACCGGAGGGATGAGGAACAATGGAATAATCCCGGCCAGCAGACGAGCCCAAGAGGGCAGGGAGAATTGGGTCCACCCGTATGCTGCAAAGGGCAGAGCAACCAGTATCCCGAGGATCAGTCCCTTCGTGCTGAAGTCTTTTGTCGGGAGGAACGGGAGCAGGGCCGGGAACAGGACGGTTCCCGCCAGAACTGCCATGACCACAGCAAGGGAGGCGACCGGACCAGCGAGGAAATACAGGAGTAGAGCGGCAACGATGGTTGGGAATGCTGCATGCACCAGTTCTACGGGAGAGAGAACAATCCTCTCTTTGAAGGGGAACTCCACCCGGCGCATTGCAGGAGTCGCCTTCCTCGTCTTCAGGTACTCCGGGAGGTCCCGGGCACGGACCGGTCCATACTCCACCCGGAATCCTGACCGCTCTCTGACCTGGTGGGCGGAGATACCCGGGGCTCCCAGCTGCGGTACGATAACGGTCCGGTGCCGGACGACTGACGAAAGCCCGGTATTTGTGATCCTTTTGACGAGCTCATCGGTGCCAAACGTCCCCTTCCCTGCCGCACACCAGACATTGATCCCCCGGGTATCCAGGACAAGAAGATAGGCATCGATCCCGGAGAGGGCTGAACGGAGTGAATCGAAGCTGAGGGTATAGTTTGCTGAGACGAAGACTGGTGAGTCTGGTGTTGGAGTGCCGAGCCGGTAGAGCCCGGGCTTGACCACGTGACCCATCCGGTTCACACCCCACCGGGCGAGGAGATGGTCACGCCTGTCAGCGAACGTGAGAGTGCTTGTCGTGGTCATGAGAGCCGGGATTTGGTTCGGGGACGTCTCACCCTTGCAGGGGAGAGCGTCCTGCTGCTGAACTCCGGAACAACAGGAGCATGAGGCAGTATCAGAAGAAGACCGGTTCACTCTGTTTTCACTCCTTTTTCAGATCCTGCACGAGGGGATTGAGGATTCCCTGGACCATCCCCGAAAGATTCCCGGCTTTCAGCAATGCGAGGCAGCAGACCTCGCCGTTTCGTTCCCAGCTGATCAGTGCCAGTTTGTCACCCGTGACAATCCCGGCCTTCTGCCGCACTTCCTTGGGGAGCACCATCTGACCCCGCTCGTCAACACTCAGGACTGCTTCAACGGTACAGCAGGTACAGGGTCCGCAATCAGGGGAGGATTCAGCGGACGGCGCCGTGGTCTTGGGAAGCTTCTGTTTCACCATACGTTCATTCCTGATCATCATTGAATGTTCAACATATTAATATTTTTCAGAAAAATCAGATAAATATTCCTCTGTTCCACTGTCTCCCTGAGATGACGGGAGTAGGGAACCAGACCACTCATGCCAGATAGGCAAGGAAATGCCCGATCAACCGCTTCTCTGCTCAGGAATATGTTCCAGTAGCGGGGTCTTGTGCATCCCCATCTTCTCCGCCAGATCGCTGGAATTGATCGTCCAAGGATGATCGAAATAGCCACGGCGGGAGGGCCCCGGCAGGATCCTCGGAGGACGAGGAATGCTGATTCCTCAGAAATGCCGGATTCATCCTCAAGACAATCGATGCTGGAATGGGCTTCTGTGGAAATGTTTCACCGAAGGGATGAGGGGAGGAACAAGTGAGGACCGTCGCCTGGATGATAGTGCAGCAGTACGTCCAGCCTGAACCTATGAAAACCGTGACTGGGAAGAGTTATTTTTTGAAAGGAGGGATCATATTTTTCTCTTCCCATCCTCATAAGGGAGTTGCTAGCAATGAGAATGTGATGGAAAATGATTCGGAACGTATCCGTAGTTGTAGTGGTCCTCCTCATTCTTGCCGCACTGAGCATCCCGGTCATGGCTGCCGGTGGGAACGGAGGATCAGGTGGAGCAGACGGAGCAGATGCAGCGGAATCTGGTGGAAACGACAACGCTGGCAGTGATGCATCGGGGAATGCCGGTACCGGTGCAACGTCCTCCACCGGCCAGGCAGGTCCCCAGGCACAAACACTCCAGGAAGAACAGGAACGAAACCAGCAGGAGACGGTTGACCAGCCCGGGATCCAGATCATTCGGCAGGATCAGGACCAGACGCAGGGCAGGACCGGGGTCGATACGACCGGAGAAACCACCAGTCCGGATACCATCCGCCAGAAAGACCGGGATACGTTCCTCCAGCAGGTCAGCCAGCTGGAGCAGAACCTCTCCCGTGACCAGGACCGGGACCAGGCGCACGTAGATCTTGCCCTCTCCACATTCGCCATTGCCGGCAGCGTGACCGGGGGTGCCGGGCCTGAACTTTCCCGTCTGGCCGGAGAGATAAACCAGTCGCTTGCCGCTGCCTACCAGGCAGAGCAGCAGATGAGCACCCGGAGTTCGTTCATGCGGATGCTCATTGGCGGCGACAGGGAAGCGGCCGGG
The DNA here is from genome assembly GCA_012516785.1 of Methanomicrobiales archaeon. Taxonomy (GTDB): domain Archaea; phylum Halobacteriota; class Methanomicrobia; order Methanomicrobiales; family Methanospirillaceae; genus UBA9949. The sequence goes on from JAAYWH010000120.1 coordinate 22,331, forward strand.
CTGCTGATCCAGTCTGCCGACCAGAACCAGCAGCGAATCCAGGCGATGGAGCAGCTGCTTGCCACCTGCTCAGACTGCGATCCGCAGGTCCGGGTGAAGCTGGAAGAACAGGTGCAGACCCTCTCGCAGGAACAGAACCGGCTCCTCACCCTTGGACAGCAGGAACAGGCTGACAGGGGATTGTTTAGCTGGTTGTTTGGGGGTTCGACGGTGGTGGCCGGAACCGGGCAGGCTACCCCTCTGACCGACGATGAGAAATACTGGATGACCTACATGCGGGAAGAGGAGAAACTTGCCCGGGATGTCTATCTCTCGCTTGGGGCCAGGTGGAACCTTCCACTATTCACGAACATTGCCCAGAGCGAGCAGGTGCATATGGACTCGGTGAAAACCCTTCTCGACCGGTATGGTATACCGGATCCGGCGGCAGGCAAGGCACAGGGAGCGTTCACGGATCCTGCTCTCCAGGACCTCTACGATGACCTGATCGCTCAGGGAAGTGCCTCTCCGGTCGAGGCACTCAAGGCGGGAGTCATTGTCGAGGAGACCGATATTGCCGACCTGAACAAGGCTCTTGCCACGACAGAGAAGAATGATATCAGGACCGTGTACAACAACCTTCTGCAGGGATCCATGAACCATCTGAATGCTTTTCAATCGAACCTGGCGAGCTACTGAACCACTCACCCTGCTTTTTTATATGAATATGCCTCCGGCATGTTCATCGGTTATGCTTGTAGCCCTCAAAGGAATCATGGTATTTTTTACATCACACGAGCACCCTTACCCCGTTCCAATACGGCTCCCTGACCTGTGAGGGAGGCTGGAATGCTCTCTGAGGAGGCCAGCAATTGAGAAGATCCCAACCTGTATCATTATTTTCCCGGGACCCCTGACATGCTGGTGAGAATGGAGGTATGTCAGGCAACGAAGGGAGTGAAAACCGAGGGAACGTCAACAAGAGAACCCAGGAAGAGATCTTCACGCTATAAAAAAATGAGACAATCCGGGAATGCACCGATTGATGCATCCGGACCGATCTTCAACTATTCAGGCAGTTCCCGCAGGATCCATCCTGGAGATGGAGCCGGCCCCGGGTCCTGTCCCAGGTCATATCCCGGGTCTGGTCCTGCAGCTGATCAGCAGATGCAGAAAGTCCTGTACTCAGGGTGGGGCAATTCCCGCAGGATCCATCCTGGAGCCTGGTCCGGTTCTGGATCATCTCCCCAAACATGTTCCGGGTCTGGTTCTGCAGCTGGTCACACACTCCTGCACCGGTCCCCTGACCAAGTGCAGATCCTTTCCGCACCGGGCTCTGGTTTTGCTTCATCACCTGAGACATTTCGCATTCCTGGGTGCAGATGCGGTTCTGGAGCATCTGTTCCTCCCCGTTATTCTGTAGCTGGCTGGAGGTCTGCTCCTGATGTGCGACCTGTTCCTGGTATACATTCTCCACCTGGTTTGCGACCTGCTCCTGGGTAGCAGTCTGCTGCTGGAACTGCTGGCAATTGCCCTGGGCAGTTCCTGATCCCTGGCCCTGCGGCCCGGCTGCCATAGCAAACGCCGGTACAAGGACCATGACCAGGACCACACAGAGCACTATCTTCTTTATCATATCTGTCTTCTCCTGGTTAGCCGGGTCCGGGACAACCATATTCCCCATGACCCGTCTCCATCAGTCAATCGGCAGGGGCTATCAAACCTTTTCTCAAAGGGGAAGCTACACAAGAGGGCATACCTGCCAGCACCCCCACTGCTTCCAGGGAAGGGCTGCCAGAATTAAGACATGGGAGGAGGCTCGATCAAGGGTCCTTCTCCCGGGGGGGAAAGCACAGGGGGGGATTCGCCATCTTCTGTTGCAGTACGAATACGGGAGAGCATCGGTTCGAAGATCGCCGTAGTCCCCTCCGTCAGATAATAATGGTTCGATCTCCCGAAAAACCGGTTCTCGATGATCCCGTCATCGATCAGGTGCTCCATGTGACGGGTCACTGAGGGACCGGATATTCCCAATGTATCGGAGATCTGTTGTCGGCTCAGTCCCGGTTTGGAGCGGAGCAGAAGAAGGATGTTCCGCGGCGTCTCGCTCCAGAGGTAATGAATCAGGACCTGCTCGGCGGGTAAATACGATCCCTGGTTGAGGAAGTACCGGATCACTCCGGGTTTGACCAGGTAGGTGATCCTCCCGCTCTCGACCAGTTTTACGAGATGGTACCGGAGCGTGTTTTCATTGATCCCGGTAGTTCCTGCCAGCAGGGGCACATCAATGCCCGGGTATGCGGAGATCGCTGAAAAGACACTCTGACGAGTGTCATGCTCGAGCACGTTCTTCTTCGAGATCCTTCGATATCCTCCGAAGAGCAGCAGGGTGAAGGGAAAGAGCGGCAGGGGGGAGGAGGGAGGAGCGCTGTCAGGGGATTGAACGGGACCCTCTTCCGGGAAGTATCCCCGTGCCCGTTTCGATCGGGCTCTTTGGCTTGTATCCTCCCTGGTATCGGTCGCCTTCGACCCCTGGTCGGGGATAACCGGGGTGGCCTGGGCAGGGCCGCAGGGGTACTGGACTGGGATCCCCTGCTGCTGCCGGTGCGTTCCATGGGCCCCTGGGGTGGGCCCTGATGCTGAATGCCCCCCGTGACCTTCGGGTCCTGCCCATGCCACTCCCGCACCTCCCGCAGAGGCAGCAAGAATACCAAGCGATCCATGCAGCTGCCCGGGAACCATGCTGCCTCCGTCACCCGGACCAGACCTCGCCAGGCCGTTTGGGGGGAGTGTTGGTCCGCTCTCTCCTCCATGCCCCTCGAGGATACCGGTCTCTGGCTGGGGGCCGGAAGCTCTGTTCTGAATGAGGCCGCCATTCCCTCTTCCAGGAGACGAGGTCTCCTCCAGGTCACCGGTATCAGGGAGTACGGGATCCTCTCCACCCATTAAGCCGGGACCGGGGGGGGATGCCCCTTCGGAACCCGCCTGGTATCCCTCCCCGGGGGAATCCCCGGAATAAGAGAAGGGCCCGTGATCCTCCGAAGAAGAGAAGAAGCCATGATCGTCCGATCCGCTACCCGCATCGCCAGGTCCGCGTCCAGTCAGGGCACTGGGAGCATCACCAGGTCCTGCTGAAAAATCTCCCTGCTGCCCAGGTGCAATACCGGTCGAATCTGCACCCATTGCGATGGTCGAGCTGCCTGCCTCTTCCAACCCCGGATCAGCCATGCTGGTCCCGGTGAGATCTCCCGGATCATCAGGGTATGTTGTTCCGGTGCCGGACACTCCGAAAGATTCCGCTTCCTGCACCGGGCTATCGGGTCCGGGTGCCGGGCTTTCCGCTGATTGGCCGCTGGAATACTCCTGGGGACCAGGCGCTGATGCCCCGCCATGTCCCCCTTCTGCTGAGGCACACCCAAGGAGCACGCAGAGGAGGAGGGTAATGACTATCCAGTATACCGGCCGTTTCATTTTATTACACTATGCGAAGGCGCTTCTTAAAAGGAATCTCATTCCGGCAGCTACAGGTGATGGTATCGTTGGCAAACAAACCGCGGTTCTACCCGGTGCTGAAGGGGAGAGGTGACGGATGCAGACCTGCTCCATGGGATATATGATATCAGGGAGCAAAACAGAAGAGCAGAGCATGCAGGTTATCCTCCCGGACAAAACACACGTCACACTACCGGGTGATCCCGTGGCTATCGCGGCCATCCTCGCGGACCTTTGCATCCTCCCTGCAAGTGTCATTGTCCTGAAGAACGGAAAACTGGTACCCGAAGATGTCACGGCCTCCGGAGACGATCAGGTCCGTATCATCCGCATTGCCCATGGGGGATAGATCCTGACTACCTCTGGGGAAAGGACTGGTGCCGCTGATCGGTGTTCTTTCTGCGAGGAACCTGCGGTCATCCTTGGAAGAGACCGCAGGGAACGGCTCTGTGCCGGTCACCTGATCTCCTCCATCGAGGGGCGTGTCAGGGAGTATATCAGGGATCACTCCCTCATCTCCCCGGGGGACCATATCGCCGTCGCGCTCAGCGGCGGGAAGGATAGTACCGCACTCCTCCTCGTCCTTGCAACAATCCTCCCGGAATTGCCGGATGTCTCGCTCACGGCTCTTACCATCGACGAAGGCATCGCAGGATACCGCGACGAGACGGTAGACTCGGCGGTCCGCCTCACGAGGCACCTGGGTGTCAGGCACCATATCATCTCATTCCATGATCTCTTCGGAGCGGATCTTGACACCCTCCTGCAGAAGAAGGGGCGTGCTGAGCGGGCCTGCACGGTCTGTGGAGTCCTTCGGCGAAAAGCCCTCGCAGAAGGAGCCCGGCGGGTTGGAGGGACAACGATCGCCACCGGGCATAACCTCGATGACGAGGCCCAGTCGGTCCTGATGAATCTCCTCCGGGGCGACCTGGTCAGGCTGATACAGGACAGCTCGTCCGGAGAACCGGCCTGTTTCCTGCCGAGGATCAAGCCGCTTGCAGCGATCCCCGAAAAAGAGGTTGTCACCTTCCTGTTTGTCCAGGGGTATTTTACCGAACTCCCCGAATGCCCATACGCCGGTACAGCCCTCCGGTCCGAGATCCGGACGATGCTCGGCGACCTTGAGTTCCGGCACCCCGGGACACGTCAGAGGCTGATGAAGTGGCAGGAGAGGGTCAGGGAACGGGTTACTCCCCGATCCATTGCCGGAGAGCTCACCCGCTGCACCCGGTGCGGGGCGCTCTGCAACAGCGAGATATGCCAGGCGTGCAGGATCCTGGAATCACTCGGGATCGAATGATCCCGAACCCTCTTGTACCATATCCTGAATCAGGTGGAGCCTTACGAGCCCTGCCGCCCGGTTATTTTGATCCGTTTCGTGTGGGTATAGACGTTCATCTTCGATCCCCGCACAAATCCAACGATGGTCAGCCCGTTCTTCACGGCAACCTCCAGTGCGAGGGTGGTGGTTGCACCCCGAGAGGCGATGATCGGGATGTTTGCAATGAGGCATTTTCGTGCCATCTCTGACGAGACCCGCCCGGAGACGATGATGAAGGTCCGGGAAAAATCAATCCCGTTTCGCAATCCATACCCGATGACCCGGTCAAGGGCGTTATGCCTCCCGATATCCTCGGAGACCGTGATGATCCCTTCCGCACCGGCCAGGGCGACGACATGGATACCCCCGGTCAGCTGGTGGAGTTCAGAAGTGAGGGTCTGCTTGATCAGGTCTGCGATACACCCTGACCCAACGGAAAAATCGGACCGGATGTTCGGGAGCTTTTCTGAGTCGATGTAAGAGGTGCTCCCGCCACACCCCGATAGGATCGTCTTCTTTGGTCCGACCACGCGGAACAGGTTCGTGGTGATCACGCTGATCCGGTTCTTTTCTACCCTGATCGACTCGATCTCTTCGGGATCCTTGATCACCTGTTCGGTGAAGAGGAAACCGGTGACGAAGTCCTCCAGGTCTGCCGGGGTCATCATCGCCGTCATCATGTGTCGCCCGTTCACGAAGAGGGCATAGGGAGTCTCCTCGATGACCTCGTGGAGGATCTCCTCGACCTGCTCATCGGTAATCCGGGTACAGGGCACCTTCCTGAACAAACGCGGGAGCTTCTTTCTGCCCGGTCCACCGCCACCAGGACCCGCATTCGTGGTATCGTCAGTCACTTCAGATCACCTCATCCATTCTTCCGCTCCGGTATCTTCCGGATGGAAGCACCCGGGAACATTCCTCTCTCCCCGAGCTGTGATATCCTCTCTGTATATGAGGTGATCTTCAGGGATATCCTTTGCCTCTGACGAAATTTCACCCCACTCACCGGAGTGAATCCCTCTCATCACCCAGGGGAAATACCCGGGTTGAAATCCCCCTTGGATCCCACGCTGAGCATCCCAATGATAGGGATTACCATGCCATGCGGGCAGAGGGGAAGTGATCCCCCCATATTCACTTCCCGTCAGAACCTGCCCGACCACCCGGCAGCCCCTTCCCCCGCATCAGGGATGCCACGACCCCCACCAGGGAGAGCAGGGAGAAGATAAGAAACGCGTAATGCAGGCTCTGGAGGAACTCCGGGAAATACTCAGGGGTGATCATGACCGGCCCGATGAACAGGGAAAAGAGCATCATCACGATCCCCATCGAGAGCATCTGCCCGACGAGTCGCACCGTCCCGTTCATCCCGGACGCCACCCCCAGATACCTCTTCTCGACCGAGCTCATAATCGCGTTGATGTTCGGGGACGAGAAGATCCCAAACCCGGCTCCAAGGACGACCAGGCAGGCGACCAGGTACCAGACCGGGGTTGCTTCCGAGATGAAGACCAGCGGGAACATTCCTACGGCGGTCAGTGCAATCCCGATCGAGGCGAGTACCTGGGAGTCGATCCGGTCGGAGAGTCGCCCGGCAACCGGTGAGAGGAGTGCCTGCACTGCAGGGAGCACGATCAGGATCCCCCCCGCCTGCTCAGGGGAAAATCCCCTCGTGAGCTGGAGGTAAAGGCTCAGGAGAAAGGTCACCGCATAGGTGGCACAATAGCTGATCAGGGCAGCAAGGTTCGAGAAGGCAAAGACCCTGTTTTTCGTGAACAGACTGAGATCAAGTACCGGGAGCGGCACCCGTAGTTCATAGAGGACAAAGATCACCCCGATCACGATTCCGACAGAAAGGATCAACACACCGTCCAGGTCAGGGACGGTCGAGAGCCCGAGCATCACCGCAACAAGGCTGCAGGCATAGAGGACCGATCCCTTCAGATCGAACCGCTCGCCCTGACATTCCGCCCATTCTCCCCGAAGTCTCCAGAGGATCAGGATGCAGGCGAGTATCCCGAGCGGGACATTGACCAGAAAGATGCTCCGCCACCCGAGGTACCCGGTCAGGATGCCGCCCAGAAACGGGCCCATGGTGAGCCCGAGGTAGACCGCCATGATGTATATCCCAAGAGCCCTGCCCCGTTCCCCAGGGGGGAATACGGAAGAGAGGATGGCAAGGGCGGTCCCGAAGATCATGGCCCCGCCAAATCCCTGGATGAGCCTGATCGCGATCAGCATCTCGGGGTAGGAGACCATCGTCATGAGGAGTGAGGCAGCCGTAAAGATGGCGATCCCATACAAAAAGATCCGTTTTCTCCCGTAGATATCGGCAATCCTGCCAAATGGCACCAGGAACACGGCAGAGGTGAGCAGGTACGCGGTCGTGATCCAGGAGAGCATGATAGCGTCGAGGTGGAACTCGGCCGCCATCACGGGCAGCGCGATATTGACGGCCGAACCGTCAAAGGGGGTCAGGAACCCGGCAAGAGCGGCAATGAAGAGGACGATCCCTTTATCGGTGCTCGAAAGCGGAGGTGCAGGAGTACGGCAGATGGCCGGCACCTCTCCGGTTGTTGCAGGGGAAGGGTTCGGGCGTTCCAAAACGGGGGGTCACCATCCATGGTATGGGATCCCTTGTGCGATCCCAGGTAGTACAGAATCGGGCACTGGATAAAAAATGGTGTTGGTTTATTCTCACGGGATTCCAGGGTTAAAAGAACACGACTGATAAGCACTGTGGTGCCAACTGGATCATTAATGAAATTGGACCCAGAGAGGAAATTCCCCGTGCCACAGACCATGGCACCAGGGTGAAGTGGTTTTCCCTACGAATAGCGGCCAGGGAAAGGCAGATCACATGGGATCGGACAACCGGTTCCCTGGAGATCCTTTGGAGGGTCTTTACCGGCATGGAACAGCACGAGGATATCAAGAAGAGTATCGTGAGAATCAGAGTTATACCAGGAGAACTAGAATAAAACCTTGAAAGCCAGATCAATACAAGGAACTCAAGGATAGATCAGGAATACCAGAACAACACAAGAAACATCAAGGATATATCAGGAATACCAGAACAACACAAGTAACATCAAGGATACATCAGGAATACCAGAACAACACAAGAAACATCAAGGATATATCAGGAATACCAGAACAACACAAGAAACATCAAGGATATATCAGGAATACCAGAATAATACCAGGAGAAATCCTGGCTGCCCCGCATTCTTCCTTATAAACCTACATGTATCTGGAACCTGAATTCAGATGAGTATAGAGCACGTTTTCATCTTGTTATGTATTTCCATTGCTGAGGGACAGCCAATCATACATTGAAATGATCATTTAAAATCATTTCGTCCGTGACCATTTCTGTCATAACCTTCGGCAAAAGAACACACGTGGGGAACGGGAACTGCATGTGGTATTCCAGGGAATACAGGTGTAAAGTGTGCCATTCTGTGAAGGATTCGCTGATCACCAGCATTCCCTGCAGGGAATGCACCATTTTTTTTGGGATGAGAGCCTCTACCAGATATATACGTATGACCCTGGAGCGAATGATTGCCCGCCTGTTCCTGATGGACGATCGCACCTGGATGCGCCACGCAAACCCCTGGAGCGTGATGCTTCGCCTGACGGTGCTCCCCCTTCTTGTCCTTGCCCTCTGGAGCCGGCTCTGGCTCGGATGGTTGGCAGTCATCCCCGTTTGCCTTGCCGTGATCTGGGCATGGCTCAACCCCCGGATCGTTCCTCCCCCTCGATCGCTCGATAACTGGACCTCAAAGGGGGTGCTGGGGGAGCGGGTCTGGCTGAACCGTGATGTGATTCCTGTGCCTTCCCACCACCGGATGGTCCCTCATCTTCTCTCGGTTGTTTCCGGAGCAGGGATGCTCCTCGCCCTCTTTGGTGCCGTCACCTTCGAGGTGTGGCCGACCCTTGTCGGCATTATTGTGGTCTGCCTGGGAAAGGTATGGTTCGTTGACCGTATGGTCTGGCTCTGGCATGACATGCAGGAGGCTTCCCCCGAATACCGGCGCTGGAGAACTTGAACCGGGGTAAATTGGCATACCAGCACTGCTCCAGCGTGAACCCTGTCGAGTCCACGATCTGCCCTTCTTTTCCGCAAAAGGGAGGGAAAACACCCCCTTTCTCATGACCCTTTACCTCGCCGCACTCATATCCTCTAGAATACCAGCTCTCGGTGACCTGATCTAATGAACGCAAGGCTCTTTCTTCCTTCCACCACTAATCAGGGGCTTCTCCTTTCGTCATGTTCATAAATCGTGGAACTGATACCTCTTGGCAATGTGGAAGGAGAGGAACATGTCAGAATCAACCACCCATGATGGCCCGATCCGATGGAAATGCACGGTCTGCGGATTTATGTTCACCGGGGAGAAACCGCCCAAAGGATGCCCCAATTGCCATAGCCCGTCCGGGGAATTTATCCACGAGCGGGAATTGGTCCCGCTCACCTACGATGGCATACCCTTCGATGTGCTGATCATCAACGGCAGCACCCACCGGAACGGGAACACCAGCGTCATGGCAGAGATTGCAGAAGAGGTACTCAGGGAAAAGGGGGTATCCTTTCGGCGATACAACCTGAGTGAATACCAAATAGACAACTGCTGGTGCTGCTACGCTGTCCGGGCCCAGTCCTGCAATTACCCCTGCAACAATCCGAAGGATGATATGCCGGCATTCCACCAGATGCTGGCCGCTGCAAAAGCCGTCATCATCGCCTCCCCCATCAACTGGAATACCATGTCAGCCCGCCTGAAGATCTTTTTAGACCGGACGACCTGCCTGCAGAACCTGTATCACCTGAAGAAACCCGGCCTCACCGAGGGGAAAGTCGCAGGGATCCTCGTCTGCGGCCACGAGGACGGCGGGATCAAGACCGCAATGGACATCTTCCTCAACCTCCAGCAGATGGGATATATCCTCGCCCCGTTCGGCATCGCATACAGGACCCACGGGGCTGAGTTCAACAGCAATGCAGACCGGGAGTTCTTCAGGAATGACGAGCTGGTGAAGACCTATGCGAGAGGCGTCGTGAACAACGTAGTGGAGCTGATGCGGCTCGATCCCGAGGGGCAGCTGAAGGGAAAGATCATCCCTGTGTCGGAATAAGGCCTTCCCGAAGCTCATAGAACCGGTTCAAGAGGGAACTGCCACGTGGTGAAGTCCGCTTTTCTCTCTTTTTTTGAACAAACGCAACTCCGATCCAATGGGACAGGAGGATAAGCATCCCGATTCTTCCTTTATTCCAAGATCTGGCACTTCGATCCAGTGCAGGCTTCTGTTCTTCAAAAAGGCTCGATTTTTGGGATTTCTGTATGAGGGCACAAAAGGGAAGCGTGTCATAACCCCCATACTGTTTGCGTGGCAAAGAACAGATTGGCTTTTTTCTGATATGGTATAATGGGCCAATGTATCCCAAGGAAGCCATTCTCCCTTAAAGAAATCTGCTTGCTCCCTGGAGCTTCTGCAGCAGAACAGGATTCTCCTGTCCGATCAGATTCACTCCACCAGAGCACCTTCCTCGATCTGGTGAACATTCTCGGTAACAATGTTGAATACGCCCCATGTCGCTCTCCCTTATGACGCGGAAAGATATGTCGCGTTCAAGGAAAACCCGAAGGTGGAACTAAATGAAAGGATGGATTACAACCATTATGGTAGTGATGTGCCTCGCCCTCATGGTCGGGGCAGTCTCTGCAGCAGGCAATGCGAACTTCGTTACGCTGGTCGCAAAAGATCCGGTAACCTGGGAGCCGATAGAAGGAGGTGCCTGGGGGAGGATGATGTTCAAAGAGGTACCAAAGCCGATGTTTGTCTTCAACGGGAAGGGGCTCCTCCCCGGCCAGGATTATTCCCTCATCAATTACTTCGATCCATGGGGATCTGTCCCGCAATGTGCCATTCTCGGTACGGGGGTTGCCAACGATGAGGGATGTGTCAATATAAAAGGGAAAGCTGCCGGATTCACCGGAAAGATCTGGCTTGTCCCCTCAAAAGACCTGACCGGGACCCAGTTTAATGCATGGAACCCGACCGAGTATCTCTTTGAGACAGCATTGATCTGACCTTCCTTTTTTTTTAGAGACCGGGAAAAACCCCACTATTCACCATCATAGCAGGGATACCCCTTTTTATAGGATGTTAATTTCTAAAAAAGTGGAATGATTTCCTGATCTAAGCCGCCGGAATCATCACTGCATCGATAACATGGATGACCCCGTTCTTGGTCTCGATGTCGGTGATGACCACTTTTGCCCCGTTCTGCTTAAAAAGAGGGGTGATAATCCGGGTAATAATCCGGATTCTCTCTTATGGTCTGTTCGCTTTCTTCAACTGCTTGTGACGTAGATGTTCATTGCCATGCTGCTGCTTCCGGCCACATTGGATGCAGTAAGACTGACCTTGTAGTATCCGGGAACAGGGTAGGTGTGGGATGGATTCTTCAGGGTCGATGTGGTTCCGTCACCGAATTTCCAGAGATAGGAATCAGGATTATTGTAGCTTTTATCGGTGAACGTGACGTTCAGGGGGGCTGCACCGGAAAGGGTGTTTGCTGAGAAGAAGGCGATCGGCCTCAGCGGTTTGGCTGTTACATCAATATACTGGTTCTTTACCTCCTGGTCAGTGCCATCAGGTCCCCGGACGGTCAGCTGTACGGTGTACTCCCCTGCGGAGGTGAAGAATTTGAGGGGATTTTTTATTCTGCTGTCTACCATGCCATCGTTGTTGAAATCCCACTCGTATGACGTGATCGTTCCGGTGGACTGGTCAGTGAACCGGACCGCGAGCGGGGAACGTCCCGAAACAGGAGCTGCAGTAAACTGCGCAGAGATCTTAGGAGTTACACTGGTCACGGTTATGTAACTGCTCTTAACCTCGCTGTCCGTTCCTCCCGGACCGGTAACGGTCAGGTTAACAGTATAGGTTCCAGCTGTGAGGTAGGTATAAGTCGCGTTCTTTGTGGTCGCATCAACGGTCCCATCATTGGTGAAGTCCCAGGCATATGTCAAGGGGGCAGTCCCCGTCGATGCATCGGTAAATGCCACGGTCAGCGGAGCAGTCCCCGAGGTCGTGTTGGCTGAAAATGCCGCGATTGGGGAGACAGGAGCAGTAGTCACCGTGATGTAGTCGGTCTTGACCTCCGAGTTGCTGCCACCTGCATTGGTGACGGTCAGGTTGACCGTATAGGTGCCGGCGGAGGGGTAGGTATAGACTGCATCCGGTGTGGTTGCATCAACCGTCCCGTCATTCGTGAAATCCCACTCGTATGTTTTGGTACCGGCGCCGGTCGACTCATCAGTGAATGCCACAGTCAGCGGGGCAACACCGGTTGTCGTGTTGGCCGAGAAGGCGGCTACCGGGGCTGCCGGGGCTTCGGTGACCGTGATGTAATCCGTCCTGACCTCGCTGTCGATCCCACCGGGTCCGGTCACGGTCAGGTTGACCGTGTAGTTCCCAGCCGCGAGGTAGGTATGGGTCGCATTCTTGGTGGTCTCATCAACGGTCCCGTTGTCTTCGAAATCCCAGGCATACGTCAGAGGAGCAGTCCCGGTCGACTCATCAGTGAATGCCACGGTCAGCGGGGCAACACCGGTTGTCATGTTGGCCGAGAAGTCAGCGTTCGGAAGAACCGGTGCATTTACAGTGAAGGCGCCATTGATAATGGAGGGATTTATTTCGTTGCTATAATCATCCCTCATTGAATACACAGCGAGTGAGACGGGTGTCGTTCCCCCACTGAGTCCCTCGAGGGTGATGGTCACAAGAGTGGTCTCAGTGGTGATATTCGTCCCGGGACCAGTAGTTGCATTCAGCCAGCAGAAGGAAGACGGAAGCAATGAAGTCTCTGTAGTTATTGCCCACGGTGGAAACGCTACATTTTTGATGGTTGCAATCGAAGGGTCATCAATCGTAACAGAGAGATTGTAATCCATGAGTCCATCTGGTGCAGAATCAAGAGTGATATTCATCGAGGCCAGTTCGCTCGTGGCATTTACCTGCCCGTTCCCGACACTCAGAACACTTCCTGATGCGGACGTCACCAGGAGTGCAAAAAGGAAGAGCAGTATTGGAGTTTTCATATAGAGTAACCGCGTCATAGATACACGGTATTTGCTCGCATAGCTCTCCTATATTAATCTTTCAAACCAACCGGTTCAATGAATAGTGTCCTTCCAGATTGGGGTATGGATTGCTTGGCGAGGTATAAACGGCATTTCCGCTGAATTCAGATAGTGAGACCTGTTTCCTCTCCCTGCATGCTTACCACTCCAGCCTCAGTCCGACCCCCGTGTCCTGCATCGGGCAATATCCTGCAAGAGCCAGCCGGGATGCAAACGAGGTGCAGTGACAGGCATGGAGGGACTCGAGGTTGAGGCCCCGCAGATATTCCCCTGTTCCCTCCAGGTGCGCTGCCGGGGGATTGATCAGGTGGAGCCCGCCGATGATGCCCACGACCGTCCGCTCATCATAGACCTCACGGGCATACTCGGTGATATTGCAGATCCCGGCATGGGAACATCCCGTGATGATGACAAGCCCTTTTCCGGACCGATAGGCAAGGGCAGAATCATCCATCAGCCGATCGGGTTTTGTCCTGCCATCCGGAAGGAGGATCTTCCGCTTCCCGGGATCCACCTGCTCGAACGAAAACCTCCGCGGGATCTCCCCCAAAAAGACCAGGTCACCGGTGATCCAGGCTGGTTTTGCCGAGAGAGTTACCCTGAACTGCCGACGGGCTTCGGCTTCGTCAAGGAGGGATCCGATGTTTCGCAGGGGAAGCTTCTCCTTTGCGCAGAAGCAGAGCGGGTGGGCTACCAGCTCCGGCACCGTGTGGGGCATGTCCTCGATAGTCGCTTCGGTAAGGAGTCGGACCAGCGGGACGAGCCCCCACGTATGATCGAGATGGCCATGCGACAGTACCACGCAATCCAGGTCCCGGAGATTGATCCCCATCTTCATCGCATTGGACAGGAACACCTCTGAGTACCCGGTGTCAAACAGGATCTTCTTTCCTTCAGTCTGGATCAGGAAGGATAGGCCTGGCTCGGCTGTAAAATACCGGTCGATAAGGGTGTTGTTGTCGGCAAGGACCGTGAGGCTCAGCCGGGATGTCATAAAAGAGGATAGATCCGTGAGAAGGATAAGGCTTGGTTTCATGCCAGAAGATCAGGGCTACAGAGACAGGAAATCCCCGCAATAGTGGTGAGTTCCCCCTTCTCTCCGACCACTTCTGCACCAACCTTTATTCTGCCCTTCTGATGCAGGTATCGTTGGAATGAGGGGATCTGATGCCACCCCACTGTGATACCCGGAATGGGCCGGTCGTCAAGGCATGCAGGAAAGCCCTTGAGACCGGAACCATCAACCATGCCTTGATCTGGATCCCGGCCGTGTCAGAACCCGAGCTGAAGGCTGCGTTTGAAAGGACCAGACGTGTCCGGGACGCCGGTGGAGACGCCCAGTCGCTTGCCGATGACTGGTTCTTTGAGACCGCAATCCGGTTCCACCGGGCAGGAGAAGGGGCACCCAACACCGGCATGAAACCTGCCGGTCTGGATGAAGGGCCGGTCGTCCCGAAGGCTGAACAGGCCGAGGATCCAACCGAGGTGATCCAATTCATCTGTCACACGATAGAGGAGGATCTGCGTCACCGCTTCGATAAGGCAATACAGACCAGGAAGTACAATCCAAACAACGTCAAGGGAGGCCGGGCCTATATCCAGGCCTACCTCAACTTCGTCGTCTATGCCTACCACCTTTACCTGAACGTAAAAGGGCACGGGACCCATCAACCCCAGGGGGGACACCGCCACTAGTCCCTGCCTGTTGAGGGCATTTTGAACCTCCCGTTTTTAGTCTTTTACCGCGATCACCCGGAAGATCCGCCCATCCTTGAAGAGCGAGACCTTCCCCCCGCTCTGGGAGAGGACAACTCCCACTGCCGGGGTCTCAAGCGTGAGGCCTGCCACCGATGCATGACGGGTGCCGAGCCCCTTGGGGATCGAAGCCTGGCTGGTATCGATCGTGATGTACCGCCCGGCAGCCTCGATGATCCCGTCACCGGAGATGACAAACGCCCCGTCAATCTGGGAGAGCTCCTTGACGGTCTCCCGGATCTCGCTCGTGGCCACGTTCCGTACCGAGAGCGGGTGCCCCTCGAAAGGATTGAGGATCAGCTGGGTGGACCGTGCCAGCACCTCGGGGGCGCTCCCGATCAAAAACGTCGTCCCGATCTGCTTGCCTTCCCTCCCCTCCCGAGAAAGTTCAAGCGAGAGCGTGTACACCTCCTCGAATACCTCTTCGCGGATATCCGTCCCTTCAAGGAACGCACTGATCCAGGGGGTCGATCCCTTTCCATGGTCATCCTGGTTGATCTTCCGGTCGGTGATATCATGGCCGATGGAGACCATCTCGGTGAGCTTCCCCCGATCGTCACGGATTGCACGGTTGGTCCAAGCGACCCAGACCCGTTCACCGTTCCGTTTCATGTTCTCGTTCACGTTGACCTCGTAGTCTTCAGGGGCATGCATGACATCCCGGATCATCCCTTCGAGGTCACGGCCGGTGATTGATCTCCTCGGAACAATGGTATCGATGAGATTCTTTCCCATGAGTTCTTCAGGAGTATAGCCAAAAAAGGCTGCCCCGGAATTGTTGATGAACCGGATGGTCCCCTCCGGACTGACGCGGAGCACAATACTGTTAGCGCTGTCAAGCAGATCCTGGTACCTGACCTCGCTCTTCCGGAGGAGATCGCGGATACGGACATAATCCGTGATATCCTGGCCAATGATGATCTGGCCTTGGCCGGGATCAGCCGGATCAATCGGACGGGAGAGGAGGTGGCAGTGGATGAGCGTGCCGTCTTTCCGCTTCAACAGACCCTCGGCGACGCCCCATCCCTCTTTGTTCGAAGTCTGAAGGAGCCCGGAGTCTACCCGGCGATGCTCTGCCGGGTTGGGGAACAGGCGGACCAGGTCTGACCCAATCAGCTCTTCCCGGGTATACCCGAGTTTTCTCGGGACGATCGCGTTCACCCAGAGGATCTTGTGATCTTTGATGACGCATACGGCAACCGGTGAGGCATCATGGATCGTACGCATGAAGAGATTGTCCTGGAGTACCTGGTCCTCGTCTCTTCGATGCTGCACCAGGTTCCTGACGACCGGCACCAGGACCTTCTGGAACGTCTCTTTCATGATGTCCCAATGATAAGTATCTGCCCCTGCAGTGAGTGCGGCAGACCCGAGGTCGCTGTCGAGCACATCAGAGATGACGATACAGGGGATCCTGGGATCCTGGATACGGATCTGCCGGAGGGTCTCGATTGCGGCAGAATCACCAGAATGCAGAGAGAGAAGGATGATATCGTATTCCTGTCCGGCCAGTGCATCAGGGAGTCCGGCAGGATCAGACAGCAGGGAGACGGCAAGGTCTCTGCCGCCCTCAGACCAGCGGAAGAGATCCCCGCTGCCGGAACGATCCACCAGGAGCGCCCTGATCATAGATAGTTCTCTCCAGGGATCCCACATCAAGGTATTGGAGTCCCCGTCGGTAACGATGCGAGGAAGAGCGAACTACCCGGGTGCTGCTCCATGAGAGGGAATTCACTTCTCAAGCTTGTTCTATTGAGAGGAAGTCTTCAATATCGGCAGTAAATTGCATGACTCCCTGCTCGATATGCCGCGTCAGGAGAGGCAGATCACGAAAGTCCGGATTCTCTGAAAGAACGTGAGTGGTGATTGCATCGACCCCCTGTAGGGAAGCGGCGAGAGGGTATGCGCTCCAGTTGCTCTCCTTCAACCGGTTCCAGTATTCTGCCTGGATTCGTTTGTTCATCCCTGCCAACCAGACTTCGAACCGGCACGTCTCATGGAGAAACACGATGGCTATCTTCAATTTCTGCCGGTGCAAAGACTCCGGGGTGAAAGAGAAGTAGGTCATATCCATGTATCCGGGATAGATACTCCCGGTGACGAAGGATCCAGGAACGGTGGTTTCGAAATGCACCCGCAGGTCCCTGATGTATTCCATCAATCCCCGGTAGGCCTGCTTGATCACCCCGTGTTCCATCTGGCTCCGGTATTCATTCATGGCTTCATGAAACGGTATCATTCTCAGCTCCCCGTACAAGTATAACCCTCTCTCTCATCCCTCATCATGACAATGGTCGTTATCCGGAATCATCCAAAAAACGGGGG
Source organism: Methanomicrobiales archaeon (assembly GCA_012516785.1). GTDB lineage: Archaea > Halobacteriota > Methanomicrobia > Methanomicrobiales > Methanospirillaceae > UBA9949. The sequence continues at coordinate 39,359 of JAAYWH010000120.1, forward strand.
AGACTGTACAGAGGGGAAGTATTGGGATCCCCAAACCTTCCCTCAGGCTGTTTTCACCGGGGTGAAACGGAATGGTTAAGGGATTGTCGTGAGATGATCACCAATGATGGAGATACAATACCGCGAAATTGGCGAGGCGATAGGGATTTCCGGCCCCCGGCAGGAGGAACTGCTCGGACACCTGTATGAACGCATAACGGGCGGAGATGCGGGAGCGTTCGATCCCTTCCAGTGCATGATGGCTGACGACAGAGATCCTCGGGAAGAGACGATATCGATCCTGAAATGGGTTCTCAAAGATCCGGCCCTGTCACCGGAAGAACGGATTTTTCTTGCGTATCAGACCGGTGCATTCCTCCCTCTGCAGAGCGAGATGGACGATACTGATGAGATGATCATCGATGAGGAAGATCAGGAGATCCGGGCGTTACTGCTTTCCTTTCTCCAAAGCGAGGAGGGGCAGGATATGTTCCATCCTATCATTGACGACCTTGAGGGGGAGGATGACCTGGAGAATGAGGGTATCTGAGAGGAGGGGACGGGGAGAACAGGGATATGGTCTCAAACACGGGGATTTCCGCACCTGACAGGGATTCGCCTTCCCAGTGGAGAGGGTGGAGGTAAATAAACCTGTTGTTCCTGCAAGGAGAAAAAAGAGGGATGTGAGTAAGCGCTCTTCAAATCAGCACTCGTCGATCATTTTCCTGATCATTTTCATGGTCTCTATCTTGAACTGCATCTGCTTGATCCGGTTCTCCCTCAAGAGGATTTTGCCATCGATGATACGTTTCAGGATCACTTTCTTCTGATCGTCAGGGATCTTCTCCATTATTTCATGCATGAGCATGCCCCGCCAGTGCATCATGCCAGGTCCGTGTCGGTGCATCATGTTCCATCAACTCGTTAACTTGTCCGATGTATCGAACATAGGTACCTACCACAACATATTTTAATAACCTTCTCCCTGTTTTCAAAAATGTGAGCATCTCCCGGCAGAAGCGGCTCCAACGGAAGGGCTATTGTGGATTCCATACCGGTGCTGGCATCCAAAAGACCTTCGGTGAACGTAAAAATAACCCCATTTGCAGGAAGGATGTCATCAGTACAGGCTTCATTTTCGGGCTGATAGTACTCCCTCCCCTTTCTCAATGTACCACAATGATATGATGAATTCCCTGAAAAGAATGAATGGCTCACTCCTCCTTATCGCAGCCCGATGCTTCCCGTTCCTTCCCGCAGGATGCACACCGGCCATGATGGACGTCCATCACTCCGCCACAGGTCCTGCATGTCCAGCGCTCTCGCTCATTGGTGACAAACTTCCTGATTCCTTGGTCCCTGATCTCCTCTAGGTTCCCGATGATGCTCATGTGATACCGTGTCCGGTACCGCTTGTCCATCAGCCGTATCCGTTTACAGGGATACTCGGCACAGGGAGGGCCGCATCTCCCCCGTACGTGCTCGCAGGAGAAGATGGCACACTGCCTCCGCTCGATCCGTTCCGGTGAATGACACCCCTCGCACCGCTTCTTCTCCCGGAGATGAGCCGTGCAGATGGCACAGTTCATCCCACAGGGGGCGATATGCTTCATCCTGATGGGGGGCTTCACCACCATGGGAGAACATCACCCTGTTTTCCATAAAAATCATGCGAAACAGGTTCGCGATGAACTGGGAGGAGGTCACTTTCGATCTCGTTAATCCCATTATTACCCTGGCAGAACAGGATGGACGCAAACCCTCGATTTTTTACGGAACGAGGATGATATCCTCGTACCATGGCCGAGCGGGGACACGACAATTATCTTCAGGGAATACTTGCACTCCCGGGGGAGCACAGGTGGTCGATTGACCGGCTCGGCTACCATGGTACCAACCATCCTGTTCCTTCTCCTGTTCAATTGCTTCGCGGCTGCCGGGGAGGAACTCGGCTGGCGGGGGTTGCTCGTGCCTGAACTAAACCAGTTCCTGGGATTCATGGAACTGGCCCTCTTATCCGGGGCCGTCAGGGGTTCGTGGAGGGATTTGATAGCCTCCACGATCTCCATATCGGTAGCTTCACTCATCCGACCACCGTCTCGATGAGCCAGAACTTCTCTGGTTCCTTGGCAACTGACGCAAGCACGTCCTCGGTCACTCCGATTTCCCCGGTTTCCGGGACAGGGTGTCGGGGCGAGAAAAATCCCCCTCCCCCGGGTAACGAACGTCATCGACAAGACCCAGGCTGGGCTGGCAGAAAGAGGGTATCGATCTCAGTCCTCCTTCCCGGACAGAAGA
>JAAYWH010000017.1 GCA_012516785.1 Methanomicrobiales archaeon
CCCTCACTGGGGAACAGGTTGTTCCAGGTACCGGTTGAACAGTCATACCATGTGATCCAGCAGGCCTGGCAGGCGTGCTCCGGGCTCGCAAAGAGGGCACGGTTCGTGATGTCCCATGCAACGGGAAAGATCGAAGTTGTCGGCAGGCAGGCAGGGTGTGTCTTCATGCGGTACCACCAGGCTGCAGAAAAAGCCCTGATTGGGAAATTCATGGTGATGAAGAGCAATCCCAGTGCTGTCTGGTTCGATGATTACAGGGAAATCCCCTTGGAAACACCTGTCCCAAGAAAAGTCTGGTTATTCTGACCCGAACGGTAACAGGACAGAGGAACGCGATCCCCTTTCCCTTTCTGCTTCACTCTCTGTGACCCTTTTCTCCCCCCGTCACACGAGAAACGAGATGATCATGAGGAACAATATGAGAATGGCGAGGAACCATACCACCCGGATGATAACCTGCCTTGATTGTATCTGGGCGAAGATATCCCGTGGGCCGATATGGAGAAAGATCACTCCGATGATACTTCCGGCAATCAGACCGATCACATTCTGCAGCGTCAGGACAATCGCTTTTACCGCCCCTGCGGGAAAAAGGGCCAGTGAGATGCCGGTGACGACTGCAGGTGGAAGGAGTGCTGCGGCAATTGCCACTCCCGCGATCCCTTCCGGAATTCCCTCTGAAAGGGCGATCATCGTTGCAAAGCCAAGGAGGACGGCCATCAGAATGAATACCGCATTGGGGTCCGTCCGCGATAGGATCTCCGGGGTCAGGGTGAGATCGATGACGAAGGAGAGGGCAAATGAAGCCACGGCAGCGATAAAGACCAGCATCAGCACCATCAGTCCCAGGATCTCCACGCAGCGGACGGTCGTTTTCACATCACCGACGGCAACGTAGACCGCCAGGGCATAGATCGGACCGAGCAGGGGGGATATCAGCATCGCACCAATGATAATACCGGCATTGTTCAGGAACAGCCCGATCATCGCCACAATCCCGGCGATGGCCGCGAGGATGAATTTCTCCTGATCAAACCGGGTATTGGACTCGGTCGATGCGAGGATCTTCTCTATGGGGGTTTTCTCATCCCGCTTCTGCTTCTTGGTGTATCCCAGCTTCTCCTTGAGTCTCTCGACAAAGGGGGAGATGACAAAATCCGGGGTGGAGACCTCAATAAGAATACTCCGGTCATCTTCTTTTGCCAGGCTCTCATAATCGGGAATGAATCCCGTCCAGAGTGGCCTCGTGGGATACGTATCTTTGACCGATCCGTTGGTCTTGTGGATCAGATCATCAAGCATCTCGTCCGGCACATAGAGGATGAACCTGGTCGATGCTTCGCCCTCATGGATTGAAAAGATGGTATCCCTGAATTTATCATGTATTTTCTCTGCTTTGTCATTGGGGACCTCGATGACCACTCGTTTCATGGAAGGATACCAGCTATTGCATTTTTCGGGAAAAGCACAATAAAGGTATTGGCCCCGGTCGTTCGTATCTCCTGGTTGAAGTGTCTGGCAATTGGTACCGGCTCTGACCATTCAGGGTTCGAGGTCTGCCTACCCTATCGGAAACACATCCCTCTCCTGAGGGTGCCTTCGTTCAGACCAATTTTTTGGAGAAAATCATCAGTTCATTTTCTCTACCAGAACGGTGGTGATGGGGAAATTCTCATCTCATACATCAGAAGAGAAGGAAGATCAGGATCACAGCCACGGCAATGAAGATCACACTCATGATGCCCCCTGCTTTCAGGTAATCTCTCGTGGTATAACCCCCGGGACCCATCAGGAGTGCATTCACCTGGTGGGTGGGGAGGATGAATGAATTGGATGCGCACACCCCGACAAGGAGTGCAAGGGCCCGGGGGTCGATCCCTGTCCCGGCCCCGGTAACCATCGCAATCGGGACGAGGAGTACGGTTGCGGCAACATTTGAGATGATGAGCGAGAGGAGGGTAGCCACGATGGCGATTGCAACCAGAACAACAAGGGGATGGGTCCCGGAAAGATATGCGGAGAGCGAACTGGCGAGCAACGCAGCAGCCCCGCTCTTCTCTATCGCGATCCCGAGCGGTATCAGGCCGGCGATCAGGATGACCGTCTTCCATTCGATGGCATGATATGCCTCGTCGATGGTAAGGACGCGGGAGAGCATCATCGCCGCTGTACCGGTGAGAAATGCGAGGGAGAGCGGGACGCCGGTCAACGTGAGGGCGATGGAGAATGCAAAGATCAGGACCGCGAGGGGCCCCTTGCGGTACCGTACCCCTTCCCCCTCGGGGGGTGAGATGAGCAGGAGATCCCGGTCCCTCGCAAGATGTCTTAAGGTGTCCCATGATCCGAAAGCGACGATGAGATCGCCTGCGGCCAGTGATACGCCGGAGAGATCACCACGGGTCTCTGTCTCTCCCCTCTGAAGGAGGATCGGCTCGATTGAAAACGTCTGGCGGAACAGGATCTCCTGCGGTGTTTTTCCGATAATCGATGCCCTCGGTCTGACGATAAGCTCGGCGAATCCGAATCCTTCTCCATTGAGGATCTCCCCAAGGATGCTCCGATCGCCTGATTGCACACAGCCTGAATCATGGAGGAACCGTTTGAAGTCCTCCTCGGATCCAAGGAAGCCGAGTTCCTGCCCGGGCTCAAAACGGGTGGATCGGGGGGGTGCGACGGTGATGTCCTGTCCCGCTCTGATCGCAAGAAGGTCAAGGCCATACAGGATTTTGCACTCAGCCTCTCCACGAGTTCTTCCTGCCAGGGGAGCGGAGGGGGGGATGGTACAGGTCCTGATCCGGTGGTCGATCCCCCAGACTTCGGCAATCGTTGGCGGGGGTGCTTCTTCCTCTTTACCCGGCAGGATGCGGCTCCCTGCCGCTGCAAAAAGCGCAATGCCGGCAATGAGGAGCGGTATCCCTATCGGCGTGACCGCGAAGAGGGAGAAGGGTTTTTCCTGAGCCTGGACGAGGAGGTCATTCAGGACGATCAGGGGACCGGAACCGATCATCGTAATACATCCCCCGAGGATAGCCGCAAAACCCATGGGCATGATCAACCGGGAGGCAGGGATTCTGGTCTGCTTCCCAATCCTCCGTGTGGCAGGGAGGAAAAGGGCGGCTGCACCGACATTCTGCATCATGGAGGAGAGGAGGCCGACCGTCAGCGAGATGGTGGCGGTGATACGTTGTTCGCTCTCCCCTGCCACCCTCATAATGGTGTTGGCGAGCCGGGACATGATACCGGTCCGCTCTATCCCGTACCCCAGGATCATCACCGATATCATGGTGATGACCGCGTTTGAGGCAAACCCGGAAACCGCTTCTGCCGGGGTGATGAGGCCGAGCCAGGCCAGCGCAAGGCTTGCGAGGATGGCGACAAGATCGATCCGTATCCACTCCGTTACAAAGAGGAGTATCGTCGCAACAAGCACGATCCCGACAAGAAGGATACTGCTCTCCATCAGTGCACGTATTGCAGATCTGGAGATGAAAGGAAAAAAGAGTAGCTTTCCTTGCACCGGATTTCAACTGACTCTGGAATCGGATGGAATAGTCCGTCGAATGCTGGCCCGGTCAGCTGCCAGATTCGCGGATGAATTTCCGGACGTTCTCCGTACTCCCGACGATGATTGCCACATCCCCATTCTCTATTGAGGTATCCCCTCCTGGGTTCAGCAGCATCTGGTCTCCCCTCCGGATGGCGATGACACTGATCCCCTTTTCATGTCGCCAGGGGAGTTCAGCAAGGCTCTTTCCGATAACAGGATTCATCCCGGAGACCCTTAGGGAGGCAATATCCAGCCCAGGAATATGTGCCGGGATCTGGGACAGGCGTGCAGGAGGAAGACTTCTGAGCATCTCGTAGTTTTCACCGCGAATCTCTTCCACGAGCTGGTTCACTTCAGAGGTCGGGACCAGGTAGTCCCGCAGCACCCGCGTGAAGATCTCGACCGAGGTCTCGAACTCTTCCGGGATCACTTCGTCCGCACCGAGGGTATGGAGGGGTTCGACCTCGCTGACAAACCGGGTCCTGACAAGGATGTGAACCTGCGAATTCAATGATCGTGCGCTCTGGACCACCTGCTGGGTGCCGATCCTGTCAGCGATGGCAACAACGATGATCCGGGCAGTCCGGATCCCCGCAAGTTCCAGCACTGCAGCCTGGGTACCATCCCCGTAATAGATAGGTTCACCCTGATCACATTCAGTGCGGACCATATCGGGATTGATATCGATGATGCGGTAGGGGATTCCTGCATATTTTGCTGCCCGTGCCACATTTCTCCCATTGAGACCATACCCGACGATGATCAGGTGGTTCTCTGTTGCCGGGGCCCGGGTGAGATCAAACCCGCAGGATGGCCCCATGATATCCTCCATTCTGTCCGATATACGCCCGGCAATACGATGTGATCCTGCCATGAGAAAGGGAGTAGCAACCATGGTGAACAGGGTCACATCGAGAATCGTCTGGTACGTACTGCCGGATATCAGCCCGGAACTCTCTCCTGCTTTTGCCAGGATAAATGAGAATTCTCCAATCTGGCTGAGTGCCAGCCCGGTCAGGATCGCTGTCTTCCGGGAGAGGTTCAGAAAGATGGTGGTAAGTGTCCCGGTGAAACATTTCAGGAGAATAACGCTGACAGCAAGGGCCAGGATGAGGAGGGGTTCAGAGAGAAAGAACGCTACATCCAGGAGCATCCCGATCGAGATGAAAAAGAATCCGGCAAAAACATCTCTGAAAGGCATGATGTGACTCAAAGCAGCAACGCTGAATTCAGACTCAGAAATCATCAGGCCGGCAATAAATGCACCGAGTGCAAGGGAGATCCCCGTCTGGCTGATGATCCAGGCGATAGCAAAACAGATGGCTATCACACTCAGGAGGAATATCTCCTGGCTTTTCATCTTCGCCGAATGGTAGAGCAGTCGTGGTACGATGAACCGGGTGCTGATGATCACTAACCCGATGATGAGGAATCCGGTGAGCAACAGGAAGATGATGGATGGCGCCTGGTAGGTTTCCGGTGCAGCCAGGAGGGGGGTGATGAACATCAGGGGGATGAGCATGAGATCCTGGAAGATCATGATCGAGAGGGTGGTCTTTCCATGAAGGCTCTCGAGTTCTCCCCGCTCCTGGAGCACTTTCATGACGATCGCCGTGCTGCTCAGCGATACCAGGAGACCGAGAAAAACGGCTACGTTCGCAGGGGTCCCAAAGAGGAGAGCCAGCGCCATGACGCAGAGTGTGGTGATGACCATCTGAAGGGCTCCTCCGAGGACCACCAGTTTTTTCGCCTCGAAAAGACTTTTGAGCGAATATTGAATTCCAATAGTGAACAGGAGAAAAATTACCCCGATTTCTGCAACCAGTTCGATGATCTGGGTACTTCCCACAAATCCCAGGACAAAAGGTCCGACAAGGACTCCGGAGAGGATATACCCGATAATAAGCGGTATTTTGAGGTAATTGCAGACAAAGAGGACCAGTAGGGAGAGGATCAGGATAACCATCAGTTCAAGAAGAAAAATGGATTCCATTACCCTAAGTGGGGTAGTACCGTAATAAGAATTTCATTTCCCACACTCGATTCCCATCAGGAATCCGGTATCTGTCACCTGGCAGGGAACCTCACCGGAAGCGATCAGAAAAGACAAGGTTAAGAGGCTTTGACATATATTCTCTGGTACCGTTTTCACCTTATCGATTGCAAGGAGCACCATGATCACCGGGTATCTCCACGATATCATCATCATCTTCGCATTCGCGATCATCATCGTCGCGGTCGGAAAAAAGTTCAGGATACCCGGCATCGTAGGATTTATCCTGACCGGGATCCTTATCGGCCCGTACGGGCTGGGTTTCATCGGGGATACCGAGATCATTGATGTACTTGCCGAGATCGGGATCATCTTCCTCCTCTTCACGATCGGGATGCAGTTCTCGTTCCGGACTCTTTATGAGATGCGGAAGATCGTGCTGATCGGCGGGAGTCTTCAGGTGGTCCTGACGATTGCTGCCACCGTGGCGATCTCATATCTGTTCGGGGTGACGACCACCCAGGCGCTCTTCTTCGGGTTCCTCGTCTGCCATAGCAGTACCGCGATCACCCTGAAGCTCTACCAGGACAGGGCCGAGATCGAGAGCCCCCAGGCAAGGGTGACGCTTGGGATATCGATCTTCCAGGACATTAGCACCATCCCCATGCTGATCGCCCTGCCGATCCTTGCCGGAGAGACTACTGATATCGCCGGGGCACTCCTCGAAATGAGCATCACCCTGGTCCTCCTGTTCGCTGCAGTACTGGTGATATCGGTGTACGTGATCCCCCGGTTCATGAACCGTATCACGGGGATACGGAGCCCGGAGATCTTCCTCCTTGCGATCGTCCTGATCTGCTTTGTGGTCACGTATGTGGCAGACAGCCTTGGCCTGTCGCTCGCCATCGGGGCATTCCTTGCCGGGATCACCCTATCGGAGTCCGATTACTTCCACCAGGCCTTTGCGAGCATCATTCCCTTCCGTGACATCTTCACGAGCTTCTTCTTCATCTCCATTGGAATGCTCCTCAATGTCAAGTTCCTGGTCGAAGCCCCGCTGCTGATCATCGCCCTTGTCGCAGGAGTGATCGTTATGAAGGCGGTTATCGCAGGAGGGGCAGCTCTCATCATCCGACAATCGCTCCGGACCTCCGTCCTCGCTGGCCTTGCCCTTTCCAACATCGGTGAATTTGCGTTTGTCCTTTCGATCCCTGGAATGGAATACGGGCTCTTCTCTGCGGCGAGTGAACAGATATTCCTCGCGGTCACCCTGCTGACGATGTCCCTTACCCCTCTTGCCATCGTGTCAGGACCGAGGGTTGCCGATCTCTTCTGCCGCCTCCCCCTGGGCGGCCGGCTGAAAGCCGGGTGCGAAGTGGACCGTGACGATGGCATCCCCCCTATGAAGGATCACGTGGTCATTGTCGGGTACGGCCTGAATGGCCGGAACCTTGCACAGGGAGCTCGAGTCGGGGGCATCCCCTACATCATCATCGATATGAACCCTGAGACCGTGATGAAGGAAGGAAAGGCAGGGGAGCAGATATTTTTCGGTGATGCGACCAATGCTACTATCCTCACCCATGCCTCCATAGAGCAGGCAAGGATCCTCGTTATTGTCATCAACGATCCCGTCTCGACGCGATCGATCACCCTTCTTGCCCGCCAGATGAACCCTGACCTGTACATCATCGTCCGAACCCGGTTCCTCACCGAGGTGACACGACTCAGGAACCTTGGTGCCGATGAGGTGATCCCGGAGGAGTTTGAGACATCGGTGGAGATATTTACCCGGGTACTGAAGAAGTACCTCACGCCGGAACCCACCATCGACCGGTATGTGCAGGAGGTGCGGGCTGACACGTACCAGATGCTCCGCAGCCCTTCCGGGTATACGGCAAGCATCTCCGATCTCCGGATGAATCTCCCGAACCTGACGATCAGCACCCTAATCGTGGAACCGGGTGCCCCGGTATCTGAAAAGACGCTCGGGGAGATCAATGTCAGGAAACAGTTTTCGGTGACCGTCCTTGCGATCCGGCGTGGCACCGAAGTGATCGAGAATCCCTCCGGGGAGACGGATCTAAAAGCCGGGGATGACGTAGTCGTGATCGGAACACCCGACAAGATCAGGGACATAGCCGGGATATTTCGTGCTTCGGTAGTGAGCAGTGATGCCGAAGGAGACGACGGGCAGGGAGAGGGATCAGGACTGGGCGAAAACGTTTCGAATCGCTCCGATTCGCTCCGATAAGAAGGATACTTCGGGAGGATAACGTAATCCTGGGAACCATCAGTCAATTCTGTTGTGGAATATCTGTTTTAAGTAGGAGTAATACTGGTGAGTCTTCTCATCCCATTTCCTGTGTTCCCCGAGATGCTTCACTTCCTCTTCCAGTCGGCGGTATTCTGAGTAGAGGAACGCGAGGATGGTCATTGATGTACTTATTGCCGGGACGCTTAAATCCTTGATCATGGCAGTCCTCTCACTTTCCGGATGGATTCTCTTAAAATAACTCATGAGCATATCCAATGGCTATGATTGCTGAATCGGTAAAAATCGGAGAGGGAGTGTACTGGGTGGGGGTCCTCGACTGGGACCTCCGTACCTACCACGGGTACACCCTGAAGGGAACTACCTATAATGCCTATCTGGTCTTTGGGGACGAGAAGGTGGCACTGATCGACAATACCTACCCGGGCACCTCCGCCCAGATGTGGGCGAGGATTGCCGATGCCTTCGCAAAGGAAGAGCGACCTCTCAGAGTGGATGCTGTGGTCCAGAACCATATTGAGCGGGACCATTCCGGAGCCCTTGTCGAGATCGCCAAAAAGTACCCTTCAGTCCCTGTCTATTGTACTGAAGTAGGAAAGAAGGGACTGATCAAGCATTATCCCACACTCGAGAACGCCTCCTTCGTGGTCATCAAAACAGGTATGTCCCTTGATCTGGGAGGAAAGACCCTCCAGTTCGTTGAGACACCCCTCCTCCACTGGCCGGACAGCATGGAGACGTTCCTCCCGGAGCTGGGGATCCTCTTTTCAAACGATGCATTCAGCCAGCACCTCTGCTATGCACAGCGGTTTGATCGGGACATCCCCGAGTATGTACTGATGGATGCAGCGGCGAAGTTCTATGCAAATCTCCTGGTGCTGCCTTCAAAGCTGCTCCTAAAAAAGGTTGACGAGTTGAAGACGCTTGGGGTGCTCGACAAGGTGAAGATGATCGCACCTGCCCACGGGCAGATCTGGACCGATCCCGGGAAGATTCTCTCTGCCTATGCAGGATGGGCAACGGGAATCGCGGAGAACAAGGTCACCATTATCTATGATACGATGCACCACTCCACCCAGATGATGGCACATGCAATCGCCGAAGGGCTGATATCCGGGGGTATGGATGTGAAGATCTACTTCCTGCACGAGGACGAACGGAGCGAGATCGTCAAGGATATCCTCACGAGTAAGGGAATCTGCGTAGGGATCCCGACCATCAACGACGCACCGTATCCCAGTGTAGGAGATATCATATATTACCTGAAGGGCCTCCGTTTCGACCGGACAGGGAAGAAGAAAGCGGCTCTTACGTTCGGCTCGATGGGAGGCAGGGGCGGCGCGGTCAAAAAGATTGCAGATGAACTGACCGAGGCAGGCTTCGAGGTCACCGACCAGATGGAATGCTTATTTGTCCCTGATGCTGCCGAGCTTGAGAAGTGTTATGCACTGGGGAAAAAATGTGCTGCCGCATTAAAGAATGCCTGAACATGCATGCCGGGGATCTCACCCTCCTCTCTTTTTTTCCAATGAAAATTCCTCCGGTATTTTCATACGTAATGATCGACCGAACAGCGGTCATGGACTGTTAATATGAAAAATGCCTCCGGCATTTTCATTTTGTGCGTTTGTGTCTCAATGAGACTCAGGTAATTTTTTTTAAAACCGGCCCGCATCCTTGCCAGATGCCCTGAACTTCAACCAGTGAAGCTGAAGGAGTACCGATTGGAATCCAGTGCAACCTTCGGAAGCAAGGGGAATTATCGTGTAAAAACGGCTCCACCGACCAGGAAAGAATCAATGCCGGCATTTATATCCTTTCATCATCAGCAAACCGGTTCCAGAAGAGCTGGGAGAGAATCTTCAGCTGGATGATGGCCCCCTTGTTCCTGGTATTCAGGACAGAAGATCCCCTGGAGAAGAATGCCGCGTTCAGCAGGAGTTCTTCATCGTCGATATTCAGCTCGAGCACGTTCTCAAACTGCAGGTATTTCCAGACCTCACCGATCTCAGGGAAGACAACCCCGATGGGCGGTGAGGTGAGCCTGGAGATCGGGATGACCTTGATCCTGACCTGCGGGCCCGGGAATTTTTTCTGCATTCTCTCACCTGTGTCGGGGGACGAGGATATGATCGTCAGGTCAAGGGGAATGGCCGGTGCAGGGAGATGGTCGAGGGCAGGGAGATATCGTTCGCCAATGATCAGGGTGATCTCTCGTTTTGCCTTCCTGAACAGCTCATGGATCTTGTGCGCGGTATTCGCCTCACCATAAATCGTCCAGAGGGGCTCCTCACTCTCGGTCCGCACGCTCTTCCGTTCGAGTTTTTTCAACTCCGAGAGAGCCTGGCCGGATGCGCTCTCATGCTCTTTCAAGAGGATGGAGACTGCCATTTCAGGAGAGATGGCACGATACCTGACGGGTTTTGATTTCTGCCGCAAGGCAAGACCCCTCCGGTCCAGGGTCTCGAGTGCCTTGTAGACGCTTGGTTTGGAAAGGGCGAGGTATTCGACAATCTCCTTTGCCTCTGCGTAATCGAAGAGCACCAGCGTCGCATAAACCCGCGCCTCATCGTTGGTCAATCCCAGCGTGTTCAGCGATGCAATGAGCACCGGAGGGATGCTGTCCATACCAGTAGGTGTGTATCCGGTGTTAAAGGAGTTCTTGCCAGCTTCCGATGCCATGAAACCTCGGTGCATTCATACCAATATTGTTGTAAAAATATTTACTACTTATTGGCTAACCTTTTTAAGGTTCCCGGTAGACATTGGTGGAACAGTTGGAGTGCCTGATAATTCGTACTCCGTGGGAAACTATGTCCAGACAAGCACACCTTCCGGGACCAGAGCCCGGCTCATGCAGGATGACCTCGTGGAAGAGACCACCACGGTATTCCCTGCAATACGTCATGAGATCGGTTGGGCTCATCGCGCTCGTACTCGCATGCTTTGCGATTGGGCCCGTCCATGCTGGTGAACGGTATATGACCGGATCCCCGGAACTGACTGCCGCGATCTCGGGGACCAACGAGTTCAGCCCGGGAGATGATGCGGTGATCGCCGTCCAGCTCCAGAACGAGGGGCTCAATGAACTGAAGTTCGTCGGCTCCGGCATTATTACCCGGGATGATCAGCCCAACACCGCGAAGTTGATCACGATCACGCTTGCACCCGGTGAATCCCCGCTCATCATCAAGAGCGATCCACAGATGATCGGGGACCTCAAGGGGGGAAGCAGCACTATCGTGAAGTTCACCGTGAAGATCCCGAAGAATGCAACCGTCGGCACGTACGAGCTTCCCTTGAACCTCAAATACACCTACCTCTGGATGGCTGAACAGATGGGGACCGACAGTATCCAGTACATGTACCGGGATGTGAACCAGACCCTCTCTCTCCCGGTGAAGATCAAACCCGTGCTCCAGTTCTCCCTCGTCTCGGTTGACACCGAGCACCTTAATGCAGGGACAGAAGGGTACCTCACCCTCGTGATCAACAACACCGGCCAGGAGGACGGGAAGAAAGCGATCGTGAAGATTGCCAGGAACGACAACAGCATGGTCATCCCGACCGATTCCAGCTCCTATATCGGTGACTTCCCTGTGGGGGCCAAGGTCACCTCCACCTTCAAGGTCTCGGTGAGCAACGAGGCCGAGAACAAGTCGTACCCTCTCGATGTGTATGTCAATTACGAGAACTATGAGGGGGATATCGTCGATTCCGAACGGACAACCATCGGGATCCCGGTTGGCGGGAAGACCGAGTTTTTGGTAGTCTCCGATCCTATCGGGATCCCGGCCGGACAGAAGAAGACGATTACCGTCCGGTACCAGAATACCGGCGATGCACCCGTTTATAGTGCCCAGGCACGCATCAGCGCAGTCGATCCATTCACCAGCGATGATGACACTGCCTTCCTCGGCACCTTCGCACCAGGAGAGGTAAAGGAGGCGACGTTCGACATCTCGGTTGATAGCACGGCGACACAGAAAGAATATGGCCTGGATTCTGAGGTCCGGTACCGGGATGCCCTCGACAACAGCATCATCTCTGATCCGATAAAGGTCCGGATCGAAGTGGTCGAGCGATCCAATACCCTTTTGTATCTCCTGATTGGGATCATCGCTCTGGGGATCATCGCGGGCGGGTATTACTACTACCAGCGCCATCAGAAAGGAAACGGGGAAGGGAAATCCGGATAATTTTTTCCGGGTTGGTACATCTTCACCACATCAGAACGAGGCATGACGAGTAACAGGAGGACGTCCCTGATAAACCCATGATAGCTGCCATTTTTGAGGGCATCGCCCGATCGATCAACCAAAAACCGCTCCTCGTAGCCGGGCTGGTCGCAGCCCTATTCTGTGTTGCTCTCTTCGGCATGACCCAGATCACCATGGAGAGCGGGTGGAAGACCTACCTGGACGAGTCGTCCGAGAAGGGGATCGTCTACGCAGAGTACACCGAGAATTTCCAGCCCGATTCGACCATTATCCTGATCATCGAGACCAGTGATCCCCTTGATCCCGCCATATTGTCGTATCTTGACAGTCTTGAGACCGATATCCGGCAACAGGAAAATATCAAGGGGACCCAGAGTATTGTCGGGGTCCTGAAAAGTGCCAATGGGGGAATCCTGCCGTCCTCCAGGGCAGAGATAGACCGGATTGTCAGTGCGCTTCCATCGGCCACGCAGCAGCTGGTCAACCCTTCCAACAGCCTCACCCTTGTCCAGGTCCAGCTGGAAGAGAGCGTATCCGAGGATGTCCAGCGGGCGGCAATGAACAACGTGATCTCACTGGTGGAACAGACCGAGCAACCTCCGGGAGTGACCGTTGAATTCTCCGGGCAGCCGGCATTCATGCAGCAGATGGAGGAAGGGATGTCGAGCAACATGGGCATCCTGATCGGGGGGGCCATGCTCCTGATGGTCCTCGCCATGGGGATCCTGTTCGCCTATGTCCGGTACCGGTTCATGCCGGTCCTGCTTGTCGGGATCGGGCTTGTTACGGCGCTCGGGCTGATGGGCCTTGCCGGCGTCGGGCTGAACATGGCAGTGATCGGGGCATTCCCGGTCCTGATCGGGCTTGGCATTGATTACGCGATCCAGTTCCATGCCAGGTTTGACGAGGAGGCACGGAAAGGATCGCTTCAGGACGCGGTATTCACGACCGTCACAAAGACCGGCCCGGCAGTCCTGTACGCGATGCTCGCCACCTGCATGGGATTCGTCGCCATGTTCATCTCCGAGGTTCCCATGATCCGGGCGTTCGGGCTCGTGGCGATCATCGGCATCTTCACCTCGTACTGGGCTTCCTGCATCGGGGTGCCGACCCTGTGCCTGCTGCTGAAGTACAAACCGAAACAGCCTAAAACCGGGACCTGTTATGCGGTCGGGACCGATGCATGCGATTTTGCCATGGACATCAGGAACAACGGGAAACCAAAGAAAAAGTCATTCTCCTATGGGGAGTTCCTGACCGGCGTCTCAGTGAAAATTGCCAAAAACCCCCTGCCCCTCCTGCTCTTGCTCGGGATTGTCGCCGGTGTCGGTTTTGCGATTGACCCGTCCATCCCGATCCAGACGAGCGAGGACTCATTCGTCCCTGGCGATATGCCGGCAAAGATCAATATTGACAAGGTTACCCGCATCATCGGCTCGACAAGCACTGCGGATTTTTACGTCAGGGGGTACGGGACCGATCTCGACACTATCCGGTGGATCCAGAAATTCCAGGACTACGAACTCTCCCGCCATCCGGAGCTGACCGGTGCACGCAGTATCGTCACCCTCCTCCTCTCCTATAACGGGGGCTCCCTGCCTGAGTCGCAGGCAGACCTCGATGAAGTATTCGCCTCTATCCCGGAGGAGACGAAAAACGAGTACCTGGGTGGTTCTCTGTCAGGTGTGGTGAAATTCAGCACGATCGACCTGGACATGACGCAGAAGGACTCTTTGAAGCAGCAGATGATCGATGACATCACCTTCCTTGAACCCCCGGCAGGGATCAGCGTGGCCCCGATAGGCAGTTTCGATCTCTTTACCACGCTGTTATCATCGCTTGCCGATTCCAAAGAGGCCATGACCTACCTGGGATTCATCTTTGTCTTCCTCTTCCTGGTCCTCGTCTATCGTCATCTCCATGCCGTCACCCCTCTCATCCCGATCATCTTTATCGTCGGGTGGAACGCGGTTGCCATGTATCTCCTCGATATCGCGTACACTCCGCTGACAGCGACCCTCGGGTCGATGACGATCGGGGTCGCCGCTGAATATACCATCCTCGTGATGGAGCGGTACGCCGAAGAGAAGGAACGTCTAGGTGACAACCTGGCGGCGATTCAGGAGAGTGTCCAGAAGATTGGGACCGCCATAACGGTCTCGGGCCTGGCAACCTTCTGCGGGTTCTCGGCACTCTGCCTCGCCACGTTTCCGATCATCAGCAATTTCGGATATACTACGCTGATCGCGGTCGGGTTCTCACTCTGCGGAGCTATCTTTGTGATGCCGGCGGTCCTCTCGGTGATGGGTTGGGTTGAAGACTGGCTCCACCAGAAGGCTGAAAACCGTTCCTCTGCCCGGGAGTCATGAAGAGAAGTGCAGTCGCTGGAGGAACCTTTCTCTTTTCAACGGTGACGCCATGAGCGGAACCTTGAGTCGAGGATAGGTGAAATCCAGCCATCCTTGCTTCCGAACAGGCGGAATGGAAAACCACCCTTATTCATTCTCACTTGTCGGCCTGGTGGAGGGATATCCGGAAGGAAAGGAGCATCCCGGTCCGGAAAAAGTGGATTATCTCTTTTTTCCAATCACCATCTCGCAGAAGGGATCGCCCCGGCACCTGGCCTTGGTGACGGTGATGGTGTATCCTGGATTGAGACCCTGGATCGCATGCTCCACGTATGCCTGGCAGATGCTGCTTACCTGGTGATGCGTGACATCACGCATACGCTCCTCGCGGAACATTGCGCAGCCGGTCAGACGGATCACTGCCTCGTCGGGAAATCCTTCGATATAACGGGTCTCGAACTCCGGTCCGAACAAGATGACCGAGATGGCCCCCAGGGTCTGGACAAGGTCGGATGCGTTCTCCCGTGGCATCCCGTACCGGTCTGCAATGGCACGGATCTCGCGGGACATGGCTGAGAACATGCTGTTCCGAAAGGAGGGAACTTTTGTGCCACTCACTGGTTCATAGCCGAGGGCCACCACCAGCCTGGTGAGCACGTTGGTGGCCATCGTCCAGCGGGTGGCCATCGGGATGTCTTTTACTCGTATCATGCTAATTTTCCGTAATGATGAGAGTCCGTGTCGGTCGGACCGGTATCCAGAACTTTCTCTCTGCACTATAAAGCATTTTCCAGGGGCTGCCATGGTGCCCGGATAGTGATGAACAATACCGTCCTCACTGCAGGAAACCTGCCATCAGGCAATGGTGATGCCCGTGCCGGGGAAGGTACCCCTGTAAATACTGTGGCGGTTGCAGGCAAGCATACCTATAAAAAGGGATACGGGGCACCCTTTCTGCATCACGCGGGAAAAACCGGTAATAAAGCCTATATCGGTAAAGAACCCACCAGGATTGAGGAATAGTCAAATCCACCGATACCATGATCCCTGCCGGACTCATGCTGCCCCTTACCATCTTCATTGCACGGATAGTCGAGACCAGCCTCGAGACGATCCGCACGGTCTATGTTGCACGGGGGCACAAGTACCTCGCAGCCGGGATCGGGGTGGGAAAGATCGCAATATGGCTCCTCTCCACCGGGCTGGTGCTGACAAACCTGGACAATATCGGGGGCATTATCGCCTATATAGCCGGGTATGGCATCGGGACCGTGATTGGCATGGAGATCGAGGACCGGATCAGCCTCGGGGATGTCGTGGTCCGGATCATCAGCGCAAAGGATCCCCAACCTCTCATCACCCGGCTTTCCGGTATGGGATATGGCATCACCCGGCTCGATGGGACAGGGGTGTTCTCGTCGTCTGTTGCCGTGCTGTTGATGGTGGTACCGAGAAAAAATCTCGAGCAGCTGACCGCCCTGCTCAGAAAAGACTACCCTGATCTCCTCTACACGGTCGAGGATGTCCGGAAGGCCAGTGAAGGGGGAACGATCTTCCATGGGAAGGAGTCTGGCTGGATCTCCCGGTTCTTCGGATGGTGACCTCCCTTTATCCCTACCCTCCTGATTTAACAAAACTTGTCATGAGCGGGGTCTCTCACCGTTATGAAGGATTCCGTGCATGAGTACGAATCGGAAATAGAGAGGATCCAGGGGAGTCTTCCTTCACTCCGGCAGGGTGACCATGATTCGCTCACGGGAGAGGAACCGGGTCAGCCAGGTGGTGGCCAGGATGATCAGCAGGGCCAGCCCTCCCGTTGCCGCCACCACCCCCCACGTCACTGAAAATCCCGGGCCTGCAAGCTCACGGACGAACGTGATCAGGAATATGATGCCAAAAATGATGCCAAAGTTGAGGATCTGGTTCTCTCTCATGCCAAGCATGAACTGCGTGAAGCCTATCAGGCCACTCGTCGCAGCGATAAATGCCGGGACGACGATGATGATATGGAAGAGGACCGGGAGCGAGGGGAGGAGGGTTTCCCCGGTAAAGATGGTAGCGGTTCCCGTGATAAGTGCTGCCGAGAAGTAGGTCAGGAGGGTTGCAGGGATCGTGACCCCGGCTACTTTACCGGACCAGAGTTCCCTCAGGGAGAGAGGGGTGCAGAGCAGGGTCTCGATCACACCGGACTGCTTCTCCCGGAGAAAAACCTGTGCGGTGAAGAGATAGCCCATAAAGATGCCCAGGGTGAGCACAAGGTAAAAGCCGAGGGTATCCATCGCATTCCCTGCCTCTCCCATGCCCCCAAGCGCCGCCGGGATGGTGAATATCCCGAACACCACCACAAAGATCAATGCAGAGAGCATGACGTTGCGTGATTTGAACAGCTGGCGTACCTCTTTTTCTGCCACTACCGTGATCCTGCTCATGCTACACCCCCTTCTGCCTGTCGCATCACGTCAAGGTAGATCTCTTCGAGCGATCTCTTCTGGATCCTTGCCTCCTCCACCAGTATGCCGTTTCCTACGAGTGCAGCCACAATCTCGTGGGGAGGGACGCTCACAAGCATTATCCCAAGGACATTCTCGTTCCGGGCGACCTCGTCGATCCCTTCCAGGGAGGAGAGGATGTCCATCGCCTTGCCGGCCTGGCCCGGGTCGGCAAGGGTCACTGAAAAACCGGTCTTCCTCCCTGCCGAAGTGAGGTGCCGGACGCTGTCAAGGGCGCGGATACGCCCCTGGTGCAGGATTGCCACCCGGGAACAGGTCCGCTGCACCTCGTCAAGGTTGTGGGAGTTCAGAAAAACAGTCATCGATTCTGCCTGGGAGAGCCGGAGGATGAGCTCTCTCACCATGTGCTGGGCTTCGGGATCGAGACCCGAGGTGGGTTCATCGAGGAAGAGGATCTCCGGCCTGTGCAGGAGAGCCCGGGCGATCCCCAGTTTTCGCTTCATCCCCGTAGAGAAATTCCCAACGAGATCCTTTTCCCGGCCGGTCAGACCCACGAACTCCAGGAGATCGGTCACCCGGTCCAACGGCCGGCTCACCTCGTACAGGCGGGCATAGTACACCAGGTTCTCCCGGGCGGTGAGCTGGTCGTAGAGGCCATTGTTCTCCATCAGGACCCCCACCCGGCTCCTCGTTGCATCGTCCTTTGCAAGATCGGCACCCAAAACCGTCGCCGAACCGGAGGCGGCTGACAGCAGCCCGAGGAGTATCCGCAAGGTGGTGGTCTTGCCGGCCCCGTTCGGACCAAGGTACCCGAATATCTCCCCCTTCTCCACGGAGAATGTTATTCCGTCGAGAATTTTCCTTCCTGAAAAATTCTTGGACAGGAGCGATACGTCAATTACTGCCAGGGACGCTCACCCCTTTTTCCGGTAAGAGCGTGTCTTTTGGGTGTTGCTCGGCCGGACGTGATTGTGTTGATAGAGAGCATCGTGATATCCCCGATTTCAGATATACGTCAGCAGGACGGGAGAGGAAGGTGGAAGGGGCCTGTGTTTTCGAATGAAAATGCATCCGGTATTTTCAGACGTTCTGCTCTAATCGATAGCGTTCATCGATTGTTCGAATGAAAATACTCGCATTTTCATCTTTTGTTCTTGACCGGACGACGACCATCGGCTGTTGATATGACACCGAACCGGGCATCCTTCATCTGGTCAGCCTGTGTCTCTGAAGGGGGTTCATGCCATATTATCAGGGCATGCCCCTGGGAGAGAGAGCCTTCTGTCCCCTTCCTGGTCCCGTCCCGGTCATGGTTCAATAGATTGCCCTGCTGGCGGTATTATTTTATTGGATTGGCTCTCCCACCTTTTGTGCGATCGGAACGATCATGCCTGATATCCCGCAAAATCCCGGCCAGGTTTCCTTGGGGATTCTTATCTTTATCCTGTTCCCTGCGGTGATTCTCTCAGGGTGTATGGCACCCTCCCCTGTATCGAACGATCCTGGTCTTGGGACGGTAGTCCCTTCAGGAGCTGCACCCACTCCGGCTGGCGATATTTGCAGTCTGGACCACCTGGCAGGTCGTGGAGATGAATACCTTTCGAACGGGGATTCCTGCTATTTCAGCACCCACAGTCCCCTGGATTTTCTGGATGACCTTCGGATGCGTCCCCACC
>JAAYWH010000121.1 GCA_012516785.1 Methanomicrobiales archaeon
ACGGTAAAACTGGTCGTTCTCATCATGCAGGAGGCGGTCCCAGATCTCCTTGTACCAGGTCAGGGGATCAAGGCCAGGTCCTTTCGGGCTCGACCTCGATGCCTGGAACTCCCATGCAGGCAGCCCCAGTACTTGATCTGCGGTAAGCCCGGTGAGTCGCTCCTGAGCCTTATTGAACTTGGTAATGCGGCCCTCCTCATCGGTCAGGAGAATCGCATCGCCCGATGATTCGATCAGGTTGTTCAATTCTTCCTTGTTCTCGCGGGAGAGCTCTTCTGCTTTTTTCCTCCCGGTGATGTCCCTGACGATCCTCCCATCGAAGGTATCTCCCCGGACCTTGAAACTGAAGTTCCTCGCTTCGATGATCCGGAAGGTGCCATCAGGTCTCATTATCGGAATCTCGACAAAGGGGAAGCGTGGCTGGGAAGATACCTGCCGATCCATCCGATCGATCACAGAACGGACCCAGTCCTCCTCACCCCTGCTCCTGGTGTCACAAGGAGTGCAGAGCGATGAGATTTCAGGGATGGTGTGCCCTACCGCCTGTTCTTTCGTAATCCCAAAGATCCCTTCCATGGCAGGATTCCATTCGGTGATGACTCCCCCACTGTCGTTGATCACGATGCCGTCATCAAGGCTCTGGAAGAGGATCCGGTACTTCTCATCACACTCTTTGAGGGAGGCTTCGCATCGTTCCCGCTCTGCCAGGCGTTCTTTGAGGGCAGTAATCTCCTTTTTGAGCGCTTCGTTCTCGGCCTTCAGGTCGCCCGATGGAGGAGAACCCGGTGGTCCGGCAGCAGAATCAGAACGGTCCTCTTCTCGTCTCTTCCTGGATCCAGACATATCATATCATCGGAAATCCACGGGATACCCGTGGACACCGGCAGACAACCCCAGTCCAGTATTTACTGTCTATTATTAAAAAAAATCCGGTCCCGGAAGGATCGTTCTCTCTTCCTGGCATACCTTTTTTCGTCCAGGGAGGGATCCTTTGGTATGACAGTAACAGGAACTCCCTCCCCGTTAGCAACCGTCCTCCTCGCCCACGAGAAAGCCAGGGAACGGGCATGAAGGGAGAAGAACACAAGAGCGCTCGACGTCCTCCTTGCACCGGACTTTATTGAGATCAACGCACTCGGCAGGTTCTCGAAGAAGGAGATCCTGGCGACCCTTCTGCCCTCGCTCACACTGCACGAGTTCATCATCTCGGACCCGCGTCTGGTCGTGGCTTCCCCTGATGCAGCAGTCCTCATCTACCAGTGTATCGAGGAAATCACGCTCAAAGGGCAGAGAATTTCCGGGACGTTTCATGTCGCTGCCCACTATGCGAAGCGGGAGAATAAGTGGGTCCTGCTGGTCTGGCAGATCACACCGGTTTCGTGCTGATGAGAGATCGGAGGCGGGGGGTAGTCCTCAATGCGGAAGTTCTCCAAAAAAATTCAGGGAGGAATCTCCCGGTAGTCCAACGATTCATCATCAGCGTATTTTACAATGTCCCGATATGGGCAGCACTCCCAAACGCGATCAGCCCTCAGTGAAACAGATATATGGTTCAAAGAATCAGGAAGAAACTACCGATCCCTGATGCATCCTCTCCTCTCCGCCCTGACCGAAGAACAGCAGAAACGGCTCGTCGCCCGCGAGCAACCCGCCTGGATGGAGCCCATGCTCGCCACCCCTGCATCTCCCGGACCCATGAGCGGGGACTGGATCTTCGAGCAGAAGTTCGATGGCGAGCGGTGCCTTGTGTTCCGCAACCGCCAACGGGTTCAGCTCCTCTCCCGGAACA
>JAAYWH010000122.1 GCA_012516785.1 Methanomicrobiales archaeon
AATCCTTCGAATTCGAGTTGATCAATTAATCCACTTCGCGAAAAAGACGAATATTTTAAGTATGATTTAGCTTTTAATGCTGCTTGCTCATTCCAGTTAGCACCAGATTGATCTACACCATATACAGCTTCCTGGTGTGAGAATCCTTCGAATTCGAGTTGATCAATTAATCCATCTCGTGAAAAAGACGAATATTTTAAGTAGGATAATGCTTTACTTGCTGCATTCCTCTGACCCAATGTTGTCGAATCCTGCTTTAAGGTTGGTGATGGGGTGGATACAGTTTTAGTGGGTGCTGGTGTCGATGTAGTTTTAAGAGGTGCCGATGTTGACACAGGGTTAATCGGTGTCGGCGTTGATAGAGTTTGTTCAGGAGAATCATCAGGGAGTAAAGCACTAATTATTATCAATGCAATAAGACCATAACCAATTATTGCTAGTATCATTTTCCATGGTGTCCCTGAACGAAAACCCGGGATTTTTCGAATGAAACTTTTTTCATCTTCTGCCATAATTACAAAGTATTACGCGAGGAAAATTAATAGTTATGATTTGAATTTAATTATTGAAATAACGTTATCTATTTTTTTAAATGACAAGTGTTATTATCTGAATCCCATATCATACAATTATCACCTTGACATTCAACTGGTGAGAAAATTGGTTTTTTGTTTAAATCTGTTCCTGCCCAAATGTTGGGGATATATAACATTCCACTCATGAATGGACATAATTTTGCCATGGTCATTCATCAATTCAATTCGAGTTAAACATAATGTTTGTCCCTGTTATTAGAGACATTAAAATGTTAGAGAATAGAACCATCAGTGAGGAGTGCTGCTATGGGGATTCGAACCCCAGTCGCGGGCGTGAGAGGCCCGCATGATTGGCCGGACTACACTATAGCAGCAACTGCTCTATTCTATGAGGCATATTCGTACTTAAATCTGTTGATATCTGCCCTTCCGGAACCAAATACGGGCTCTGGAGGGGATTTCCCCCCCGTTCCACTTATTTTTCTACACCAAGGTACCGGAGTTTAAAATTCAGCAGAAACTGGAATTCTATTATTCAACTCTCCGCAAAGACCCACAACTATATTCCTTTCCTTCCGCCTATATATAGGAACAGCGAAATGGCAGGTATCGAGGACGAGATCCGGGCCCTTGAAGAGGAGATCCAGCGGACGCCCTACAACAAGGCAACAGCCAAGCATATCGGCAGGGTGAAGGCAAAGATCGCTCGGTTGAAGGACGAAGCAGTCCAGCGGGCTATGAAATCTGCTGGAGGAGGCGAAGGGTATTCCGTGAAAAAGTCGGGGGATGCAACCGTCGTTCTTGTCGGATTTCCCTCAACCGGGAAAAGTACACTCCTCAATACGCTTACCGGCACAAAGAGCGAAGTTGCAGCCTACGCATTTACGACCCTTACGGTTGTCCCCGGTGCTATGGAACATCGAGGTGCAAAGATCCAGATACTTGATATACCAGGTCTTATCGCCGGTGCTGCGATGGGAAAAGGCCGAGGGAAAGAGGTCATCGGTGTTGTAAGAAGCGCCGACATGATCGTTATCCTCGTTGATGTCTTCAACTCGTCCCATGTTGACGTCCTGATGCGGGAGCTCTATGATGCAGGTATCCGGATCAACAAGCAAAAACCTGATATCACGATCAAGAAGACCTCCATGGGCGGCATCAGGGTCAATGCTGTAGGTGCCCTTGATCTGGACGTGGATGAGATACGCTCAATCCTTGCAGAGAATAAGATGATGAATGCTGATATCCTGATCCGTGGGAATGCAACCCAGGATGAAGTGATAGATGCAATGCTTGCAAACAGGGTTTATATTCCTGCATTTATCGCAGTGAACAAAGTGGACCTCATCGATGAAAAGAACTCAGACGCAATTGCCACAAATTTAAATGAGCGTTTCCTGATGAAACCTGAAATGATATCAGCCCATACCGGGTTTCACATGGCAGAAATGAAAGACCGTATTTACGATTCTCTCGGTTTCATGAGGGTATATCTAAAACCGCAGAGTGAAGCAGCAGATCTCGAAGAGCCCTTGATCATACGGCAGGGAAGTACGGTGGAAGATGTCTGCCGGAAACTGCACCGGGATTTCGTAGATCGGTTTCGGTATGCAAGGGTATGGGGTCACTCCGTGAAACACCCGGGGCAGAGGGTTGGCCTCACCCATCGCCTCAAAGAGGGGGACCTCCTGACCATAATCATTGAACACTAGCCGGTATCGGATTTCCTGATGAGGATCTGGTTCAAGAAAATCGGTCCTCCTGTTCCTTATTACTCTGATACGTTGAGACTTCCCCTTCACACAACTCCGTCTTCTCTTTCAAGACCCTGATGATCACCTCAGCAGCGGCATCAGTTTTTAACGCGGTTCCTGAATAATGGGCTCTGCTTGCATGATAGCCTCTCTCCCGGAGGATTGCAATCACTTCAGAGAGAGGTCGAGGCGATATCCTGGCAACCTTGGAGAGCGCGTGATAATCGTAATGGGATGAAGTAGGGAGCTCGTCACTGATCAGGTCAAAGAGGAGGGAAAGCCGGTTGACAGTATTCAGCTTCATGGAGCCCAGGACATTCTTCATGGCAAAAATCACGCTCCTGTCCTGGATCTCTCCCAGCCACAAAGGTCCAACCGGCTTCATACCTGCCCCGCATTCTTCACATTTCACCATTTTTGGGATAAGCCCGGCCTGTTCTATGCGTCCGGGGCATCTGGTGCACTGAAGGATATATCCAATCCTTGCAACGGTCTTGTCAGCCGCCGATGCGCTATTTAAAAGACGGAAATGGGCCCTGACATAATGCTCCTTTGCATAGCAGAACAGAGGTTCTATCCCCCGGTCAAATTTCACCGTTTCCCTTGCAATGAACGCAAGCAGCGTTCGCAGACCAGTCTCGGAATGATATTCATTGTTTGCAGGAGTTGCCCCATATCGGCGGATACCGGCATTGAGATGAGCCCCACAAAGAGGC
This sequence comes from Methanomicrobiales archaeon, assembly GCA_012516785.1. GTDB lineage: Archaea > Halobacteriota > Methanomicrobia > Methanomicrobiales > Methanospirillaceae > UBA9949. Next base: position 3,007 of record JAAYWH010000122.1, read on the forward strand.
GCAGTGTCGGTGGCGGTTACCATGAGGAACCTCCCACAACCCCGAACCGCTGAATCAATGAACGGAGCAGGTGATCCAAAGGGATCAATATCAACCGAGTCATATCTCCGCTCTGCGAGAAGTGAATGTACATTTCTACAGGTTACAGTGACAGGCGGGCAATGATCCAGAGCATTTCTTTGGATCAGTTCGTATGCTTTGTGATCCCGGTCATTGATCGTTACCGCGACACCACATTCTGTGGCAACCCGAAGCCCCCTCACCCCCGATGCACCCATGGCATCCAGGTACTCAAGGGGTTTTACCACCGCAACAAAGAGAACCGTTGCGTCCCTGTTCATCTCCATCCGCGGATTATAAAAGATCGGAGCACTGCCGGGAGGGAAGTGGGAAGAATCATCCTGAAGGGGAATAAAAAACTTCGTGGTGCCTTCTTCCACCTCGATAAGGTCCATAATTCTTTACTTTGGTAGAATTGCAAAAACCTTATACCTTCTCCTCATCTATTGATAATGCTGCGGGCGTGTGGCCTAGTCTGGACAGGGCGGCAGCCTCCTAAGCTGTAGGTCGGGGGTTCAAATCCCCCCACGCCCGTTATTATTACCAAATTGAGTTGCTCCTGAGAGGGATTAAAAAGAAATTATGGTCCGATGCAAAATGTCAGGGAGGAGCCAGCTCAATTTCAGGAAACGATATCCTTTATCTTGATATGGCGGGAAGTCGATCAGATAATCACCGGAGGTTAGGCTGGAATTGAAGATTCCCGGTGAGATCTGTCTGATCCGACCCATCAATGCCCTGGTGGCAGGGCTTGCTGCAATTCTTGCATATTTCATTGCCTCGGGAACACTCTTACCCGGAACGATCATCCTTCTGGCGATAGTATTCCTTATCACAGCAGGAGGAAATACCATCAATGATTTCTTTGACGTGGAAATTGATCATATCAATCGCCCGGATCGCCCAATCCCTTCCGGAGAAGTGAGTAAATATCATGCTGGGATTCTTGCTCTTGTCCTCTTTGCATGTGGAATTTTGCTGTCAGCCTTCACCAATTCCCTTTGTTTCATCATTGCAGTGTTCAATGCACTCCTCCTGGTTCTCTACGCAGCCAGGTTGAAAAGGAAGTTATTCATCGGTAACATGGCGGTCTCTTATCTCACTGCATCTATCTTTCTCTTCGGTGGCGCTTTTTATGGGATTGATGGCTTCGAGAAGATTTCTGCGATTGCACTTATGACGTTTTTTGCTATCCTTTCCCGGGAGCTCCTGAAGACAGCCGAGGATGTAGAGGGGGATCGTGCGGCTGGTGCCCTCACGGTTCCTGTTGTATACGGCATACGACCCACGGTCTTCCTCGCGTTGGCATTTGCACTTTGTGCAGTGGCGGTAAGCTTCTATCCGTTCCGGTGGTGGGGGAGTCTCTATCTGTGGGGGATTCTTATCGTTGATGCAATTATCCTTTTAGCCGCAACGAGGACCCTTGGATGCCTCCACCCGGCCTGTGTCAGGGAGAAAAGGGCAAGCCAGTTATTGAAAATTGGGATGTTCTCTTCTCTTATTGTCTTTACCCTCTCCTCTGCATTATTATAAAGCTCGATAACTATGTGTTGTTATTCTTCGGAAGAGTGATAAGGTCAGGAGGAATGGTACCGGGATCGACACCCAGTTTTGCGATCTCCAAGAGCATCTCCCAGTCAAGGTATGTCTCCACGCATCCCTCTTTCAGGGTTACGACTCCCATCGAGATCAGGCCAAGTTTGTCCGACATTTCCAGCCCTTCCTTGACCTCCCCCATGCATCCAACCCCTATAATGGCTTTTGGCCTGTATTTCCGGACCATTCTTTTAATGAACGATGATCCAGGAACAGAAAAAACCCTGTATCCCATCTTCTCAAGAAGTGGGAGCCAGTACCCGATCATGCACAATCCACAACACTTGCACTTGAGACCCTCAGGTGTCAGGTGGGCCGGGCATTTTGAAGAACGGAGACATTGAGGAAGGAATATAGCCCGATCACTGACCGGGACTGCCTCAAATGCTCTTTTGTTCATTGAGTTATGAAGCTCGATGAAAAAAGAATTCACCTGCTGGTCTTCCAGTCCGAATAACCGGAAGAGCGCTTTCATCAGCCCTTCAACAAGAACCACTCCGGCCTTGATAAGAGAGGGGAAATATATTTTTCCTCTCTTTATCGAGATCAGGGCAAGGGTGACCATCAGTATTGCAAAAACGATGCTCCCAAGAATGAACAGGAGGGTGATTTCACCGATCAGGAATATGAATTGACTGAGGATCGAGTTCTCAATGAGCATCTGGATTCAAGGTATCCCGGGATTTTATATAATCCTGTGTATCTTTCCATTCTGCATCCAATCTGACGCCGGACTGATAATCCCTTTTTCAGTGACAAGAGCAGATACGAGAGAGAGTGGTGTCGCATCGAAAGCAGGATTTATGACGGGAACGCCATCCGGAACTGTGATCCTGCCAGAAAAGCGAGCCACTTCATCGCGTTCACGCTCTTCGATCTCTATCTCGCTCCCGGCATGAATGCTGTCAAAGGTTGATGAGGGGACTGCGACATAAAACGGCAGGTCATGGGACTTAGCACAGAGAGCATGCATGTACGTACCGACCTTGTTGAAGACGGTATCACGGGTGATCCGATCGGCTCCGACAATGATGCAGTCAATTTTGTCTTTCCTCATCAGATGGGCTGCTGCAGAGTCCGGGATAACGGTGACAGGGATCCCGTCCCGCTTCAACTCCCACGCAGTGAGACGGGCTCCCTGGAGGAGAGGCCGGGTCTCACAGGCGATAACACTGATATTCTTTCCTGACGCCACTGCCGACCGAACAATACCCAATGCTGTTCCCCATTCCCGGCATGCCAAAGCACCAGCATTACAATGTGTCAGTATAGTCCCGGTATCAGGGAGGAGGGCTGCCCCATAATCCCCGAGAGCATGGCATGCTGCCGAGTCCTCTTCAGCAACGGTCTGTGCCTCCATTAATGCGATCCGGCGATACTCCTCGATCGAGGTAGCCAGATCTTCTGCTTTTGTAAGAACCCTGTGTACACCCCACGACAGGTTCACCGCAGTGGGACGAGCATTCCCGATAGCAAAGCCCGCGTTTTTTACCCTGTGAGTGTATCGGGGAAAACTGGTCAGCTTGATCGAAAAGGCCGCAAGTGCGACACCATACGCCCCTGCAATACCCAGGGCCGGTGCTCCTCTCACCTCGAGCCTCCGGATCGCGGTAATCAGACGATTAACCGTCCGGCATCGTATCATCCGGCAGGAGGTGGGCAGGCTGGTCTGGTCAATAAGGAGGATGGATTTTGTCTCTTCATCCCAAGAGATCGTCATGAATGAGTTCATCTCAGCAGTCTTTCACAGTATCGAGAAATGCACGCATCGCAGCCGCCTGGCCCTGGGCTACACTGTCAGGGATATCCTTCGGGGAGACAGATGCCCCGGCAATATAAATGCCGGGTTTGATGGTGGCGACACAATCAACCTTCTCATCCAATGAGGTGAAAAATCCAGTTTTATCAATAGGGATTCCGCAACGGGCAGCAATGGTTTCAGAATCGCTAGCAGGACTGATCCCGATTGAAAGGACGACAAGATCAGGGCGAAGTTCCTCCATATTTCCGGTTTCCGTATTCTCCACCCTAATGATCATCTCACCCCCCCTCCCAATGATCTCTCCCGGCATGCCCCTGAGAAACCGCACTCCCATCTGTTGTGCCCTCTCGAAATATTCCTCGTATCCCTTGCCATATGCCCGTATATCCATGTAGAGGATGGTCACTTTAGTATCGGGGTATTTTTCACGGATGAGCATGGCATTCTTCATGGCATACATGCAACAGACCCCTGAACAGTACGGACGTCCAGCCCCTATGTCCCGTGATCCGACACACTGAATGAATACAACATGCCGCGGAGTAGTCCCATCTGACAAGCGCCGAATCGATCCGCCAGTGGGGCCGCTGGCATTCATCATCCGCTCAAGTTCAAGACTTGTGACAACATCAGGATGACGAAGATATCCGAACTGTTCTTTAAGAGCGGCATCGAAGACGTCATATCCGGAGGCTATGATGATGCTTGCAGCCTCGATCACCGATTCGGAACCGAGGTCATCTTTCCGGATTGCCTCTCGTCCACAGATATCATAACAGAGGCCGCATTCGATGCAATGATCAGGGTCCTTGATTACGATGTCGGGGACGGCCTGGGAGTGGGGTTTATAAATGGCCTTTCTTACCCCGATACCTGCATCAAAGCGGTTGTACACTTCCACGGGACAGATACGGATACAGTCCCCGCAGCCGTTGCAGAGATCTTCATCAACAAACCGTGGATTCTTTCGTACCGTGACCAAGAAATGACCTTTTTGCCCTTCAATCTTTTTCACTTCGCTGCAGGTATGGATAACTACATCCGGGTGGCGGCAAACATCGAGCATTTTTGGAGAGAGGATGCACATAGAACAGTCATTGGTTGGAAAGGTCTTGTCAAGCTGGGCCATATGCCCGCCCAGGGAGGGTTCACGCTCGATGATATGCACTCGGACCCCATGGTTGGCGAGATCGAGAGCAGCCTGAATCCCGGTTACTCCCCCTCCTATAATGACAACGCTCCCCATCAGAGGTAGCTCCCTGCAAGATCCCAGTAATTACGGGCATTCCTGACGATATGTGCTCTCTGCTCGTCTGATACCTGTTTGATCACTTTGCCGGGGACACCGACAACAACAGACCCCGGGGGGATTTTTGTTCCCTCGGTAATCACGGACCCGGCACCAAGCAGTGAATCCTGTCCAATCTCAGCACCGTTCAACACGATTGCTCCCATTCCCACCAGAACCCGGTCAGCTATCCTGCATCCATGGAGTATAGCCCCGTGTCCGACCGAGACATCGTTTCCGATCATCACTGGATACCCGACACTGGTATGAAGAACGGCGTTATCCTGGACATTGGATCTATTACCAATTACAATAGTATCCCTGTCAGCCCTGATCACGGCACCATGCCAGATTCCTGTCTCGTCACCAAGGGAAACATTCCCGAGAACGGTGGCATTTGGTGCAATAAAGATCCTGCCCCCACGCACACTCTCCATAGCCATAATAACATACGAAGTTTATAATCTATCACAATGAAGGTTATGGTCGGGGGAACATTCGATCCACTTCATGATGGTCATAAACGGCTGATTAGCCGGTCGTTTGAGCTTGCCGGAAAAGAAGGTGAAGTGACTATCGGACTCACCACCGACCAGTTTGCGAGCAGGAAATCACACCCGGTGAAAGAATATGCTGTCCGTAAAACCTCACTTGAACAATACATCGAATCATCCGGATTTTCTACCCCTTACAAGATTGAGCCTCTGAATGACCGGTATGGATCCGCTGTCTCAGAGGACTTTGATGCCCTTGTGGTGAGCGAAGAGACCCTTCCGATTGCCCATGAGATCAATACATTCCGCCATACCATCGGGAAACGCAAGGTGGATATTCATCAGATAACCTGTGTTCTTGCCGAGGACAACCGCTGGATATCAAGCACCCGTATTTACCGGGGGGAGATTGATGAACATGGGAATCTCCTTTCCCGCAATTAAGCCAGCAGGAATGAAATGCGATCCCGCAGGATATCCTTGCGGTTGAAGGATTGAACCACTCCAATCTGATCAATATTTATACCTGCTGTTGGGGAACAGATATCTGATACTCCAAGCATCTCCTTTTTAGTAAAAATGGTGACCGGATTATATTCTGGCCTTGGTTGTCAATGCCATGAGTCCTGCTCCGAACACAGATGCAACCAGAATGACCAAGAAGGGTATTGATGCCGAGGTTGGGGGTGGGGTATTGAGAGCTGCCTCTGCAATTCGTATGTTCTCTTTTGCATCTGAAGAAAAAGGGTCAATTTCTGCAGCGTTCTTGGATGCATCAAGCGCTTCGTTATATCGGCCAAGGGCAATCAGTGCGGTGCCTTTATTTATCCATGCCTCAGGAAGGGCAGGATCGAGTGAGATGGCTCGGTCAGATGCATCGAGGCTCTCCTCGTATCTCCCAAGATGTATCAGGGCATATGCTCTGTTGTTCCATGCCCCTGACTGGTTGGGGTTCAGCCCGATTGCTTGATCCGAAGCAGTAAGGGATTCATCATACCTGCCCAGTGAATTGAGAATCCCTGCACGGGTGATATGTGCAAGACTGAATTCAGGATTTTCTGCAAGGGCACGATCAGTCTCGTTCAATGCCAGCAGGTACTCTCCTTCGTATGCATAGCCGACCGCTCTGTTGTAATGATCGATTGCCGTTAAGCTATCTGCTGATGTTGTTCCACATGAAAGAATCACCAATAAAAAAAAGCAGATACTGCTACATTTTCGTTTCATTGTACTCGCACTCATAAAATGTAGTTCTTGATATCATTTGTGATCATCCAGTCGCAATAGAGGCAATGGAGCCCTTTTTGAGATACTTCAAACTGGGAAGGGACTGGCTCGTTGGTGTTGGAGATACATCCGGGATTCGGGCAGCGGACAACCCCAATAAGATAACGGGGAATTTCTACTCCTTTCTTCTCGTACACCTCAAAATTCCGTATGATGCTGATCGTGGCATGCGGGGCGATCAGTGCGATACGGTCAACCTCTTCCTTGCGAAGTTCTCGGTTCTCAATCTTCACGATATCCTTCCTGCCCATTTTACTGCTCTTTACATTGGTTGCAACAGATATTGACTCGGTGGTGAATCCGGTTATACCTATGATCTTGAGGACATTGAGTGCCTCCCCTCCCGTGATATGATCAATCACCGTCCCATCCCGGATGGGGCTGATAAGCAGACCATCCCGAGCATCTCTCCGTGTCAGGATATCACCTTCTGTAACATTGCCATACGGACCGGTATTCCATTTCTCGATTGTTCAAAGTACCGGGCATGAGGGAGGAGGTCAACACGGGGATCGATCTCATCCAGACGCGGCAGAGGGTGTAGCACAATGAGTCGTTCTTTCACCCCGGAAAGCAGCTCTGGCGTTATACGGTAGCTTGAAGCGACCCTGAAATAGGAAGCAGAGTCTGGAAATCGTTCGCGCTGAATCCTCGTGACATAGAGGACATCGAGGTCACGGATGATAGTGCTGACATCATCATGTTCGATGATCGCGGTTCCTCCTTCAGTCAGTTCTTCTGTTATCGCACAGGGCAGCTCCAGTCCTTTGGGAGAGAGGGTATAGAGTGTTGCGTGGTACAATGAAAGTGCGTATGCCAGGGAGTGAGCGGTCCTGCCATACCGGAGGTCGCCAAGGAGGCCGACCTTAATTCCTTCAAGCGGCATGGATTGCCTGATAGTGTAGAGGTCCAGTAGCGTCTGAGAAGGATGCTGCCCTGCGCCATCCCCGGCATTGATGATAGGAACCGATGAGAATTCACTGGCAAGGCGGGCGGCGCCTTCCTTCGGATGCCGGAGCACGATTGCATCTGCATAACCACTCACCACCCGGATGGTATCGGCAAGTGTCTCACCTTTTGCAACAGAGCTTGCCTCAACACTATCCACCCCGATCGAAGTTCCTCCCAGGCGTGCCATAGCGGCATCAAATGACATCCTTGTGCGGGTACTGGGTTCAAAGAAGAGCAGGGCAAGGATCTTGCCCTTGAGCGAATTTTCATCATAACAGTTCGCATGGATGAGCGCAGCCTTGTCAAGAAGACAATCGATATCCGTCCGCTCAAGATCTCGTATCGAGATGATATGGTTCATAACATTCCCCGGGTTATCACAAGATGTCCGGTTGGGATCTTCCCTCCCCCTCCTGACCAGATCCTGATAGTAGATGGTTTGTGCTGCACCTTTTTGAGGCTATTGGCACATCTGCTCACCAGGGTTCAGTCGGATGCTCTGCACACCGGAGTTACAAACGAATTTCTGGTTAAAAAAATGTTCCAGGATCTGTATTTCTTATTGAATCTGACAAGAGCATCGGTGATCTCGAGAATGCTGGAATATGGCAGCGTGAGCAGCTCCTGATTCATCGGTGAAACATGAAAATGCGGGAGGATGGCATAGACCGGTTGGCGCGAAGTACCATCACAGAAGAGGAAGACATGGTTTCTCCTGTCTCCAAGGTCCCCAGACATCAAGGCTCCGATAACACGTACTTTTTTTCCGAGCATGCGCGAAAGAGAAGATAAACGGGTGAATGATGAGCCTCTCTCTGGCGAAAAACAATGTCGTTTTCTGTCATCCTTTACAAGAACCGCGTAGCTGAACTTGATATCGGTATTGAGGAACCGGAACGCATCATGGTCACCAGCCAGAGCCTGCATGAGGCGGGTCGGGGGGATCGAAGGTTTTTGGACAAAACTCCAGCACTGTTCTGCAGCACAACGGCGTTTCCCTATGGATGTACAGGGGCTGTGTATCTGGAGGTCAGGACCGGTTGCAGCGCGTACCATCTTCCTGAGCTCAGTGGAGTTTCTCAGTTCGGCTGGCTCGATAATGATCATGCATCCATTCGGTGCGAGGATCCTGGAAGCTTGTTTCAGGTATTCCGACCTCTGTTCGGGAGTCTCCTGCACCAGCTCATTGGTCACGTTCTGAAGCACAATCAGATCAACGGAAGAGGGGAGCAGGAGCGTCTTGATATCTCGAAGATCCCCGTTTATCACCGGATATGCAGTGATCCCGGATTCTTTGCCTGGGAACTGAGAAATAAAGTACCGGTAGCATTCATGAAACTCTTCGGATCGTTCAAGAGCAAAGAGTTCAGCAGAAAATTCTGGTAGTGCACGGGAGATGGCAGAAATGGCAAGGGATACTACCCCGGGTCCTGAACCGATATCAAGGATTCTTGCATTATGCGGGATAAGCCCGTCTTTTATAAGCATCAGGAATGCATACTGGAACTGTGTGAAATATACCGGAGCATGGTAAGCCAGGTATGCAAGGACCGCATACCCTTTCCGGTACACAATCCTCCGTGAATCCTTTCCGCTCCAGTACTGGCCTTTCTGTTGCATAATCCCGGTCCTGATTCTCTGAAGGACCAGTGGATCATCCCAGGATTTTCCTGTTTTATTCTCGATATAGTGCTGCGTAAGGTCCTGGAGTCTTTCAAATTCAAGTCCCTGCCTGATTTGTCCGGTCAATGCCAAGGCAGAGGAAGGGGAGAGAATGAGTGGTTTTCGGGGGGAAATTCCGAATACCCAATAATCACGACCGGTTCCACGCCATCCAAAGGAAAGACGGGAGAGCGTGGGGAGCAGTGCTACTAAAAGAGGGCCAAGCTCTTCTTCCGGACAACATCTGTTTCTGAAATCACGGAGGGAGAACTCGTGATGGAACCTTGCATAGGATTCAAATTTTTCCAAAACTCCCTCCCCGGTCATGCAAAAAGATAGGATTGACCGGGGATTATCTTTTGGGAAGAGTACCGGCATGAATAAGGAACCATTATGGGCTGACTAGCCCACTCCTCCTTCTGGATCTGGTGGATGGATGGCACAGAAACATATGCTTTCAGAGGATGAAGGATATCGACTCCTTCAGGAATTCGGCATTCCCGTACCTGATCACGCCGTAACTCATAACATCCAGGAGGCACGGACAGCAGCTGCTCGGATAGGATATCCGGTCGTGCTCAAGGTTGTCTCTCCGTCTATTGTCCATAAAAGCGACGCCGGAGGAGTGGTCACCGGAATCAATACCGAGGAAGGACTTGAGGAGGCATTCAATGGCATCTTCAGGAATGTGATCGCTCACCTCCCGGACGCGCCGATTTCCGGTATCATTGTTGAGAAAGAAGTTTCAAAGGGCCTTGAACTTTTTATCGGAGGAAAGACCGATCCTGCCTTTGGCCGCGTCCTCTCCTGTGGACTTGGGGGAACGACTATTGAACTATTCAGGGACTTTTCACTCCGGGTGCTCCCGGCGGGCAGAGCCCATCTCACTGATATGATCCGGCAGCTCCGGAGTTACCCCCTTATCAGCGGATACCGGGGAAAACCCCCTCTTGATGAAGACGAATTGATCCGCTGTCTGGAAAATGCCGCGAGGATGTTTGAGAGCGGCCAGATCAGTGAATTCGATATCAATCCGCTGATCCTCTATGAACAGGGGGCCTGTGCAGTCGATGCCCGAATATACCGGGAAAGCGGCAGGGACTTTTCCATCATGGAAAAGACAAACCCCGACCCGGATCTGTTCCATCCCCGATCAATTGCTGTCATTGGTGCATCAGCAGATCCAAAGAAGATCGGGTATGCGGTATTCAGAAATCTCCTTCCGTTTCCCGGGAAGCTCTTCCCCGTTAATCCGAACCTTGGGGAGGTTCTCGGGCATCCTGCATATCGAAGCGTTTCCGATATCCCTGACGAAGTTGATGCTGCCGTCATTGCCGTTCCTTCTATCGCTGTACCTGGTCTTATTGAGGAGCTGGCTGTACATGGTACCAAGCTAGCCATCATCATCTCATCCGGTTTCCGGGAACTGGGGGATGAAGGAAGACGGATGGAAGAGAAGATCAGGGATACCGCCCGGAAAGCGGGTATGCGTATAGTGGGACCAAACTGCCTCGGTATTGTGCTCCCCCACCTCAAGATCAATACCACGTTTGACCCGACCACCCCCCGGAAGGGAAATATTGGATTTATTTCACAAAGTGGAGCGGTCATCACGACTATTGTTGACTGGAGTGTCCCGGAAGAGATTGGCTTTTCTGTGATATTCAGTGTTGGAAACCAGGTCGATCTCGGCTTTATTGATTTCATCAGGTTTGCAGCAGCCGAACCTGAAACAAGGGCAATCATCCTGTATATTGAGGAAATAAAAGAGGGTGTGTCATTTCTCCATGAACTGAAGGAAACAACAAAGTCAATCCCGGTGATCACGCTCAAGTCAGGTTCTTCAACACATGGGAAAAAAGCCGCCGCTTCCCACACCGGATCTCTCGCCGGAGATTATGAAGTGTATCAGGCAGCGTTGACCCAGGCCGGGGCAATACCTGTCTTTTCGTTGCGGGAGGCATTTGATGTAGCGGAACTGCTGGTATCTGAAGGTTATCCGAAAGGGAACCGTGCTGTCGTGATCACGACCGCAGGTGGATTTGGCGTTCTGGCATCCGATTATGCAGAAAGGTTTGGAGTCATGCTCCCTTCACCATCTCCAGGTCTTCTCCAGGAACTGGACCGGTTTCTCCCCAGATTATGGAACAGGGATAATCCTCTTGATATCATTGGAGATGGAGGAGCGGACCGCTTCGCCCGGGTCTTTGATATTCTGATCAGGTTTCAGAATGAATGGGATATCGCCATGATCATCGCCGTCCCTTCCGCAGTGCTCGATCCAACCCAGCTCGCCCTCGAGATTACACGATTCTCCGCTCATACCCAGAATGTGGTGATTGGATGCATGATTGGGGGGGAGTCGATGAAAGGCGGTCTTGGAGTACTCCGTAACAATCATATCCCCAATTATGATGATATCGAGAATGCCTTTAAAGCAATCGGGAGGAGCCTCGTTGCAGTGAAAAGAAGGGATGATTGGGACGACCAATTGTGATGCTCTCGTGCCATTCCCATCATTCCGCAGATGGACCTTGCCGAGGGTAATGAACTAGAGATAGGGTGTCGATTCGGAAAAAGACCTTATTATTTGAAAATTGCTGCGCGTCTCCTGTCTTATGTCTCAATCAGTCAAACATGATTTTTTTCAGGGAGCAGGGCGTCCTTGCTCGTGAATTTTTTCATATTATGGGGGAACACCTTGTATTGCGCAACGGAGAGGACGGGGGCTTTTTTTCCAGGGACTCGAGCACCCTTCCCGATGAAGAATGAAAAAGGGTCTTTTCTGGCAGTGTAACCACTCTTTTCTGAATATGATTGACTCTTACCAACCTTTCCCGGCAAATACAACGGGCGCACTACTCAAAAATCTCGTACCGTTCGATATCGATCTGAGTAACCAGAACCTGTTCGATATCATCCATCAGTCCTTTGATGGACTGGTATCGATTGGCTGGATCTTTTTCGAGGCATTTTGAGACGATACCATCAAATGGCCTCGCATCCGGATTAAGAACCGAAGGAGGGGGAGGTGTGTCATTGAGGATTCGAACGCTCACCCGTGAGATGTCATCCCCTTCGAACGGTAATTCCGCAGTGAGCAGCTCGTAAAAAACCACGCCCAACTGGTAAATATCTGTCCTCTGGTCGGTATCGCCAAACTTGCCCGGGGTAATCTGTTCAGGCGCCGCATACGAAAGCGAGAATCCGGTGATGGTAGGCAGCATGCCCGTCCCCATCACCTTGCTCATGCCCCAATCAGTGATCCGGGGGATACCAGTTTCGGTCATGAGAATATTCTGGGGCTTGATATCCCGGTGGATAATCCCCTGGGAGTGAGCGTAGGAAAGGCCTCTTGCAATATCGCGGATTATCCTCGCGGCATCACCTGGCGGAAGAGGCTTCTGGAGGTCTGCAAGGGAAGAACCGAGATACTCCATCTCGACATAAGGGACGGGGAGAATGTTGACTTCGTGTATTTTAACAATATTTTCATGGGAGAGATCTTCCCATGCCTTGATCTCTTTCATGAAGCTCTTTCCTGAAGTTTCATTGAACTGGACGGGTATTTTGAGGGCAACCTCGGCCCCGTTCTGATTATTTATTGCCTTAAAGACGCGTGCAACTCCCCCCATCCCAATGAGCTGGGGATCACTGTATTTTTCGAGGAGTTCTTTGGGAAAGGACGTTGGAATTGTGGGAGACCGTGGAGCAATGATTGTTTCTGTTGGCAATACGGGATTTTCAGCAACCGGCATGGCGCGAAGGTTTCTGGATTCCCGGCGTGATACCAGAGCTCCGGCCAGTGCACAGGAAAATATGATAAGTAACGGCAGCCGGTACTCCACGTTCGTGGCGATCAGAGCAAGTGCTGCAATAAATATCCCAATGAGAGAGATGAGGAGATGGCCAGAGACCGTGTATTTCAGCGACCTTGACAGGAGGGTTCCTACAGTAAGAACAAGCGCTGATATCACCAGATATGCTGAAACAGGAAGCAGAATCGCAATGAAAGGAGGAATAGTGTTACTCAGTAAGCCGAAATGATAAGTATAGAAGGCTGCTCCGATAATTCCCGCAACAATCCCCAAGTAGAATAATCCTGTAGTCATTTTCCTCTGTGCTCGGAATGGAACGGGTGGCATGGGTTGGATGACGGTATCGGTTATCAGGGGAACAAGACAAAGCCCCCCGCTAAGAAGAATGACAATAAAAGGGTTCAGCTTGCCGGGAATCGGGGGGAAGAAAGAGAGTGCGGTGTTGTTTCCCCTGCCGGTTTCATTTATTTCAATCGTGACTGGAGCAGTTGTCTGATTGGATGCTGGCATGGGAATATTCGTTTCATTTAGAGAAGGAACATTCGTTACTTCTCCTGAGGTCCCTGGCGTGTTTGTAGTAAGTGTGGTGACGGGAGAAGGAGAACCTGACGGAGTAGTGGTTGCAACAGATGTAACAGAAGTGCCGGGAACGGTAGTCGGTATGGTGGTGGGCACGGTAGTTGTTGTCTTTGTAGGGGAGGCAGTTGTTGTCGTTTGAGTTGTAGTCGAAGTCGTCGGAACGGTAGTGGTCGGTATCGTAGTGGTCGGAACCGTAGTGGTCGGAACCGTAGTGGTTGGAACCGTAGTGGTCGGTATCGTAGTGGTCGGAACCGTAGTGGTTGGAACCGTAGTGGTCGGAACCGTAGTGGTTGGAACCGTAGTGGTTGGAACCGTAGTGGTCGGAACCGTAGTGGTTGGAACCGTAGTGGTTGGAACCGTAGTGGT
>JAAYWH010000018.1 GCA_012516785.1 Methanomicrobiales archaeon
ACTGTTTGTCACAGGTATCCTGCCGTCCGAGAGATCTTCCGTTTCCTCGCGTTGAAACCTGAGGGTTTCAAGCAGCTCCTCCACAAAGGACATCTTCGATGAACGGGACGGGAGATCCTGACAGAACGGATTCTTTTCTCCCTGCCAGGGAAACAACCTTGTGATCAGGGGGAGTAAATAGTAATCTCACTGGCGGGATTCACCGTGTAGTAGAGAGACCATGATGCAGTATCCCTCCATCCGGACCGGACGGCTCGAACTCGTTCCCGCCACCCTCGAGATGCTGATCAGTGACAGGAACGAGAGGGCAATGCTTGCACGGCTCCTGGATGCTGACATCCCTGCCTCCTGGCCGCCAGAGCTCCTTGATAAGGCCACGATGGATGAATTTATCCGGATGCAGGCTGAACAGTCCGATCTGCATTTCTGCTCCTGGTACTGGATCCGGTGTGGACAGGGCCGCGTCCTGATCGGCAGCGGGGGGATCGCATCGGTCCCGGGAGAACCGGACACCGTGATGATCGGGTACTCCGTTCTCAGGGAGTTCCGGAACAGGGGCTATGCAACCGAAGCGGTACAACACCTGGCCTCGTTCATCGTTACCATTCCAGGAGTCCGCAGGATCCTTGCCACCACCTATCCGGAACTGAAAGCATCGATCCGTGTCCTCGAAAAGAGCGGGTTCGTTCCCGATGGGATCACGGAAGGCGGGGCAGGGATGGAAGAGGGTACCATCCGATATGTCCTGGAGGCCCCAACTTGAATACCCGGATGACTCATCCGTTCTTTGTATCCGGGCTGAGCAGGCGGGTGTAATCTGTTATCAGCACTCAATGGACGGGGCAGAAGGAGAGACGGGGTGACCAGGTCACCCGATCCTTCCTCCTGTGCCTCACCCTGGAGTGGCAGCCGGGGATTGGAAGTTCACCGTTTATACTCCAGGGCACCCGGCACCGGGCAGGCAGCCGTGCACCGGGCGCAGAGGTAGCATTCCCGCTTCGAGGAGTCCTTTCCGGCAACATGGGCAGGGCAGGCTTTCTCGCACTTCCTGCAGCTGATGCAGGCACCGGTCCTCCGCAAGCGGTAGAGGCTGAAGTGGGCAGGAATGGAGAAGAGCAGGCCGAACGGGCAGATTCCCCGGCAGACCGGCCGATATATGAATACTGAAAGGAGGAGGAGTACGAGAAATACCACGAGCCCTGTCGAGAGGGTCAGCGAGAAGAAATCGTAGATCCCGGTATACTCCATCAGGTTCACATACCAGAGGGCACCGATCACGGTGACCACGAATACCCCGGCACGAAACACTTCAAGATATCGCGTTTTCCTGATATCGATCTTCTTCCCCGGTACGTTCCAGGCAAGCTCCTGTACCGATCCCACCGGGCAGAGATGGCCACAGAAGGTTCTCCCTACGAGCAGAACGAGCCCGATCCCTGCCAGGATACCGATGATCCCCGGGGCCAGGGTCTGGCCGGAGGTCGCGATACTCACGATCCCGGGAAACTCCATTGGCATAAGCGGGGCGAGGAGGATAAAGCCAAAGAGAGCACTCATCATCACGGTTGCGACCGCAAGCTTTCGCGACATGGCTCCGCTCTTCCAGATCCCGGCAGCAAGTAAGGTGCCTGCAAGCAGGTAGATGACAGCGAATGCCGACGCCAGCGTCTCTTCCCCGATCAGGAGATAGGTGACCATCTCCCCAATCCCAAGGGCAAACAATGCCGACGCCTCGAGAGCAGGAACGGGTTTTTGGAGTCTGGTCCCGAGGATCCCTGACCTGAATACGAAGAAGAACAGGAGGAGGAGGAAGATAGTCACCACCGCCCCCATGATCAGGCCATCCGGGAGAGAGAATCCTGCATCCGGGGTGAACGGAACAGAGGCATTTGAGGATACCGTTGCAGCTGGTGTGACAGGGGAGGTGCCCGTTGCTGCCGGTGTGAGGGAGGAGGTGCCCGGCGTTGATAAGGACGAGGTCACCTCCGGGACCGGTGAAGCTGCAGGAGTGGTGCTGGAAGCGGTCGGGGCTGAGGTGACTGAACGGGGGGTATAATCACAGATTGCGTTGGTATCGACATCGGTATACAGGAAACACCTGCCCGGGTAAGGGCAGTAGCCTCTCCCCCTAGGGCAGATGGCAGCACAGACCGGGTATGCAAGACCTGCAGATCCGATGATCCCGGCAAGTCCGCGTTTCAGCCAGTGGGGGATTTCCATGAGTTGTCCTGTACCTATACCATAGTAATGTAAAATAAACATTACAATTCCGGCAGGGAGCGTTCTCGGCTTATGCGGTTTTACG
>JAAYWH010000019.1 GCA_012516785.1 Methanomicrobiales archaeon
AAGGTCAAGCACGAGAGGCGGGGTGACCGTGGTGACTGAACCCGGGACGCTCTCACTTGGCGAGAAGGAGATCCTTCGTCCTGTAATCATCTATCGGGTAACAAGAGAAGGGGAACCATAAAAATTTGATGATTTTCTATGAATCCGATCACCTACCGCAGAACCTTCCGAAGTGCCAGTGCTGTGATACAGCCCCCAATCAGTGTGATGTAGGCGAAACCGGGCGACGATGTCGGTGGTATTGCTCCGCCTTGGTTCAGGGAACTGTTTACAGGCGAGTGAGAGTTACTCCTGCCCGTATCACTCATTCCAGTCTCTCCTGGGCGAGACGAGAGGGTATGAAGCACGACCTCGCGTGGCTCCCTGGACCAGTCGTCTCCCGCACCGCGCGTATAGATGATGTATTCCCCTGAGATGACCGGATGAGAAAGCCCACGCCGGAAAGGAGTGATCTGGGTCTTTTCCCCGGTGCGAAGGTCCATCACCATAATTGCACTTCTGCTGTCCCGGAAATCGAAAGGATTCATGGACTGCAGCCATGCAACCCGCTCATCCGAGATGGGAGGAAGATGCCCCTGGTGCACGCTTCCCTGCCCGACAACGGTCCTGACCCGGGAAGCGATGGAGTAATGGATGATTGTATGGATCCCATGGATCTCCTCTGTCCATACCACATCGTCGCCAGAAATATACGGGGTGCTCTTTACCGGATTTTCCGTTAGCAGACGCTCCTCTGTTCCGTTCATCAGATCGTAGAGGTAAAGTTCCGGATCATCCGGACCATGGGATCGGTAGTCTTTCCACAGTATGAAATTACCTGAAATCATAGGGGTACTCTGGTGGCCCGGTGAACCGGTCGGGAGGTACTGGTTCTCCCCGGTCGTCAGATTGAAGATGACGATCTTTCCCCCGTCAACGCTGGAGTGGGAGACTCCCTCATGTTCGGTCCAGACAACCCGGTCCCCATCAATCGAGGGATTCTGGCTAAACCTGAGATCGGACACTGGTAGGAATGCATCATCCTGGTTGGTAAGTTGAGCCAGGGATCCTGTAGAGATATTCATCAGCATGATCCCTTTTTCGCTGAACACAACCCGGTCACGGGAGATTCTCGCCATTTCAACCTGATGTATGATGGGAATCGTGCTGTCTGAACTCATCTGCCCTTGTTCTCCGATTTTAATAAGTTGTTTTTTCGTTCCCTCTGTAAGGTTATATCCGTAAAACCCCCGTTCAGAAGCACTCAGGTATTTATTATCCTGGAGCCAGAAAAGCCGGTCTCCTTCCAAGGTACTATAGAACGGTTCTCCCGAAAGAGTAAAGAGAACGGCTTCTGTTCCAGGTACGGATTCTGCGCTGATAGTCCAGGGAATAGTGACCAGACAGATGACGATTATCAGGAGGCCGCTGGAACATCGATGGTTATTCATGGCTGAAAAAATGGTTAGGGGAAGCTGAACACCGAAGTGTCGTCATAGTCCTCGGCATAGTAGGGCGTAGGAATATACCCCCATGCATGGACGTAGTACTGGCCATTCGCAGGATATAACTTATCTTTCGATGCGGTGACTGACCATACCCCCTGTTGTGAACTTGCCGATGTCGAATCCACGGTTTGCCCTGTTCCCCGGTTAATCAGGAACGCTTCGACATAGATATACCAGGGAGGTTCCTCCAGTCCCGATGCAGTACAGGTTCCTCCAAAACGGATGGTCCTCCAGTCAAACTTGTATCCAGTCGCACTGACAGAAACAGTGGCACGATCCAGGGCCGGCTGGTCATCGTTGGTATCGTTGTCCTGTCCCGGCTCCGTTGCCCACCAGGTCATCTTCTGACCGGCCATATTCTTCCTATATGAATCGGGGATCCCGACAAGGTGTTCCGGGTGGACCTTCTCCATATATTCAAGGACAGTAATGTCCTTGTCATAGAGCTCATTGATTAGGCTCAACTGCTCTGCAGTGGCATCTGATCGGACGACTCCTTTCTCGTCTTCCGCATTCGCTAAACCGATCAGTGCGGATACAAGTATGAGGACCAGCATGAAAACCGATCGCATTTTTATTCCATAGAGTTTCATGATTTTGCTCCTTCACAGGCTTGGTGGCAAATGCCAAAGGAAGGCCCGGAAATGTGACAGCGTAGGTAGTTTTTACGTTCCTTGTGGCTGTCGTGGGATGAGGGTTTTATCCTCACCCTCCATGGGTAATCGGACCTAGGTGCATAAACGATCTCTGTGCCAGATCCAGAACTGTCAGCAGAATGATTCGCAATACTGCACGTGACGGTATTGATGATTCTCTGTATCAATGATTCTCCCGGATGAGCACGGTCTGCATCTCGATCCCCAACAGACCATGGGTGTGATCATATTCACGATTCATTAAAACGGAATCCATGCGTTATTCAGGTGTTTTCCAGGTAGTGTGCGTATAAAGAGAAACCATACCTGAACAAGAGGATCTCCCCCTCATATTTCAGGCAACGGTCGAGGAGTCATTTAATCTTTCAGTTCATTCACCTTTCCGCTTACATTCACCGTAATCCAACCCCGATGAGTAATGACGGGAGTCATGTTCATATTGACACGGAATAAGTACTCCCCTTCCGGGAGTTGCGGTTCGGTGTATATGATAAGCGTGGAGACGTATGTCCCGTTGGGCGATACGACATACTCGGACGGCGACATGCTTACATTCAGGTATCGCGGCATGGGAATTTCCTCATCAGAATTTACTGATTTCTCTTTTACCGGGACTATCCGCTGTATGACCAGCCCCTGACCCTTCGCTCTCGTCTTGAGAATTATCTGTTCCTCTTTTATCTCCCCTGCATGTATCTCTATCCTGCTAGGATGAAACCATACCGGAATACCCAAATGTTGTTTCCCTGGCGTCACATTTGGTGGTTCCCATTTTTCGTTCCTCCTATCCATTGATGAGATGTCTGTAACTTGGCTGGTAATGAGCGATAATACGCCGATTACTAGGATAAAAGTCGCAAAGAACAAAAAAATTAGCGTGGTTTTTTCCATCCCAGGTATCTCTCCGTTCAGTTTGCCGTGTGTAATGTCACCATCGAATCGGAATGGATCTGGACATCTAACCCGGAAAGATACCCCTCTGCAACTTCATCAATGTCTTCTTCCCAATTAAATTCCACATTCTGTAAATTCAGATCTTTCAACCGCATATCATAGAATGTCGTGTCACCCGGCACTTCTGAGTCGCCATCGACATAGTATCCTTCAAGAGCGCAAAAGACCGCATCATTCTGGTAACCAACACATCCAGACCAGTTCATAGTCGAAATGCCAGTGTCTTCATTCTTGAATATTATATTCCATTGACTGAGACCAGGATTCCAGCCCAATGTTCCCTTAATAGTATCGCCTACGTCAACATCGATTGGTTCGCTATAATAACCCTCCTGTTGATATGGGACAAACCATGCCGCGCCAGTCCAGTCACGATACGCATGTCTGTTCCATTCAAGGACCGGTTGCACTATTCCCTGCCCGTTTGAGGGCTCTATAGCATTGAAGAGAAAAATGACCGAGTCAGACTGCGAAGACGGTGATGAGGGTACATCCCAATAGGCGATAAACTGTGCGATCTCATCGATGCTCCAATTATTTGCTTGTTCAATCCATCCCTCATAAGAAGGATACGGCAATTTTTTCTCAGTGTCCCCGTAACCAAGAACGGTCAAAATACAGACCTCATCTTTGTAGACTTTCGTTATATTGTTCTGTGTGATAATATCCGATCCACTTGGAATCCGATGAACATGGGTAACTGGTAATAATCCGGCAGATGGAACAGGCACCTTTTTTGAATCAGCATCTATGGCAGATATAATCTGTGTCCCTTCAGGAGTGAATACGCGTGTGATTCCATCTGACGAATGTTGAATTATTGCACCAACAGGAATGGAATAGAGATTTTTACCTTCCGCTGGACTCAATTCTCCATTTAAAATTTCAAGTTCTGACGATTCATCGATCTTCAGTTCAGGCAGTACCCATTGGGGAGAAAGCGCACTCACCCCCGGCATTATACTACCAGTTAGTACTACTGCGATGAGAAGCATACATCCACTGGTTGTCCCTTTTCCTTTCATCTTTTTTTCCTCCAATTCTCTTCTGATATCACGATTTCGCTCCTTCCGGTTCTCACGCGATACGTCGATTCAGAGCCTGAATTCATGACAGCAGGGAAAGCCTCTTCACTTCCGGAATGTTGTGTCGGGATGAGGGGCTTGTCCTCACCCTTTGACGATAATCTGACCCCAGTGTATAAACGATCTCTGTGCCAGATCCAGAACTATTTTCGCGATGATTCGCGATCCGGCACAGAAAGGTTATAAGCGCCTCTGACCAGATCTGAACAATGACAATCCGGGTATCTTCCGAAGGGAAGGAGGGTATCATGGAGAACCGTCAATCACACCGATTTCATACCGCCCTTTCCATGACGCTATGGATTCTGTTTATCGGATTTTGCGTCCTGGAACTGGTCTACATCCCCCTCTTCGGTGTCGATGGCACGGGGGTGCCCGTCCCCCGGTGGCAGATGAGGCCGTCCGACCTCATCTGCCATATGGTCCATTCCGTATCTCCCGCTCTTGTGGAGCCGGTACAGATCCTCCTTTTCTGGGGAATCGGGTTTGGCGCCTATTTTGGATTCCGCACTATCTCGAGAAAAACTGTACTTGACAATACCGCAAGGCTGCGGGTCTTCAATACTATCCAGGAATACCCCGGAATCCACTTCAATGCGCTCCGGGAGCAGACCGGTATGAACAGGGGGACGCTTCGCTACCACCTCTCCATCCTGTCGCTCACCGGGAAGATCACCTCCTTCCAGGACGGAGTATTCTCGCGGTATGTTCTGAGCGGGATGGGGATGTCATCGTACGACCAGATCGTGATATCCAGATTCCAGAACGGATCGGATCGGAAGATCCTCTCCTATCTCCTCGATCACCCGGACACATCCCAGCGTGATATTGCCGAAGCCCTTGGTGTCGCGCCTTCGGTTGTGAGCAGCCGGATCACAAAGATGTATGATGAGGGGGTTGTTGCAATGGAGCGTCTTGGCAGGAGCTCACAGATAGCCCTGACAGACAATGCTGTCGATGTGATCAGGAGGATCCAGGGTACAGGAATACATCCTGATCAGATCTCTGTCCCGGCTCCTGAAATCCCGGGATGAAAGAACTTTCTATCGGTGCTTTTCCCCCGCAGAAGACAATGGCTCCCCGGGATATCCTTCATATCGAAACCTGGAAAATCCATCAGGGCTGGTGTTTGTTCGTGTTCCTGCACAGAGATCGTTTAAAGGATCCTATTGATGTCTCACAGGGCACCTATGCCCAGGAGATAAGACATGTCACCAGACCTGAAAACAGAAATTCCAGTTTGTGTCCTGGCACTTGCTGCACTGATATCGGTTATCACCCCCTGTGCCGCAGGAATTCATATCCAGGCGAGTCACGACACTGTGCTTGCGAAAGGAGACCCCCTCACAATCACCGGGGACTGCTATCACAATGGATCTGCCACCCTGTGGGGGCTAGGATATTCATTCCTCGACAGCAAGGTTGTCAATGCGTCCCCGACTGGAACAATATTCTGGACATTGGATTCGGAGACGACCCAAACGTTCCATAGTGGCCCCTTCATGATTATAGTCCAGGACCCGGGACAGGACCGGAACTACTCGATCTCGGCGAACGTGTCGGCCGGAATATGTCGTATGATAACGGCGGACGGTATACCTCTCTTCGAAACCGAGGCTCAAGC
The DNA here is from genome assembly GCA_012516785.1 of Methanomicrobiales archaeon. Taxonomy (GTDB): domain Archaea; phylum Halobacteriota; class Methanomicrobia; order Methanomicrobiales; family Methanospirillaceae; genus UBA9949. The sequence goes on from JAAYWH010000019.1 coordinate 5,807, forward strand.
CGATAATATCTCCGCTGCTCTGGATCTCGCAAATCTCTTGGAGAACCAGATCATGGGAAGCGGCACGGACGATTCATGTGTGATCCAGACGGTCTATATAGAAGAGCCCGCATTGCATCTTTCGACCGTGGAGTTAGGTAGTGCCCTGGTAGTTCCCGCAGGAGAGTACGTGCTGGTGAACGGTACCATGAACATGGCACCGGAAAACCTGATAACGGCGCGGATGTATGATACGGATGTAATCGAAGAGACCGGTCTGCGCATCCCGGTCCGACCTGCCACGGTCGTTGCGACGGAGAGGGGGGCTTGGGAAAATACCTGGGAATATACCCTCGATACCGCAGGACTGGAACCAGGGGAATACCTGGTCGAGGTCGGATGGAATCGATCGCAAGTATCAGGACAGAATGCCTTCCTTCTCCAGGTCATACAACCGGAGAACCGGGTCGAAAGAGTGTTGAATGGATTATTGTGGCGAATTCCACGAGGAATTTTTGGGTTCTCATAATGTGAGCGATTATAAATATTCTTGTCCATCTTATAGGATATCACCTCCGGAGGAATCTGGATTGCGATGGACAAGGTTCATATTTTTATATCAATTTTCCTGGGGTTCTGCACTTCCGGGTGCATCTCGGATTTCCCCCCATCGATGAACACTTCCCCACAGGTTACACCTGGAGGAGATATCCCGATTCCCCCGGTAACCATTCAAAAGATTGAGGTCCCCGGCCCCGGGACCGCGAATTATTCTATCCCTGTCCTGCTTACCGATCTCGATTGGGAGCTTGCGAGTGAGTGCGGGTGGATCTCGAGGTGATTTCTTTTATGTGATACAGTCAGGCTTATCCTGACCCACTTTCAGGAGCTCCCGTTCACCCTTATTTCACCCGTTTGGCCATGCTGGTGTGCATGTGGCGGCACGGGTTGCCGGCATGCAGGAACGAAACACCATGGAACAGCTCGTGGTCACACGGGAAGCAGTCGAAGCCTATGAACGCCGGACCGGGTTCGCGGGCATCGGGGAGTTCTTTTTGCGGAAAGGACTCTTTGTCCTGAAGGAGGGTGAGACATGCAGGAAAGAGTAGTGGGCCCCCCAAAATCAGAAGCATCTTCCACAATGATTCAACTTGAGGGACCCAGAATATCCTCTCTTCTCGGATTAAAAAATGTATGGTTATCTGAATTTTCGATTTGGCCCGCAGAGGTGGCCTGATGCCTATGACACAGTACTCCACTTCGCCGGTCCCGCTCTATCTACTCCCCCAGGCACTATCTGAAGAGATCAAGAAGTACGGTGATGCAATTGCCGAGGTCAGGATCCGGCGGACCACCGGCCATAACTATGTCCTGAAGGTCAAGCACGAGAGGCGGGGTGACCGTGGTGACTGAACCCGGGACGCTCTCGCACGGTGAGAACGAGATCCTTCTCGTGGAGATAGATGGCGAGTCCTACCGGATCGAAGCAAAGGAGGTCCGGGCACTGCTCTTCTACGGCCGGGTCGTGCCGATCATCCAGGTCCAGCGGAAGACATCTGCGCATGGAAAGGAGGAGGGCGAGGTCATGTCTATCGAGGGACATGCAGCCATCAACCGGGCAGGGAAAGCGGTGATCCTCTACACGCGGGCCGGGCACTTCATCATCCCGCTCGTGAGTTTCCAGCGGGTCGCCCGGGGAGAAGCGGTCTCGGCACCGCTCTTCCCCCTCCTCCCGGACTGGCAGGATGGATCGGCATGAGCAGCGAGGTCAAGAGGGCCCTCGCGGCCCTTTTCCGGGATGGCGGGATTGTGGAGCTACGGGCCCTGACCGACCATTCGGTCCATAGCGGGTATTTCGACAACTTCGATACGCTAGCTGAGAAGGCAGCAAACCTGGACACGCTGCCGGAAGTCGCCGGGATCTATGTCACATTGAACGCGGTTGACCCGGCCCTGCTCTCCCGGAGAGCGAACCGGGTGAAGATGAACTTGGGTCGGAAGGATCCGACCACCAGCGACTCTGACGTAATCAGCAGGCGCTGGCTCCCCATCGACCTGGACCCGGTACGGCCAAGCGGAGTCTCATCGACCGATGAGGAACACGAGGCAGCTCTTGCTCATGCCGGGCGGATCCGGACCTGGCTTGGGGAGCAGGGGTTCCCGGATCCTGTCATGGCCGACTCCGGGAACGGGGCCCACCTGCTCTACCCGATCGACCTGCCGAACGATGACGAATCAACGGACCTGGTGAAGGGATGCCTTGCTGTTCTTGACGCCCT
>JAAYWH010000020.1 GCA_012516785.1 Methanomicrobiales archaeon
CCGCCTTCTCGAGGGAGTGATCGACATCTACATGCCCGATGCAAAATACGGAAGGGAGGAGATTGCCCGGACACTCTCCGATGCACCGGGCTATCCGGCACTCATGCAGGAGGCCATCCTCGAGATGCAGCGGCAGGTCGGGGATCTTGTCGTCCGGGATGGTGTTGCAGAGCAGGGACTTATCATCCGGCACCTGGTCCTTCCCAGGGAACTCGCCGGATCGGACCTGGTGATGCAGTTCATCGGGGAGCGGGTATCACGGGAAGCGTACGTGAATATCATGGACCAGTACCACTGGAATTCGTCAGTGTCATCACCTGATTTTATCGAGAAGTATCCGGGGTTTGAAGCACTCCTACGCGGTATTACGGAAGAGGAGTATGGATATGCGATACGGTGTGCGAGAAAGTATGGGCTGCATCGGGGATTTTGACGAGGGAGCCTCTCGTCAGAACCATCGATCAGTCGGGCAAACCGGACCGCTGTCATCATCTCCGATCCGGTGTGTGCAGTAAAAAAAGGGGAAAGTTCCGCACCCATCCTTTCTCTTCCATAAACCTTTTTCCGTTCATTTCTGAGTACCTATTATGGGATCGATGAAGGGTTATACCGATTATAAACGCCGGGAGTATTGTAATGACGTGCAATGCCCGGTGCAGCTGCTTCTGAATAAAGAGATGGAAAAATCTCCCAAATATGAAGAGATCCGGGCGATTTGTGCATCCCATTGCCTGCACAGCACCCATGAATTTCACCACTGGCTGACCGAGAAAGGATACCTGATCGTCAGGCCGAAGGGAGAGTAGGACCAACTATTTTTAGCGTTGTGAATCATTACTTCTCGTGAGATGTCCCCATGGTACAGGCATACCTTGATGTTGGAATTCAGAGCCGGATGAACCGGATCATCAGTCCGAAAGATAACCGGGTGGTCATGCTTGCCGTCGACCATCCCTATTTCCAGGGGCCGACGACAGGCCTGCGTAACATGAGCAGGACCATACAAACACTCCTTCCCTATTGCGATTGCCTGATGACAACCCGCGGGGCAGTCCGGAGCAATATCGCACCCGGAGATCTCGGGTCAAAACCCATCATGCTGCGGGTGACGGGGGGAAACAGCGTCCTATTCGAGGAGCTGAGCGACGAGAAGCTCACCGTCACCATCCGGGAAGCCATCCGGATGGATGCAGCAGGGGTGGCAGTCAGTGTGTATGTCGGCTCTGCCAACCAGCAGCAGACGATCCTCAACCTGACCGATATGATCAATCATGCTGAAGAGTACGGAATCCCGGTCCTGGCTGTGACCGCCGTTGGTAAAAACATGGCAAGAGATCTCCGCTACCTGGCACTTGCCTCCCGCATCTGCCAGGATGCCGGGGCCCGGATCATCAAGACCTATTATTGCGAGGAATTTTCCAAACTGGTCGACTGGGTTGCTCCCACTGCGGTTGTCGTAGCCGGAGGGAAGTACTCAAGTCCTCCTGACGCTCTCCAGATGGCCTACCACTCCGTCCAGGCAGGTGCCTCCGGAGTCGATTTCGGGCGGAATATCTTCCAGGATGAAAATCCCCTCGGTATGATCAAGGCGATCAAGGCAATTGTCCATGAAGACCACACCGTGAAGGAAGCCCTTGATATCTACCACGGATGCCTGCCTCATGCCTCAAAACTCGACTAATTTTTTGGGATTTCCAGAGAACCCCGCAGGATTATCGGAAAAATAACTCTCAATGTGGATTCAAGTGAATCTGCCAAGACACCCGCACACAAAAGCACAATGGCAAACCCCATTTTTAAAACCGTCAATGACTGCCATCCGGCCGGGCAGAAAGCAGGAAACTGCCGGGGGCAGTTCCACTGGAAACCATCATTCGCGAAGCCAGGTCCAGGCCTTGCTGATATCAGCGGACGGGAAAAACCTGGCATCGGTTGCATACGCAGCTTTGGCCAGATGCGTTAGCCACTTCTCCCAGGTAGTATCGCCTACGACCGCCATTTTCTGGACTTTATTGTGAAATTCACGCCCGAATTTGTAATCGGCTATCCAGCCCTTTGCTGTTTCTCCTTTGTACCCGGCCATGTCAAACAACAAACGGATCGAACCTTCTTTTTCTACCAATGCTCTGAATTCCGGTTCAAGCTGCTCGTAATCGGATGGCGCAAGCTTTCCGACAACTTTGTACCCAACAACATTCCCTGAACTCTCAGATAGTTTTTCAAACATTTTTCTCCTCTTCTACAAACCGGGACTTGCTAGTATGGTATAAAAGGGTTGTGGAGAAAGGACGACATACTCCCTAAACGGAGAGGAGGTTTTAACATCCCCCCATCCGGAGAATAGTACTGTTCCCCCCCTCATGATCACCGGGTATTTAAAAAAAATTATCCCGGATACCGTTTCATTCCTGTGACGCCAGGTCATTCCTCGAAAGCGAGATTTTTCAAATCTATTATACCGTTCCTCTCCACAGTGAATACCATGAAAGCTGCAGTCTATTATTCGAACCATGACATCCGCATCGAAGAGGTGGGGGATCTCCCTGTTGGACCAGGGGAGATAAAAGTCAGGATCATGGCCTGCGGTGTGTGCGGGTCGGATGTCATGGAATGGTACCGGATCAAACGTGCCGGCAGGCCGGGCGGCATAGGGGCGTTTGGGCACGAATGCACCGGTATCATTACCGAGGCCGGTCCTGGCGCAGATCCGAAGTGGAGGGAAGGCGATCGGGTCGTGGTGACTCACCATGTCCCCTGTAACACATGCAATGCCTGCCTTCGCGGGCATACGACTGCCTGTAAGACCCTCCAAAGCACCAAATTTAAGCATGCGTTCGGGGCGTTCGCAGAATACGTGGTGCTGCCCGAGATCAACGTGGACCATGGTATGGTGCGCC
>JAAYWH010000001.1 GCA_012516785.1 Methanomicrobiales archaeon
AGGATTCGCCGAGAGGAAGATACCCGAGCCGACAAAGACCCCGTCAGCCCCCATCTGCATCATCATTGCGGCATCAGCGGGAGTGGCGATGCCCCCGGCAGAGAAGTTCACTACCGGGAGGCGACTGCGCTTGACGGTCTCGAGAAGAAGGTCAGCCGGTGCTTCAAGATCCCGTGCCCGATCAACAATCTCCTGCGGGGTTCTGCCCTGTAGAGCCCGAATCTCGCCATTGATATTCCTCATGTGCCGGACCGCTTCCACGACATTCCCTGTTCCCGCCTCCCCTTTCGTGCGGACCATGGCAGCCCCTTCATGGATGCGGCGTAATGCCTCTCCAAGGTCCCGCGCACCGCAGACGAAGGGGATGGAGAACTGCTTCTTGTCGATATGGAACTGTTCATCAGCGGGGGTCAGAACTTCGCTCTCATCAATCATATCCACACCGAGCGACTCAAGGACCTGCGCTTCAACAAAATGACCAATTCTCACTTTCGCCATGACGGGAATAGAGACGGCATCCATGATCTCAAGGACGATCGCCGGATCTGCCATCCGGGCGACACCGCCGGCTTTCCTTATGTCTGCAGGGACACGCTCAAGCGCCATGACCGCGACCGCGCCAGCCTGCTCCGCGATCGCTGCCTGGCTGGCATTGACCACATCCATAATCACTCCCCCTTTCTGCATGGACGCAAAGCCGCGCTTCAGGAGCTCGGTGCCGTGTCTCAGCTCCTCGAGTTTCATAATCCTGTATATATTATTCCTGATCCCAATAAAAATAGTCCCATACTGATAAGGGCACATAAGGTAACGGTAATCACCCGGACCACTTTCACAATCTCCTCTCCTGCCTCTTCAAGGGACCGCTCCCCGGTTCCCATGATATAGACCCCTGGTTTCTCGAAACGGACCCCGACACCACCGGCGATAATTGACATCGGGATACCCCCGTTGATCCCCGGCCTTTTTCTCCGGTCCCTCATAAGCCCCTGCCAGGCCTGGGAGAACCTCCCCTGGGCGGCGAAGTACAGGATAAGCAGCCCCCCGGCTAACCGGGCCGGGATGAAGTTCAGGATATCATCCATCCGGGCAGGCCACCAGCCGATACGTTTCCGTTCGTCCCGATAGCCGAGCATGGCATCCATGGTATTTGCCGCCCGGAATACCGCTGCCCCGGGGAGCCCGAAGAGTCCGAAATAGAACAGGGGAGAGACGATGCTGTCGACGAGGTTCTCAGCCACCGATTCGTACGCAGCCGACCGTACCTGTTCCGGGGTGAGGTCCCGGGTGTCACGGCTCACCATCAGGGAAGCTGTATTCTGCCCTTCCGTGATATTCTGGCCCAGTGCCAGGTCGACCGCAGCAGCATGCTCTTCAAGTGATCGCCAGGCAAGGCAGAATTTCAAGAGGAGTGCCCCGGCCGGGAGGAAGAGAAACCAGGGAAACAGCCAGGAAACAAGGAAGAACGGGAGCGAGAAAAGGATCACCGTCACTACCCACATTCCAGCGCCCGCAATTCGTTGGATCCAGGGTTGCCAGAGCATCGGGCGGCCCCACCATCCTATAAATGATCCAATAAGGGCTACCGGGTGATACCGGCTCCTGGGGTCCCCGATAAGCCGGTCCACGAGGAGGGCGAGCGGGAGAACAATTGCATTCAGGATGATCAGGTGTCCGATAAGGTCTGGTTCCATAGTATGCGGCCACGATGTTCTTTGGTAAGCCTATTGAGTATCGCTGTTTTCCCTCATAATCCACGTCCCTTTGAAATTCCTGGCAGAATCAAAGATTGAATGGAGCATCCCCTCGCCTGGCTCCTCATTATAATCCATCGGCTTATTTCAGAGCCAAAAAATGGGGGATACCTGAGTGTGTTATGGGACCGTGCTCTGTGGAAGGAGGTTCGGGATTCCCTCCTCGATCGGGTAATGAACCTGGCATACCGGACAATGGAGGTCCCCCTCGAGAATCTCCTTCTCATCCTCTTCAGCAACCGTGAGCACCACGTCACCCTTACAGACGGGACAGCAGAGGATGGGAAGCAGGCTCCGCCTCATAGTTCATCCCTGATATCGATGATATGGGCAACATCCGGCCCGGTGGAGATCAGGGTAACAGGAGCCCCGATATCCTCTTCGGCTATTTCGATAAATGCAAGGGCTTTTTCACTGAGCTTGTCGTAATCCGTGATGCCAAAACAGAGCGGGTCCACCCTGTCGATTCCGGTAATGGCCGCCTGGGTACACCCGTTGATCATGGCAGAATACCGGGCCATCTCACCGTCCCATTCCCCGATTCTGCGCTGTCGGTGGGTCACGGTACCGAATTCCTGGATGCCAAGCCGATCGGATACCTCACGGGTCATCTCGGTCGAGAAGGGACCTTCACCAACCCGCGTCGGATATGCC
>JAAYWH010000021.1 GCA_012516785.1 Methanomicrobiales archaeon
CGAACGGCAACAAGAGGACCATCTGGGTCGACGCCAAGGTCAACGAGAACCCCCAGGTCATGCGCGATATCAAGGACAAGTTCCTCCGCTATTACAGCGTGACCCTTGGGAACTACGATGTGACCAAGCATTTCCTCTCGGTCAATCCAAGAGTGATCGAGGTCGACGCAACAAGGTGACAGAAAAGAGATAAACTCACGAGAAATAAAGAAGTGAAATCAAAAAATGACGACAGAGATTGAAATTCCGATTGGGGAGTTCCCCTCTTCAGCAAAGGCAGTATTCTCACTGCTGGTGGATGGCAAGCCGCGGACATTAAACGAGATGGTCGGGAATGTTGCGTTCTCACCACGGACCATCCGCAACTCACTCAACCGCCTCAAAGATGCAGGTCTTATCGTGGCCAAGTTTAATTTCAGGGATGCGCGAAAACCCCTCTATCAGCTCAAAGTCACATGAAGGAAAAAAAGACCAAGGGAAATCCTCTGGCCTTTTATCAATTTATCGAGGTTTTATCATGCAAAAGATGATATGCGTTGTCTGCGGCCATATCTACGATCCTGAAAAAGGGGACGTAGGTGTCAGCCCCGGTGTAGTGTTCGAATCGGTTCCAGGTGACTGGTGTTGCCCGGTGTGTGGGGCAGCGAAAACAAAGTTTGTGCCAAAAAAGTGAACATCTTCCCCTTCTTATATCCTTTTTACAATTTTTTCTTATGACCATTTTTCCCCCTTTTGAACAATTATGGTACAGCAGGTATCAATCCAAAAGGGGAATTTCCTCCCAGGCTCCCTTCTATTTATTCCGGTTCAGACCTCCACATTCAGGTACACCCTGACCAGGATGCCTATAACAAATGAGATTGCGGCGATACCAAGACTTATGGTGGCCATCTCGGAGAATCTTTTCAGGAAAGGGAGATCCTTTGCCACAGAGGTATAGAAGGTAAAAAGAACGATGATGAGTATGCCCAGAATGAGGGTGAGGGCAAATGCCTGCAGCGGTTGGTTCATCAGGAGAAACGGCATGATCAGGACCACAACAGTCAGCACATACGCCCCACCCGTATAGAGGGCTGCAGTCAGCGGATTGTTGTCTGACCGCTCTGATTTCTGGGAGAGATACTCTGAAGACCCCATCGAAAGAGAAGCAGCAATACCCATGATCAGCCCTGCTGCCGCAATCAGTTGATTATTCTGGAGGGCAAGGGTGAACCCTGCGAGGCTTCCGGTAAATTCAACAAGAGCATCGTTGATACCGAGAACCACTGATCCGACGTACCGTAGACGCTTCTCATCGAGCATGCCGACGATCTGATGTTCATGTTCTTCTTCATCCGCTAATATCCGTGCTGCTTCCGGAATGAACAGCAGGATTTCTCGGTATGTCTCCACTGCCTCGGATTCACGTTTTTCCATCAGTTTTATACCAAATGTCAGGCCGAAGAGGCGGGCGACAAGGAGATAGAAGACCAGTTTCAGCCTGTCAGGTTGCACATCTCTTCCGCTCAACCCTTTCCAGAAGGAGTAATGGCTGAGCTCCTCTCTCGCCATCTTTTCAAGGACCTGACTGTTGTGGAGATCCGGGATCTGTGCTGCGAGATTCTGGTAAATCTTATACTCAGTGATCTCTCCTTTCTGGAACACCTCGATGCGCTCAAGAAGTTCAGGAGCAAGCGCCCTGCTTGCGCCCTCTGCGATAAGCATATGATGATATCAGCACGAGCATTGTTCAATGTTACCGCAATACATCGGAATTGACCTGCGTGTTCCAAATGGAAGCGTGAAATGAAGTTTGTAACAGTAGGGTGGTGTAGGTATACTCAATCCGGTATCGAAAATGAATCCATTGAGATCATGATTAAATCCAGGCTGTTAAGGAGGAATATTTTGTTCCGGTGAGAGGAGAATCTCATTGGGGAGCCCGGAAAGGGCAACAGCAGCAAGTGCCCCGATAACACCTCTGCCGCCATGCAGGGTAATTCCCTGCCTTCCGGCCGTCTCCTCTGCAAATTCCCTGCCAACCATCTCTTCCCGTGCCTTTTTGCCGTATAATCTCAGAGGGGGATCGATACAGAATCCCTGTTTCACAGCAATTCCCCATTCCCCTGAAAGAGCCTCGTCCTCAACGAACAATATCGCCCGCTCCACCACCTTTCCAATTGATTCATGGGTCGTTGCAAGTTCGATGTAGCTGCATGAATTTCCGGCTGTCCTCCACGGTATATCCGGGCTGAGCATGACGACACGGTGATCAATGGGGATCACTCCCTTTCTCGCACCAAGATACTGGAGCAGGGCAAGCGCAAGGGCAAAGGTTGCCCCTCCCTCCGAACTGTCAGTGTCATCGATGCCAATTATCAGGTGTGAAAGGGCACGGGTCCTGACCGCACCAACCACAATAGTACCTTCCCTTCTCACCAGGACATCGCATACCCCGTCTGCATGCCCTATCATGTCGGTCAGAGAATATGCAGGGCCCCCGATACAGCGGATATGCTGTATGATATCATCTCCATCACGGGTGACTCCGACCACTCCCACTGCAGGGGAAGGAGGCAGCCCGATCTTCACATCAGAATATCCAATCCGCGCGAATTCCCGGAGGAGCTGCCCGTCCCTCTGTACTTGCTTCACCACGCCATTGGCAAGCATATGATGATGCCCGCAGAAGGCGGCACATCCCCCGCTCAGGCATTCGTGAAAAATCTGGACCTGATCTCCATCCACGGTGGTGAAAATTTTCCTGCAGGCGCTCTGGGGGAGGGCTGAAACGGTGGCATACCGTGCAGGTGAACGCCCTTGTTTCTTCTCCCGCTGGATAACACACCCCTCTTCAACCAGACGGGTTATCCAGTCCTGCGCTGTGCTCCGGGGAACCCCTGCCCCGTTCTGGACATCGGTGACGGTAAATGACCCCCTTTCGACGGTATACCCTCTCATCAGATGGAGAAATTCCCGTCTCCGTTTAATTACCCCTCGCATGGCTATCCTTGATGAAGAGGAGGTCGCCAATGCAGGCACTGGCCGTCTCCCTCGAACCCGCCCCCTTTCCGATGAGGGTGATCTCTCCTGCCATATCCGTGTCAATCGTTATTGCATTGAGGGTATTTTCTACCACGAGAGGATGGGTCCGGGGCAGGATTCGCGGAGCGACTCTTAAAATTCCTTTTTCCGGTATAGCCTCTGCAATCAGCCGGATCGTACAATGCTGATCCTCTGCCAACCTGAGCGCATCGTTCGTGAGCATATCTATCCCGGTGATGGTGACGTCAGAGAGTTTCACATTCCTCTTCCATATGGTGTTGGAGAGGATCACGAGCTTGATGGCTGCATCGATTCCCTTCACATCGTAGGTCGGATCTGCTTCAGCGTACCCCATCTCCCGGGCTTCCAGGAGTGCCTGTTCATAGGTGAGACCTTCTGCGGCCATTCTTGTCAGGATGAAATTTGAGGTTCCGTTCAGTATGCCATATACGGCAAGCACCCGGTTGCCGGCAAGCCCATGCTCGAGGGTATGCATGACCGGGATCGCGCCCCCTACTGTCGCTTCATACCGTATGACAACCCCATGCTTCCGGGCAAGGGACTGCAGGGTGGAGAAATGCAGTGCAATGGGACCTTTATTGGAGGTGACCACATGTTTTCCCCTCCCTATGGCTGTTTTCATGAAACCGGTGGCAGGCTCACCAGAATCTGCATCAGTCGGTGTCACCTCGACGAGCACATCGTAATCGCACCGTTCGACAACATCAGCTGCCGAGAGGCTCTTGTCACCGCAGTATCCCCTCTCGCGTTTTGCCATCAGGACTTCCTCGATATGGATACCATCAGGGTCCATGAGGGCACTCTTTGAGTCTGCAATACCGGTGACCATAAGCCCGAGCTCCTTTCCATCGATCATTTCAAGGAGGCCTCGGCCGACAGATCCCATTCCCAGTATAGCGATCTTCATCCCGTTGCCTCCAGCGGCTCAATGATGAGAAGATTTTTCTCTTTTGCGACTCCGCGGAGGATGCCCAGAGCCTGTTCCATGTCAGCTTTGTTGACGGCCTTTATCACAAGCCGTGCGGACGAGGGTTCATTTATTGCAGGCATCACCATGGTGAGCTCGGTCACTTCTGCAAAACCGGTGCAGTCAATCCTATCTACGGTATCTCCTAGATCGGTATGCATGATATGCCCGATCATGATCATGGTCTGTTTATACAGGAGCCGCTCTTTTCCCAGCCGGAGTACATTGACTCCCTGGCTCTTTATCAGTGAGAGCAGTTCCCCCAGACGTTGTTCCTGCAGTTCGAGCACAATCTGGACGCCCAGTACATCTCCTTCAGCCTTCTCATCCCTCTGATGAATGACCGCGATGATATTTCCGCCAACTTCCGATATCGGCTTCAACGCGGCCACCAGCTGACCGGGAGAGTCCTTCATCTCCAGTTTCATGGATACCTGCACCAGAAACCACCTATACCTCTATTCGAATCCGGGAGTGATAAGCCTTTTACCCTCACATGCCGGATTTCACCAATCCCTGGCAAAAAAAGAGAGGGTGGGAGAGATCCCCCACTCATGAAACAACGATTACTATTCTGCCTCAGGGGCCGGGGGGGGAGTGTTCGCGTCAGTTTCATCCGGAAGAAGACGATATCTGTGACAGAAAAAAGAGAAAGAACGGTTTCTCTCCCTCGCCTCATGCACCGAGAACAAGGTGATAATATCGCCCATGAACGCGATTCTTGATTTGTAATGGCGGGGGATCATGCCATTGAATATCTCCTTGGTGATATGATTGGTGCTCCCATACCTCCTGATGCCGAGGCGATGCTGTGCCCGCTCATCCATGCCGGCAAGGTACCAGCTTTCGATCTCCCTTATAATAATGATAAAATGATCATTTGCATAAAGATCATACCTCTCGTTTAAAAGGCGCTTTTTTGCCAGGACATTGGGTTCCTGATCGATATCGGCACACATGATGAAGTCATGCCCCATTTCGCCGATGCTGCGGATGAAACTGTTCACCTTCTCATTCTTCATGCAGGCATACATGACAATCTCAACAGACGTATAAAGGTCAGCAAAAAGCGGTTTTACTACCCTTGAGAAGAACCGCTCATCGTCGTTCCCCTCAACCAGAATGAAGAGGCGCCGTTCCTTCATTCCATTCCCAGGAGGTTCTGGATAAAGAGATCCTCGATGCCGATCTCATGTTCAAGAAACGTACGTATCTCTTTTCTGGTAAAAGGACGGCTCAGTCGTGAAAATCCCTCTGCATCCCTTGAAATGAGTAAAATGTCCTCGATATCGACCTGTTTCACCATCTCGGGATTGTGTGTGGTGACAATGACCTGTTTCGATGAAGCGGCATCCTTGAGCATCTCAACAAGCTTAGAGATAAGGAACGGATGGATATTCCGTTCAGGCTCCTCGATGATCGTGACCGGCCGGTTCTCGAAATAGAGCGCGATTATGAGGGCAAGGATGTTGATAGTACCATCGGAGACCATGGATGCGGGGAGAAATTTGTTTCTGCTGTAAATTTCCTTCAGTTTCAGGAACAGTGACATGTCCATAAATTTTTCCACCGCGATCTCGTCAACGAATGGTACCATCTCCCTGATCAGGCTGAAAAATTCTGTTTTTTTCTTCGGATCTTCAAGGATATTCTTTATCACGATGGCAAGATTGCTCCCGTCCTTCTCAAGTTCGGTCTTTCCCATGATAGGAACTGCACGCTTCAGGAGTCTAGGATCAAAATCGTATACCTTCATCCCGCGAAATATCCATTCGATAGGGGGTATCCCGGGAACTGATATCGGGAGGTTCATGATCAGCCATTTCAGGGGGATCTGTCTCTTCTGGAAATACTGGGGAAAGAGATCCAGGTCTTTCAGTTCGAGTCCTCCGGGTGGGCAGACACAGTATGCAACCGATCCATCGACTCTTGAGAGGGTGAGGGTCCCGGCACCGAGTTGATGTATCCCTGATGCTCCGGAATGGCAAAAATTTCCTGAAACCGTCAGGAGATCGATTGAGATCTCGTAACTTTCACCGCTGTCGGGGAAGGTCAGGGCAAATTCATACTTTATCTCGTACGGTTCAAAATATACGGGAAGTCCATCCTTCACTCCGATAACATCCGCCCTCTTCTCCTCCAGAACATAGACTATCCTGAAGGCGAAAGGCATTGCCGGCCCGATAATGGTATTCCGGAGATATTCCACTCCTCCCTGGAGAGAGATGGCATTATTGAGCCCGTATTTGGCAATATCCCTGATGAATTTGAAGACCTGGATAAGATTTGACTTTCCGGATGCATTTGATCCGATGATGATGTTAAAATTGTCCGGTGAGAACTGAAGATCCCGGAAACTTTTGAAATTGCTGACGGCAATCTCACGTATTGGCATGACAAACCTTCTCAGACTCGGTATACAATAATCTTTGGCCAACCAATTCATGAAAATGATCAGGGTGCGGAAATGTCCAACAGAAAGAATGTTCTTGAAATCAAACTCATCTACTCCATGGAAGGGTGAGTATGGGAGGGATAATCTGTGCAGAGACACTCACCAAAACGTATGGCTCGCTTACTGCTGTCGATTCAATAAGCTTTTCAGTACAGCAGGGAGAGATGTTTGGCTTCCTGGGACCGAACGGGGCCGGGAAAACGACAATAATGAGGATGATCCAGTGCATATCACCAAAGACGAGCGGCAGCCTCTCTGTCTTTGACCTGGATGTCACCACCCATCCCCGGGAAATCAAGGGAAAACTCGGGGTACTCCCTCAGGAAACAAATCTCGATCCGGACTTCACCTGTTTTGAGAACCTTACGAATTATGCCCGCTACTTTGAGATCCCGAAACGAGAGGCAGCGAATCGTGCAGAAGACCTCCTCTCTTTTGTACAGCTCGAGGAGAAGCGGGATGTTCCCATTGAAAAACTATCCGGTGGTATGAAGCGACGGCTCCTTCTGGCACGGGCCCTTATCAACAATCCGGAGCTCCTTATTTTAGATGAGCCGACGATAGGGCTCGATCCGCAGGGTCGTCACCTGATCTGGGAGAAACTGAAAAGTCTTCAGGCTTCGGGAAACACCATCGTCCTCACCACGCACTATCTCGAGGAGGCGGAGCGCCTCTGCAACCGGCTGGTCATCATGGAGGGCGGGAAGATCCTTGTTGAAGGAAGCCCGCAGGATCTCATCTCGAAATACGTGGGTGCTGACATTCTTGAAGTGGAACACTCCCGCCCTGTAATCGATTGCCTGGACACTATGCCTGTGCGATACGAAATATTCGGAGACATTGTTCAGGTCCATACCGATAAGCCGAGAGAGATAGCAAAAGAGCTGTTTGAACGCTGTAATCCCGGCCGGGTATATGCACGACAGGCAACGCTTGAGGATGTGTTCCTGAAACTGACTGGGAGGATCCTTAGGGAGTGAGGGGGACATGGATACCTATCTGATTCCCCGAATATCACGATTGTCCCTCAACGTGTGGAGAAGGAACTGGGATGTGTTCTTCAAGACCTACCAGGTCAATTTCCTCCCCCCCTTCATAGAACCGGTCCTCTATCTCCTTGCAATTGGTTTCGGACTCGGGATGTATGTCGGGGAGATCAATGGCATTCCCTATGTAAATTATATCGCCCCCGCGTTGCTCGCCATCTCCATCATGAACGCGTCGTTCTTCGAATGTACCTATTCTTCTTACGTGAGGATGTATTACCAGAAGACGTTTGATGCCATGATCGCGACACCACTCTCGCTGGATGATGTGATAACAGGTGAACTCCTGTGGGGTGCAACAAGAAGTCTCATTTATTCATCGGTGATGCTGCTCGTTCTCATTCTTTTTGGCGTGGTCGACCTCCCGTTATCCCTCCTCATTATCCCATTCTCATTCCTCGCAGGCCTGCTCTTTGCCTGCATCGCAATGTGTTTTACTGCGATCACACCTGGTATCGATGCACTCAATTATCCGGCGTTCCTCTTCATCACCCCCATGTTCCTCTTCTCGGGGACCTTCTTCCCGCTTGAGGTGCTGCCGCAGACAGTACAGGTCATTGCTGTTACTCTCCTGCCGCTTACCCAGCTCGTTATCATCACCCGTTCACTTACCCTCTCATCCCTCTCCCCCCTCTTCTTCTACAGCCTTCTCTGGATAATCATGGTGACCGCCCTCTGCTTCATCCTCTCTCTGCGGCTTATGCGCCGGAGACTTATCGTCTGAACTGCAGGATTCAGGATCATAACTTAATACTGTCACGTCATTTTTCTTAGAACCGGGATACAACCTATGACCGTGTATGCATGCTGCCAGACCAACGTGGTGAGCGTCAAACCCGATGCCACCGTCCAGTTCGTAGCGAAGCTGATGAGAGACAAGAATATCGGCTGTGTGGTGGTTACCGATAACCACCAGCCGGTGGGGATTGTGACCGACAGGGACATCGCACTCCGGAGTGAAACACTCTGTGGGGAACCTGAATCGGCCCTGATTGAGGGCATTATGACCCGGGATCTCAAGACTATCCGGAAAGATACAGGAATATTTGATGCCATCCAGGAGATGAAAGCCTCAGGGATCCGAAGGATGCCGATCGTTGACCAGGGGGGCCGTCTTGTGGGACTGCTCACCGTTGATGACCTCATCAGGCTCCTTGCCCGCGAAATGGCTGACATCGCACGTATTATCGGAAAAGAGAGCCCCGCTCTCTGATACGACCATTTTTCAGGATTTGCCGGTAAAGATTAATAAAAGCCCTGATGCAAGATTTCATCACGATTACCGGAATTTTTATTTCCAGGTTCAGGGGAGCACCTGATGTCTGAACAGGCAAACCGCAGTTCGCGGGGAGTCATCCTTGTCATCGTCACGATCGGCACGTTCCTCAATCCGTTCACCGGTTCGAGCATCAACCTCGCCCTTCCGCTTATCGGCGAGGAGTTTGCCATTGATGCCATCATGCTGTCCTGGATCCCGGCAGCATATCTTCTCTCTTCAGCGATTTTCCTGCTCCCTGCCGGAATGCTCGGCGATATCATCGGGAGAGCGAAAGTATTTTCCACCGGAACCCTGGTGTACACCTTTGCATCACTCCTTGCCTTTTTCTCCCCTTCTGCATCCCTGCTTCTTGCCTGCAGGTTCCTCCAGGGGATCGGGGGTGCGATGCTGTACTCCACGGCTATTGCTATCATAGCTGATCTGTACCCCCCGGGGGAGAGGGGACGCGCAGTCGGTATCAATGTGATGGCGGTATACGGGGGGATGACCCTCGGCCCCTTCATCGGGGGGATCCTCACCCAGCTCTTCGGGTGGAGGAGTATTTTTTTCATCACAGTTCTTCTCGGGTGCATTGTCCTCCTTTACGTCAGGAGGATCCCCCCAATCCTTAACGAAAACCGGCGGGAAACATTTGATTATCAGGGAGCGGTACTCTCTGCTATAGCACTCGTCCTCTTCTTTATAGGCACGTCACGGATCCCCAACCCTGATGCGTTCATATGCATCCTTCTTTCCGGGCTGACGTTTCTCATATTTTATCGTGTGGAATCTGGAAAATCCTCACCGCTCTTCCCTATCACGCTCATCTCTTCAAACCGGACATTTTCGTTCTCAAATCTCGCAGCTCTCATCAATTACAGCGCAACATTTGCGGTGACATTCCTGCTCAGCCTTTACCTGCAGATTGTCAGGGGAATGTCTCCCGCAACAGCAGGATCGATCCTCCTCATCCAGCCCTTTATCCAGATGGTCATCGCTCCGGTTGCAGGCAGGCTCTCTGACAGGACTGATACTTCACGGCTGGCAGCGATCGGTCTCTTTACCTCTTCTGCAGGGCTTCTCGGCCTGGCTTTCCTCGGGATGGATACGGCGCTTTCATGGATCGTCCTCTTCCTTATCTTTCTGGGGTTCGGCCTTGGGCTCTTTTCCACCCCCAACACCACCGTTGTCATGGGGAGTGTGGAAAAGAGCCAGTATGGAATCGCGTCCTCATTTCTGGCAACGATGCGGAGTACCGGCATGATGCTCTCGATGGGTATTGTCATGATCGTCTTTTCAATCCTGCTGGGTAGCACTTCTATCAACCCAGAAATGTCTCAAGGATTCCTGGCAAGCATGCAGATTATTTTCCTCGTTTTTTTCGTGCTCACCATTCTTGGAGCTCTCATCTCTCTTGATAAGAAAAATCCCGACCGAAGAATGGAAGCCTGATTTGGACTTCAATTGGATCTCAACGCAATCTCGCTCATGAGATTGTTCTTTTTTCCTCTATCGTGGAAATGGGCTTGAAATGCTCCTGTACCCCAAACAGTATTGAAGGGAAATTCTCAAGAACAAAGGCTGCAGGGGAATACACGATGCCGATTCGAGACCAGGTGCATCGATGAGGTCACAATTCATTTGACTATGGACGCCTTATTGCTACGGGAGCTGATGATTCATGACGTTCTGGTTCTTTGTTGGTATCATGGCTGCCGCATTGACAATGTTTGGTTTCATCCCACAGATAATCAGGATGAACCGAACCAGATCGGTCAAAGACATCAGTGTTCTTACCCTGGTCCAGTTTACTCTTGGAGTGGCGCTTTGGGCGGCCTATGGCTTCTTTATCAATGATCTCATTGTTGTCGGTGCAAATCTGGTGAGCCTTTCCACCCTGATAGTCGCACTGGGCCTTTATTTTCATTACCGGGGCACTTTGCAAAGAACTGACATATCTTCAGAGGGAGGATGATGTCCGGCTTTCACCCAAAGGTGCAGTCTCCGGTCCACCCGGAGGAGCGTGAACTGTAATGATCCTTCCCTTCGATCAGGGTGGCGGACCCATAGATAGCCGTGGCCAAATCCTCTCGTATGCCATCCTGGCACCCAGCCCTTTGAATATCCAGCCCTGGTCAGTACTCTGCAAGGACTCATGCCGGATTGATCTCTATCTGGACAAAAGGCGCCTCCTGTCTCTCATGGATCCAGGATCCCGCCAGGCCTGTATCTCCTGCGGTACATTCATCGAGAACCTGGATATCGCTGCGCGGGAAGCGGGACTCAGGGCTGAAATTTCATTATTTCCTTCGTCCTGGCCAGTAGGTGATATTGATCCTGGGCAGCCTGTTGCTGAGATCGTGCTTGTCCCTGATCTAGGAGTGGTGAGTGATCCCCTCTTCGCATGGCTCGAAACCCGGCATACAAACAGGAGTATCTATACGAACGATCCGATCCCGTCAGACATCATCTCCATACTCGCGGATGCAGCCAACCAGCCGTTCACTACCCTGGGATTCTCAGCCGAGCCGTCATTCCGGCAGGAACTCAGTACGCACATCACCGATGCAATGGAGATCACCTTCTCCGACCGTGATCGCTTCTCCGAGTTTCTGTTCCATGTCCGGATTCCCCCGATTTCCGCCCATCAGTATTCGGACGGGTATGGGGCGAGTGAGACTGGACTTGATGGTGTTCGAGGCTGGCTCTCACTGCTCCCCCTCCGGATAAGCCCTGCAGGATTAAGAAACGGCCTCGCAAGGGGACTGATTCTCCGATTAGCACGAAAACAGGCAGAATCAGCTGCTGCGTTCGGCTGGATCGCGACAAAAGGCAGTTCCCGGCATGACCAGGTACGCGCGGGACGCACCTATGAGCGAGTACATCTTACTGCTGCTTCGGCAGGCCTGTCCCTCCAGCCCATGACATGCGTCCTCGAGCCCTATTCCGGGATGGGGGACCACTACAGGAGGGTGCTGGATCTTCTCGGCATCCCTGACACGCACACCGTCCAGATGCTGTTCCGGCTTGGATACTCACATTCCTCTTCACAATCCAGGAGGCGGGATGTTCAGGATTTTTTGGGAGATACTGAATGATGTTGCACCCCTGGGATCACCCTCCTGATACAACCAGCTGCATTCCAAGGGCAACAAGATAGAGGGCCACTCCGCAGAGCGCGAGCGGAATCGTATATCGGCGAATCACCTGTGCGAAGTCATCCCCGGTAGTCCGGCTTACGATCCAGAAGAAAGGATCGGTCACAAACGAGAAGACAAAACACCCTGCTGCGATCATGAAAATGAGTGCAACCGGATGAATCACCTCAGCAACGTGTGTTCCCGCAAGTATTCCGGCTGCCAATACCGCGGTAACAACCCTGGAACCCTGTGCGGTCTGAATCAGGGAAGCAAGGACAAAGGGGACCAGGAGAACAGGGATGATTGCTGTTATCTGTCCCAGTGCTGCTTCAGAAAAACCGCTCGCGAGGATCACTCCTGCAAGTGCCCCTGCACCGCAGATGTCGAAGATGATAACGCCCGCATGCCTTGTTCCACGCTGCAATCCGGCTGCCCGGATCCCGGGAGCCGCTGTCACAATGGCGGTAGTAGCACCAGCGAGCATGATCACCTGTATCAGTGCGCCGTGCGAAAGGCCAAAGGCAAGTCCAACCGGGATCGCAAGGAGGATCGCAATAAAGGGTGCATATGCACGGAGATTTCTCTTTTCAGAGGACGAAACGGTTTTAAAGGTGAAGTCGTCAGGTCTGGCCATGCTCTCAGGTTTGTCACGGGATCCGAAACAGAAACGGTACAAGAGAAGAAAAATGAAGAGCAGCAGAAGCGAGAGAGGAATTGCCAGGGCATCATACGAGACGGGTGACATATCGGGGGCGAGAGACTGGACGAGAGGGATAACCGCAGGAGTGGGATAGACCAGTCCGAATGAGATGAGGCTCCCTATGGCTACACAATACAGGAGCAGCATTCTGGTTTTTTCTTCACCCATAAGCCCTTTCACCACGGGCGAGAGGATGATGAATGCGGTAACACTGCATGCTACAGGGAGAGCCAGCAGGTATCCTGAGAGGCCTGATATTGTGTAAGGGTTGGCCGAATAGTTCCTGATATCATGAACAATCTGTTGAATATCCCCTTGCTCATCGAGGATAGCTGCAATGATGGCTCCCGAGAGGATGATGAGCGCAAACAGGGCAAATATCCTCCCGAGACCTGTCGTAATCACGCTGATCAGCTGATCGGGGGGCATCCCGATCAGGATGCCGAGGAAAAGTGCCCCCCCGGTCAGGTTAAAAATTGGCGGGATGCGGAATCGTATCCCGAGGAATGAGACGAGAAGGAGGGTCAGGAAAAAGGAGGGGAGGGGATCCATCTGATACACTTCATTGTTTTCAGGATGATAAATGCAGGGGTTCAGCAGAAATCAGCCCGTTTCGTAAGATCATCGAGACCGGGACCGATACCAAAGAACATAATGGCTGGAACGAATGATAGGTTCATCAATGACAGCCGGTGAGGAGAAGATACTGTCTGAAAAAGTGATCAATGCACTGGGGCGGACCTACCACCTGGTACTTACCGGCAGGGATCTGGGTGATCGGTACCCCGGTATGATGATCTATACCCTCCAAGTCATGTCAGGAGGGGAAGTTATCGCCCGTTTCCGTACAAACACCTACGAATACCCCCCTTCATCCCCGATCAGCGCATCAGGGGTCATTCAGGCCAGATCGGACGAATGGGTGAAAGAGCTGCTCTCGGATCCCAGTCGATTTCTGCAATCACGGGAGCGGATGATGATCAGGGAGCCGGATGATGTCCCCTCTCATGAGGTCCTGATCTTCCAGGGGAGCCCGAGACCGGCAGGGAACTGCAGCGTTCTCGCATCGTGGGCTCAGGCAGAGGCCGAACGCACTGATAGCAGTGCACGTGTGGTGTATCTCGATGATCTTGCGATCCGGGCCTGCATTGGATGTTACCAGTGCTATAATACCGGCGCCTGCATCTTTGAAGATGATATGACAGGGATACTCCGATCAATCTCCCACGCCCGGATTATCGTGATCTGTACCCCCGTATTCACCAACACCGTCCCAGGCAGTCTCAAGATCATGATCGATCGATGCCAGGCCTATCATGCGGAGCAGGCTCTTACCGGAAAGAAGTCCGGGAAAACGGGGCTTCTCTTCTCTGTGGCCGGGCGTCAAGGACAGGAGAATTTCTCATGTATTACCCGTGTTATTGATGCATTTTTAAAAAATATCCACATAAAACCCGTCAGAAGTGTCTTTTTTGATGATCTCGACAGGATTGGGGATATCCGGAACATCCCGTATGCAGAGGAGAAGGTCCGGGATGCCATGAGGAAAATTCTTAGGGAGAGAGGGTGAACGCCGCGGTTTTTGCTATGTATCCCCCAGATAATAGGGAGCCAGTAATCATCCTGTGGGAGTGTCCTGTACTGCTTTGAGAATATCATAATCATGGGAACCACAGAAAAGAGCATCTATGAAACAGGAGGCTGTGCGGAACCTCAACCGGGATATCGCGATATGTACGCGTTGCAGGCTCTCCCTGACACGCACCAATGCCGTCCCTGGTGAGGGGCCGGTACCTTCCGCCCTTTTTTTCATCGGCGAAGCTCCGGGGAGAAATGAGGATCTTACAGGAAGACCATTCGTCGGACGTGCGGGTCACGTGCTCGAAACGCTGCTTGCTACGATCGGTCTTCAGCGTTCCAGTGTTTTTATCACCAGTATCGTCAAATGCCGGCCACCTGAAAACAGAATCCCAAGGAAAGATGAAATAGCGGCCTGCGGAGGGTATCTCCAAACACAGATACACCTCACCGCTCCCACCTTACTCGTCCCCATGGGAAGGCTTGCATCTGAACTGGTCTTCTCGCATTTCGGGCTGCCGAACATTCCTATTGGCCGTATTCACGGGCAGCTGGTGTATGCCGGGAAATCATGCAGGGATCTCGCGATATTCCCGGTCTATCACCCTGCTGCAGTGACCCATAATCCCCCTCTCAAAGGAACAATTTTTGAGGATTTTCAGGCCCTCGGGAGACTAATCGAGGAGAAAGGTCTGAAACTACGGGATGAACAAGAGTAAAGTGAGCCCATGACAAGGCTGGATGCACATTTTTTCAGGGAGCCAGGATCCTGCCAACTTCGGTGGATCGAATCATACCAACCCCGATCGCTGCCATATCCAGACAATTCGAGCGGTGAATCTCCTGGTTCTTTGCTGTGACAGCATCCTCGATGAGGTATACCTGGTAATTGAGGGCACAGGCATCAAAAACGGTCGTGCGGATGCAATTCGGTGTCTGGATCCCAGTCACAAAGAGGGTGTCGGCCCCCATCGTCCGGAGCAACAGATCGAGCTCGGTATGCATGAATGCACTCATCCTGGTTTTCCGGATAATGTATTCGCCTTCACAGGGTTCCAGCTCGCTGATGATCCCTGCTCCTTTCGTCCCTTCAACAGCGAATGGCAGTTTCCTGAAGAGATCGTCCCTGAACCGTTCCACATCCGATCCATCCCTGCGGTGTATACGGATGACATGGAAAATCGGGAGCTGTTCTTTCCGGAATTCCGCAAGTACTCCCCTGATAGTGCCCGCGATACGATCGGCCCCTTCCACCTTCAAGGGGGCGCCATCCCGGACGAAATCATTCTGCATATCGATGATAAGGAGGACAGGTTTTTTCATCGGGTATCATTCCCTATCCCTGATCTTAGGTGGAGCGAGGTGAAAAGTGCTGTCCCAACCATTCCATCAGGGAGGATCATACATCTTCTCAAGCTGATCTTTTGGCAGGATCAGGGAGAGCTGAACCTTATTCACAGACATGTCTCCATGCATACTGGTTTCTACGCTTTTTAAGCGATTTACACTGTCCAAAATACGTCTCGCCCCATATCCAGGGCTGGTAATTCCGGCACATATCCGGTCTCACCGGATGGATACTACAGAGGTAGGTCTCTTTTCCATGCCTTTTTAAAAACGGGCAGACGGTCAGATATTCCCCTGTGACAGGATCACGCATCTCGATCCGGATGACAGCCCCGAGATCTTCCGGTGTGAGATCGGCACAGTTTACCCAGGCCCCGTCATCTTCTGCAGCGAAGAAATACCGGAGGATATCTGTCCTGCCCTGCTCAAGCCAGGTGTAGAGATTCAGCACAGTGGGCGTGACCGAATTCCCAAAAATTCTGCAGCACAGCCCGCACTGTTCGCATTCCTCACTCTGATCATCCGGTTCACTGGGGGTATCCGGCATCCTAATCGTCCTTTTTGCTGCATGATGGATCCTGCGACAAACACCGAATACCGGTTCTGGAGGATGTGTTCTGCATCAGGGACCCCAGATGATCATTTCGGTTGATAAGATCCCCACTTCTCGAGCGCCCGGGCAAGTTCCTTTGATCCCGCTGCCTTCTCAGGAAGAGAGATCCCTTCCTTCCATGCTTCGATTGCCTGCAGTGTCGCCTCAGCCCCTGCCCTTGTACCGTCAGGATGTCCATGAATCCCGCCACTTACGAGAAGCACAAGATCCTGCCCGTAGATATCAAGTACATCGGGGACAAGCCCGGGATGAAGACCTCCTGATGAGACCGGGAATGCGCTCTTCAGGCTTCCCCAGTCCTGTTCAAGAAGGATGTTGCCCGAGGGCTTTGTCAGCGAATTCCGGAGGACATCAGCCAGAAGTCGCACTTCCTTTTTTGAACCGATCAATTTTCCAACCGCTGTGCCGGTATGGATCTGGCTCACCCCGATAAGGCGCATGAGCTTGGCGAGGAACTGCATTGAGATCCCGTGTTTCGGGTCGCGATCGAATGCCGCATGCATTGCACGGTGGGCATGGATAGCCAGCCCGAGATCCGAACAGTAGTCCCTGAGTGTCGAGACAGCCGAAGTCCCGGCAACCACGACATCGATCATGGCATAATTCCAGCCATATTCGGCGAGGAGGGAAGCGCGTTTTTCCATGGTATAGGTATCGGCAGTGATATTGATGAATGCCGATTTTCTCTCCCCGGTACGCTGCTCTGCCTGGTCCCTCTTTTTTGCGAGGGAAGAGACACGTTCCTCAAACCGGTTGAAGGAGGTCGAGGTCAGGTTCTCATCGTCCTTGACAAAATCAAATCCTCCCATCCAGGTCTCGAATCCGATTGCCGCGTGTTCTTCAGCAGAGAATCCCACCTTTGGTTTTGGGACTGCCCCTGTCAGGGGTCGCCCATGGACCTTCATCATATCGCGGATCCCGTCCATGCCGAAGTGAGGACCTTTAAAATGTTGCAGATACACCTGAGGGAGGGTCACATCGATCAGCCTGAGATGTTTCAGCGCCTTCATCCCGAAAATATTTCCGGCAATACCGCTCAGCAGCTGGGACGCATTCCCTTCCTCCCAGAGGGCAACGGGGTACGCGATCTTCACAAAGGATCCCTCTATCTCAAAGGCTGTTGCCTGTAGATCTTTCATACGAGGGGGTAGGGAATACAGCGTCGTCCATGTCCCCGTTGAGCTCTCTGATGCAATCCTTCCAGCAGCCTCTTCCCTGCTGATCCCAGCTGCCGGCTCGAAGCGATACAGGCAGACCAGCTCATCTTTTAAAGGGACATAGCCGGTGTCCACGAAATCCATGTACCAGTCAATCGACATTGAAACTCATAACAAAAAAGGATCTGAGACCTGATAAGTCTGCACAAGCCATTTACTTTTCGTGAAGGAGCCCGTACCAGTGCTCAACACCTGCCGGATGAGCGAGAGAACGGGGTGCAGATCGGGTCTGATCCGGGATAAGATTACCAGTAACGAAATCATGGGTTCCTGCGAGGGTGGAGGGAAGGTGGAGATGAGAGAAATGGATTATTTTTTCATAACAATCCGGTGATTTTGAGGGTCCACCTGGTATGCCTTCGGATTTTCCAGAAGATCAAGGGCATTAATTTTCAGATCGATCAGTTCTGAATAGTTGAATGATTCCAGTTTTGTATCGTTCCCTTCGGGATAGTACACTGCAACCCCGTTCTCCATTTTTCTTGTTGCCACGATGTCTTTCATATCATAGCGATTACCGGATCTCAATAAAATACTATCTCTCCAGGTGAGGGCCCCTTCTTTATAAGCATATCACATCTACTGGCGTTTCAGAGATTTGGAGAGAAAGAAGAAAACCGTTAACATCTTGGAAAAGGGACACTCGTATACGAAGGCATGAAAAATCCATTCCATGTGATGCTCATCCCGACCCTTGGTTGTCCCGCACACTGCAGCTACTGCTGGAGTTCTGATGCGGGATCCCCAAAAATGAGTATTGATACAGTCAGGGATGTTGTCACCTGGCTGAAAGAGTTCCGGAATGATCGCGTCACCTTCACATTCCATGGAGGTGAACCACTCCTTGCCGGCGCTGATTTTTACAGGCAGGCTCTTCCACTGCTCTCCCAGGAGCTCAGCCACCTGAACCCCGAATTTGCCATGCAATCCAACCTGTGGCTCCTCACGCCGGAGATTGCAGAGATCCTCGCCCAGTACCAGGTTCCCCTGGGAACCAGCATCGATGGTCCCGAGGAATTAAACGATCTCCAGAGGGGAGAAGGCTATTTTGCAAAGACGATGCGGGGGTATGAGATAGCAAGAGCCCATGGCCTGAGGGTCAGCTTCATCTGTACCTTTACCAATTATTCCGTCCGATTTCGTGAGGAGATTTTCAACTTCTTCCTTGAGAACCGATTCAGGTTGAAACTTCATCCGGCCCTTCCCTCGCTGCGTGATAAAAATCCGGAACAATGGGCACTCGATCCGGATGAATATGGCGATTTGCTCGTATTCCTCCTTGACAAATACCTGGATAATCTGGATTCGATCGAGATCATGAACATCAATGATCTCTGCCGGTGTATTTTCACAAGGAGGGGATCGGTCTGTACGTTCGTGAACTGCACGGGCAACACATTTGCGGTGGGCCCTGACGGGAGTATCTATCCCTGTTACCGGTTTGTCGGGATGCCGGAATGGGTAATGGGTCAGGTCCGGGATGCGCCAACAATGGAGGAATTGTCATGCTCAGGTGCGTGGCAGAGAATGCACCAGTATGAGAAGTACGTGGATGAAGCGTGCAAGGAGTGCAAACACCTCCGTTACTGCCGCGGGGGGTGCCCATATAACGCTATCGTACCCACCGGAGGAAAGATTGCCGGCGTCGATCCCCATTGCAGGGCGTATACACGGGCTTTCAATGAGATCGGAACACGGCTCAATGATGAGATGATGAATACTTCATTCCTTGACGGGGCTTCGTCCTTCCAGGGAGCACCGGGTGCACAGAAGAGGCCGGGAATTATGAGGCTGATGCATAAAGTCCTTTTACGGTAAATGAGGATCTGCATTGCTCTAAAAATCCCGGGACTTCTTTTTTTGGTATTCACGCCTTAAAGTGTTCGCTTTTCTGATCATTCCATTGTGGATTGAGACAATCGCGATACCATAGGGAGTAATTCCAGGGGGATGATGTCGATTATGAGGTGTTATCAGGACGACATATCTCAAGAGACTAGAGACCTACCTCCACAGAGGATGATCTCCAGGGAGCGCTGAGAAAGTGAATTAATATCCCGTCGCGTAGTAGTATCCTCCTTCCTTCAGCACACTGAGGGGAACCCTGAACAGCTCCGTCAGATTCTCATCAGTGAGAATCCTGGTTTTCGGCCCATCCTTCCAGAACCTGCCATCCTTCATCAGAATCACCCGTCTGATTTCAGGGATTATATCATGGATGTTATGGGTCACGAGGATGATCCCGGTGCCGGATCTCGCAATCTTTCTCAGCATCGAACGGAACGTGTGCAGTGAATGGAGATCGAGGCTGTTGGTGGGCTCATCGAGAATGAGGGTCCTTGGATCATGGACGAGGGCCCTGCCGATAAGAAACCGCCGGGCTTCACCGGAGGAGAGCGAGGTCATCGGCCGTTGCTGCAGGTGATCTATTTCAAGGAAATCGAGGATCTCATCGGTCTTCTCCTCCATGCTTGCCGTTACTTCATGCCGGAAGAGGCCTACACTCGAAAAGAACCCGGATAATACCACATCGCGCCCGGAAATATCCCGTGTAAAAGTGAACAACAGGTCATTTGACACGATCCCGAACAGTGCTCTTAGATCCCAGACGTTCCAGACATCGCGACCCCGCATCCGGAATATCAGGCCGTTCTCATCCTGCACTGCCGGGTAGTACTCCCTGTTGATGGTCTTGATGAATGAGGACTTTCCGGCACCGTTCGGACCCAGGATGGCAATGTGCTCTCCCTGGTGAATGGTGACCGAGATATTGTCGAGCACTGATTTCCCCCCTTTGATAATGGTGACATTCCTGAATTCCAGGAGAGGGGGGTAGTTGGTATCGGGATCAGGATTCATAGGGAATTATTTCCATCGCATTCTGGCTGTCATTATACATCATATGTCTGAACCGATTAAAACTACGATGTCTTTCCCTGTTTTCAGATTTTCCCGATCCCGGGATGACGACCCGATCAAAAGAACTGAAGGCTGGATGCAAACTCTCTGCCGCATCCGTCATACAATCCCCGCAGGGAAATCCCGCTGGCTGATTGCCTTGGATACGCCAGCCATTTCGCTCATTTTATCGGGCTCCTCCACAGACAAAATACCCATGGTACAGATGACACCCGATATCATGGAAGCCTTCAGATCATGCAAAATTTTCCCGCTGGCAACCGCATCGAGGGATGGCGAACCGAATGTGGTCCCCATGGGCGCTGTCTTCCCACGCGATCCTGCTACGATCTGGATAGGGAACCAGTTCATGAAGACGACGATCAGGAATATAAAGGAGAACCCAAGGGCGAGTCTCTACGTCTGGGGCCCCGGGATAAAGGGATGTTACAAGATCAAAGGGGATGTGATGATAAAGACTGCGGGAGACGAGTATGAGACGATGCGCCGGGAAGTGGCAAAGGCAAAGCCAGGGCTTGTCTGCCGATCGCTCCTTGAGATGAAGATCACAGAGATCTATGAATGCATGCCCGGCGAACATGCCGGTGACCGGCTGGTATAGAAGCGAAGGATTCCAGAACCCCTTTTTCATCCTGATAAAGATATTCCTCCGTGCTTCCTGGCTGCAGAAGGGTCATTCCCAGTTACTCTCTTTTTCGAAACGTACATAAGCCGTAGCCCCGATGCTGATCAGGGATATTGCCATGAGGAAGACTACACTCCTGAGAACCCTTATCCATGCTCCTGAAATTCTCGTCATTCCCGTCGTTCATGACCCTCTTTGCGCGAGGATAGCTGAGCAGGCCGGAATTAAAGCCGTTTTTTCGGCAGGGTATGCAAACTCGGCAGCCTATCTCGGAAAACCTGACGTATCCCTGATGTCGTTATCCGAGATGGTCAGTTGTGCATCCCGGATCGTCGATGCTGTCACCATCCCGGTGTTCGCAGACGGGGATACCGGATACGGGAACGTGACGAATGTCATCAGGACCATAGAACAATATGAGAAAGCAGGAGTGGCGGGTATTTTCATCGAGGACCAGGTATTTCCCAAACGGTGTGGTCACATGGATGAAAAACGGGTGATTCCGGAAAGGGAGATGGTGGCAAAGATACGTGCTGCAGTCGATACAAGAAAAGATCCCGATCTCGTGATCATGGCGCGGACGGATGCAATCGCAGTCGAAGGAATTGATGAGGCGATTCAGCGGGCTAACCGCTACCATGATGCAGGTGCTGATCTTCTGTTTGTCGAGGCCCCCGAATCGGTAGAACAGATGCGGCGGATATGTGCTGAAGTTAAAGGGCCTGTCTTTGCCAACAACCTTCCCGGTGGTAAATCACCGTATCTTCCTGCGAAGGAGCTGGAGGATATCGGGTATGCTGTCGTCGCCGATGCCACTTCATGCACCTATGTGATAGCAAAGGCGGTCCGGGAACTGTTCACCGAGATATCCGGGAGAGGATCTTCTGCAGGATTGACCGATCGCATGATCCTCTTCGATGAGTTTAACCGACTGGTTGGTCTTCAGGAGATCAGGGAGGCCGAGAAGTTCTACTATTCAGGAATGGACTGATGGGGTTGGAGCTCTGGAGCTCCCTTGACAATCCCTGAACCGAATGGGGAAAAGCCCCCGGATTCTTTTTTTCAATACCCTGTTGACACTGACAGGGGAAGGAAAATACACCGGGCACCCCTGTCATGATTTCAGCGCATGGTAAAACCTATGGGTCAGGCCAACTTATCGTATGAAGTATCGAATTGCAGCATGTCCCCCCTTGACCTCGCTCGTTTTACCGGACTATCGTCCGAAGAAGCTCAGCTGCGGTTACTCAGTGATGGTCCGAACGAACTCCCTTCACGCGAGACCCGCGGAATAATCGGCATCATTCTCGATGTCATCCGGGAGCCCATGTTCCTCCTGCTCGTGGGAGCAGGCTCTGTCTATTTTATCCTCGGTGACATCGAAGAAGGTGCCCTCCTCCTCTCATTTGTCCTGGTTATCATTTGCATCACGGTCTACCAGGAACGGAAGACCGAACGTGCCCTTGAGGCACTGAGGAACCTATCCAGCCCCAGGGCACTGGTCATCAGGGATAGGGAGCTGGTGAGGATTGCCGGACGGGACGTGGTCCGGGGCGATCTCCTTTTTGCGAGCGAGGGAGACCGGATCGCCGCAGACGCCCTTCTCCTTGCATCCACGAACCTTTCAGTGGATGAATCCCTCCTTACCGGAGAATCGGTCCCCGTACGGAAGCTCCCTGCGGAAGGCACAACCGGTGAGCGCAGACCGGGAGGGGATGACCAGCCGTGGCTGTACTCTGGAACTCTCGTCGTCCAGGGACAGGGTGTTGCAGAGGTGGTATCAACAGGAATGCACACCCGGATGGGAGAGATAGGAAAGGCACTACAGACCGTCAATCAGGAAGAGACCAGGCTCCATTCCGAGACGGCACATATCGTCAGGAGCATTGCCTTCCTCGGCCTTTTCCTGTTCCTTGTCGTCGTTATCGTCTATGGCCTGACACGGGGGGACTGGCTCCACGGGCTCCTTGCGGGAATCACCCTTGCCATGGCTATCCTCCCGGAGGAATTTCCCGTTGTCCTGACGGTTTTTCTTGCCCTTGGTGCCTGGAGGCTTTCAAAGATCAACGTCCTTTCCCGGCATGTTCCTGCACTCGAGGCCCTCGGCGCAACAACGGTACTCTGCACTGATAAAACCGGTACTATTACCGTGAACCGGATGACCGTTGCAGAGTGTGTTGTGGCCGGTTCTTCTTTTGACTGCCTTGCCGGGGCCGGCAATCCGCTGCCGGAACCGTTCCATGAGCTCCTCGAGTATGCGATCCTCTCCTGCAAGAAAGATCCCTTCGATCCGATGGAGCAGGCACTGTTGAAGACCGGGACTGACGATCGATCTTTTACCGAGCATCTTCATGATGACTGGGAGCTCCTGCTCGAATACCCGCTCTCCCGCGAGCTCCTGGCAATGTCCAATGTGTGGCGGTCAAGAAAGGGGAATGAATACATCATCGCTGCGAAAGGTGCACCTGAAGCGATCTTCGATCTCTGCCATCTGGGAGACAGGGAGAGCTCGGCACTGACTACCCAGGTTGAGGATCTTGCAGCGCAGGGACTTCGCGTCCTGGCAGTCGCAAAATCCCATTTCCGGCCGGGACAACTGCCCGATGGCCAGCACGCATTCCCCTTCACCTACGTTGGCATGATCGGATTTGCCGATCCCGTGCGGCCAGATGCAGCAGCAGCGATACACGATTGCAGGACCGCAGGTATCAGGGTTGCTATGATCACCGGTGATTACCCTGCCACGGCTCAGAACATTGCCCGGCAGATTGGGCTTTCGGATAGTGAGATGGTGCTCACGGGCTCTGACCTTGCGGCATTACCGGCAAATGAGAGAGATGCGAAGATCCAGACCACCTCAGTCTTTGCACGGGTGGTTCCTGATCAGAAACTCCAGATCGTTGAGTCGTTAAAGGCTGGCGGGGAGATCGTTGCCATGACCGGGGATGGAGTGAATGATGCCCCGGCATTGAAGGCTGCCCATATCGGCATTGCGATGGGTGGGAGGGGGACCGATGTAGCCAGGGAATCTTCTTCGCTGGTACTCCTTGATGATAATTTTGCATCGATTGTTGCAGGGATACGGATGGGGAGGAGGATCTATGCGAATCTGAAGAAGGCGATGGCATATATCATCTCTGTCCATGTCCCCATTGCAGGGCTGTCACTGATTCCGGTCCTTTTCGGATGGCCATTGATCCTCCTCCCTGTCCAGATTGTGTTCCTTGAACTGATCATCGACCCTGCCTGTTCGATCGTGTTTGAAGCCGAACAAGAGGAGCCGGACATCATGCGACAGCCCCCACGAGATCCGGAAGAGCATATCCTTGATCGCCGCACGGTGGCAATTGCACTTATCCAGGGATTTGTCGTTCTCGGGATTGCATTCTCGATATATGTCTATGGAATGATGCGGGGACTTTCAGCAGATGAGCTGCGCACCCTCTCATTTGTCACGGTCGTGGTTGCCAATATCGCTTTGATATTTACCAACCGTTCCTGGACAGAGAGTATCGTATCCATTTCCAGAAAACCCAACAAGGCATTCTGGCTGGTCACCGCGGGAACGGTGTTCTTCCTTGCCGCGGTCTTGTTCCTCCCTGAACTGAGATCTCTGTTCCAGTTTGCACCAGTCTCTCCTGGATTCCTCCTCCTTTGTATCCTCGGGGGGATGCTCACCGTTGGATGGTTCGAGATCTACAAGATCACCGAACCAAGACTCAGGAAGGCCTGAATCCTCACGCTTGCCATTCCCTTCAAACTTCCCGAAATGGTCTGAAACCACCCAGGGTGGCATCTGGCAGAGTAGATTGTGGATAAATATCCTTCCTGATGACCGGATGATACCGATCAGCAAAGAATGAAAACGGTCGTGGTGGAGGAGGTTATCCTTGCTCTCTGAAGGGGAATTGACGATCGTATATCCTTAAAAAAATGGAAAATTAGCCTCATCTCTTACAATATCCTTATGAAACCTACTGGCAATGTATCAGACACAAAAAAAGAGTTACTCACTGGCCAGTTTCTCCCGGGCAACTTCGAGTTGTTTGAGGGTTTCTTCTGCAACTTCAGGATACTTGAGATCGAGTGACCGGATCTTTGTGGAGATGATATCCGCGATAAGGCTACGGGCTATCCACTTGTAATCTGCAGGTATGATGTACCATGGCGCTGTATCGGTGCTCGTCTTGGAGAGCATCATCTCATAGGCAGTCTGGTAATCGTCCCAGAACTGGCGCTCTGCCAGATCGGAAAGGGCAAATTTCCAGTATTTCTCTTTGTCCTCGAGACGGTCCAGGAGCCGCTTCTTCTGTTCCTCCCTTGAGATATGAAGGAAAAATTTCATGATGAAGGTGCCATTCTGCACCAGGTGGCGTTCAAAGGCATTAATATCATCATACCGGGCATTCCAGAATTTATCGCCCCGTTTTCCAGGGGGTAACTGTTGGTTATCAAGGAGTTCCGGGTGAACTTTTACCACGAGTACATCCTCGTAATAGGAACGGTTGAAGATACCTATCTCTCCCCGTGCAGGAAGTGCACGGGTATACCGCCAGAGGAAATTGTGATCGGTCTCTTCCGAGGTGGGAACTTTAAAGCTTGTTACTCTGCATCCCTGCGGATTCACGCCGGCCATGACGTGCTTGATGGTCCCGTCTTTCCCCGAGGTGTCCATGCCCTGGAGAACAATAAGGATGGAATACAGATTGCTGGCCCAGAGGAGTTCCTGCGATTCCGCGAGGGATGCCCTGTTTGCCTCGAGTATCTCCGCTGCCCGCTCCTTTATCGCATCCTTTCCCACTCTTTTCAGTTCGTCGTCCTGGGCCCAGCCGGTATCGTATTGTTTCAGCGATACCTTGCTCCCCGGGCTGACCATGAGTCTCCTGATGTACTTCTTTTTTATCATCGATCTCTCCCGATTGAGTTATCCTGAATCCACATGCGCTTCTCTCGTGCATCCATGGCAAGCATGACCCTTTGAAAGGATTGGCCCCAGGAGGTCATACTGGTGCCCCTTTTGAGTGTGTAGAGGCACCCGGAAGGATATCTGCCACCCTCCCCTTGAACTGGCTCATGTAAAGGTTGTAATAGAATCCCCCTGCTTTCATCATCTCATCATGAGTGCCCCGCTCGACGATCTCCCCGTTATTGATCACAAGTATCTGATGGGCATTGGTGATCGTACTGAGCCGATGGGCTATCACAAAGCTCGTCCTGCCCTCCTGCAGTTTCCGGATTGCAGCCTGGATGGATCGTTCAGTGCGGGTGTCCACGTTACTTGTTGCTTCATCGAGGATCAGGATCCGCGGGTTGGCAATCATCGCCCGGGCGATGGTCAGCAGTTGCCGCTGTCCTTGCGAGAGATTCCGCCCGCCATCCGAGAGGATGGTCGCGTAGCCTTTTGGAAGCCGGGTGATGAATTCATGGCAGTTTGCGTCTTTTGCAGCCTGGATACATTCCTCATCGGTGGCTCCCCCCCGTCCGTATTTCAGGTTGTTCATGACCGTGTCTGAGAAGAGGAATGGCTCCTGGAGCACTACCCCTATCTGTCTCCGGAGGCTCTCCTGGGTGACATCGTAGATACTCTGTCCGTCGATCTCGATCGATCCGCTGTCGATATCGTAATAGCGGGTGAGAATGTTGATGATTGTGCTCTTCCCTGCGCCGGTTGGACCGCAGAGGCCGATCATCTGACCGGGCAGCGCTTCAAAGCTGTTCTTTTTGAGGATCTGCCGCCCGGGCACATAGCTGAAGTCCACATCTCTGAACACCACGTGACCGTTCACCGGTTTCAGATCGACTGCTCCCGGTTTATCGACGATATCCGGCTCCTCATCGATGATTTGGAAGATCCGGTTTGCACTCACTGCGGCCGAGAGGATGAAGTTATAATTGGCAAAGATGGTGGTGAGGGGGAGGGCAAACAGGAGGGTCAGGGAGAGGAACGTCGTAAGGACACCCACCGAAAGATCATGATTGATGATCATGACCGACCCGAAGAGCGCAACGAGCGAGACATCCAGATTCGTCACAAGGACCGTGAGGGGGTTGATCACCAGCGAGAGGACCTGTGCCCTGCTTCCGACCTCCCTGGCCCCTTCACTCACCACGGTCTGACTGCCGGCAATGGCATCCTGCTGGCGGAATGCTATTATCGTCTTCTCACCGGCGAGTGTCTCTTCCATGAGCCCGTTTAAGTCCGCGAGCCGCTCCTGGAGGAGAGCAAATGCAGGGCCGGCAACCTTCGCAAGCAGCCACACGAGCCCCATCATAAGGGGAATAGCGATGCATGCAACAACAGCGAGTGTGACACTGAGGAGGAACATGGCTGCGAGGGTAATGACCAGCATGAAGAGACCCATCAGCATAGTCCCAAGAGGCTGCTGGAAGAATGCGGTGATCACATCGATATCATTCGTGACCCTGCTCATCAGCTCCCCGATCGGCTGCCGGTCAAAGAAACGCAGGGAAAGGGTCTGCATGTGCTCGAAAAGGTCCTGCCTGATCTGGAAAAGGGCTTTCTGCGTGACATCCGCGAGGAACCGGTATCCGAAGTAGTAGGAGATGAAGGTGAGTACGGACAACCCAGCCATCACCATCACCTGCTGGTACAGATCTGCCGTAGTACTGGGTCCGGAAAGGGTATTGACCGCGACCCCGAGCATCACCGAAAGGAAGATGAAAGAGACTGTACCCACGAAGAACAGAACTATAACAAGGGTGAGCAGAGCCTTCCGCAGGCCCAGATACGCGATCATCCGGCTGAGCGCTCTCATCCTTCTCGGGCGACGGATTTTTTCAGGTTTTGAGAGGGTTCCTGTCGTTTCGGTGGTCATTTCAGATCCTCCCTCCGCACACCACCAAGTTGTGATTCGAAAATTTCCCTGTACAGCGGATTGGTGCTGATCAGGTCACGATGACTCCCCTTCGCGACGATCGCTCCCTGATCGAGGAGGATAATGGTGTCTGCGGTGAGGACGGTACTGATCCGCTGTGCGACGATGAATTTGGTAGTATTGGGCATCATGGTTCCCAGCGCATCCTGGATGCGGCTTTCGGTGACAACATCCACGGCACTGGTACTGTCATCGAGGATGAGAATGGAAGGCCGGGACGCGATCGCCCGGGCGATGGAGATCCGTTGCCGCTGCCCTCCAGAAAAGTTGGCTCCTCTCCGGGCTACACGGGAATCATAGCAACCGGGGATCGCTG
This sequence comes from Methanomicrobiales archaeon, assembly GCA_012516785.1. Lineage (GTDB taxonomy): Archaea > Halobacteriota > Methanomicrobia > Methanomicrobiales > Methanospirillaceae > UBA9949. The sequence continues at coordinate 28,123 of JAAYWH010000021.1, forward strand.
AGATGAAGCCATCGGCATCGGCTGCCTTTGCTGCCGACACAATGTGATCATAGGGGATTTCAGGGTCGGAGAACGCGATATTCTCCTTAACGGTCCCGGAGAAGAGGATACTCTCCTGGAGGGCGATTCCTATCAGGGAACGGAGGTGATCCTGGGGGAGCTCCCTGATATCGGTGCCATCGATGGTGATCCGCCCGGTCGTGACGTCGTAAAATCGCGGGATCAGGTTGATGAGGGTGGTCTTCCCTGAACCGGTCGGACCGAGGAAGGCAACCGTCTGCCCGGGTTCTGCGACAAGCGAGACGTTCCTGACCGATTCTTTCCCCCCGGCACCATCATAGCTGAAGGAGACATTCTCGAATTCTACCTTCCCTTTCAGGTGAGCCGGATCCAGGTGCTGTGGGGTGGAACTGTCCGCAATTGCAGGAGTGGTATCAAACAGTTCCACGATTCGTCCTGCAGACGCTTCTGCAGAGATGATAGCCGGCAGGACGAATGAGAGGATCAGCAACTGGGCCAGGATGAAGAAGAAATACTGGGTGAACGCGACGATCTGGCCGATATCCATGGTTCCGGCCAGGACCTGGGTGCCTCCAAACCAGATGACAAGGGCATTGGAAAGACCGAGGATGATAAAAATCGCGGGAAGGAGCAGCGCACTATAGTAGAGTGGGGGTAATGAAGCCTGACGGAGATCATCATTCTTTCCTTCAAACCGCTTGTTCTCATATCCCTGCCTTACGAAGGATTTTACCACCCGGACGCCTGCAAAGACCTCCTGGAGCACGTTGTTCAGCCCATCCAGCATCTTCTGCCGGTTGATATACTGTTTCTGGAGCATGATCGCGACAGCCCCAAATATCAGCGCAGTAACGACGATGACGAGGAGAAAGATCCAGACCAGATCGGGGCTGTCTATGTAGACAAACACCAGCGCGGCAAGGATCATGAAAGGGGCGTACAGAATAAACCGTGTGGCATAGTTCACTGCCATATTGATCTGGTAGATGTCATTGGTGAGACGGACAAGGAGTTCCCCCGTGGGATACCGGTCAAGGTTCCCAAACGAAAACGTCTGTATTTTCCGATAGGTTTCCTTGCGAAGGTAATGTGCAGTGCCCTCTCCCAGCCGTGCTGCGATGTACAGGTTGGCCATCGAGAATGACCCTGCGAGAATGGCAAAAAAGAGCATCTTCAGGCAGCTTTCCACTACCACTTCAACGTCACCGGCAACCACCCCGTTGTCCAGGAGGTTGGACACCTGGACTGGTATCATGAGCATGAAGAGTGCCCCGAAGAGTACCAACACTTGGGACAGGGCGATCCATTTCCATACCTCCCGGTACACCACCAGTAGACGGCGAAGATTCTCAAGCATGGTCGTCAGCCACCCCCAATCTGGAGCAGCATTGGTACACTCATGCTACCCTGGGGTAATGAGAGAGGGAAGTATCTCTGGTTTATCACTCTGAAAAGTTCCATGGTGAATTGAGAAGCAGAACAACTATTTAAACTAAATCCCCTCTGAAATGGATTCGGTCCGATCATTACAGAACAATCTACATATCCTAGCAACTCCAGGCACTGAAGCTTAGCTTTGATAAAGGATTACAATTGTTACGACGGCTACAATAATGAGAATCACGGTATTCCTGTTTATCCCGGTCCTTTCCCCACGTTCAGAGAGGATCAGCCCCCTCCGGATCGTAGTACACAGAAAGCGATGCTTATATCTTAGGGAAAGGATGAGAAGATACATATCCTGTATGCCTGTAGATGAAGAAACCCCTGTTATCCCGGCCCTGGCAGAATCGGAAAAAGGAGACTACCAGCGATTGTGGAAACCCGGGTTCCTCCTTGCCATTATTATCATCGCTCTCATTGCCATCGCTTTTACCGCGGTTTTTATGACGCTGTATGGATACCTGGACAAGGTGATCTGGCTGGAAAATGATTTTGTACTGTCCAACCGGTGGACTATACCAGCGGGCGTGCTGATCTTCTCCCTCCTCGTTGGGCTCTGCCAGAAGTACCTCCATGCCCCGAACGTAATCCACGGAAGTGCCATGGAATCCATGCGGAAAGGACATGCCGGGAGCGACTACCGGACCTTTCCGGGAGCCTTCCTTTCGTCCATCTGCTCCCTTCTCTCAGGGGCAAGCATCGGGCCAGAGGGCACCATCGCCACAATGGTCAGCCAACTTGCGATATGGGTCCGGACAAAGATGCGGATCGTCCGGGATTCCCATGATGCTCACCTTGGATTTGATATGGCAGCCCTTGCCTCGGCATTCAACGGCATTGTGGGGAGCCCGGCCTTTACCGGTGTCCTTGCGACAGAGTTCCAGATTGGGGAGAAGAATGTATTCAAATTCCTCATCTGGAACCTTGTGGCGGGGCTCGTGGGATATTTCTTCTACCTCTCCCTTGGATTTACCTCCTTTGCAGCCCTGCTTCCCTTCCCCCCCCTCGAGAGCCTTTCTGCCATAATGGTGGTTTCTGCCATAGCCCTCGGCATAGTCGGGTCTCTTCTTGCGATCTTTACCGGACTCTGCCTGAAAGGAGCCGGGGAACTCATGGAGAAGAGTTTCGGGGAGAGAGTAGTGTTCCGGACCGTCGCTGCAGGGATTGTGATTGCGGTCGTCTGTTACTTCCTCCCGGAGCTGTTATTTTCCGGTGAAGCCCAGATCCATGCCTTCGTTCAGAACCCAGCGGCGTTCGGGATCGGGATGCTCCTTGTGCTTGCAATCCTCAAGCTGGTACTCTTCGCCTTGTCCTTCAAGGGGGGGTTCCTTGGTGGTCCTGTCTTCCCCATTCTCTTTGCCTCGACCTTGGTCGGCCTTGCGCTCTCACTCGCTGTCCCCGGAATCCCGGTCGGCATCTTTGTGCTCTGTGTCGAGGCTGCAACCATCGCGTTCGCACTCGGGGCTCCCTTAACTGCGATCATTCTTATCGTAGTGCTGGGGAATCCTTCACCCTACCTGGTGGCGCTTATCGTAACCTCCGTGGCCACCGCCCTGATCCTTGGGGCTCTGCTAAAACCGATCATGGAACGGCGGATCCGGGAAAAAGCCGCGCCATCTGCCGGGTAGACTTCACCGTGCCGGAGACACGTCCCGGTCATGTGCTGAAACCAGTAATCGCCCAGGCCGAAACGACCTCGTCCTGGATTGTTGAATTACGGCAAATCAGCGATAATTACCCTCGCGGAGAAACGGGGTTGAAGAATGATAAATCTGGTTTTTTGGTCACCATTGGAGCACGTACAATCTCAATAATCCCACTGTGCCATGATCACACAGAAACCAGCCCTTGCATCTACCTCTGTCACGGTGAACCCGGTCTCCTCAAGGAGTGCACGGACCTCTCCCTGCGAATAAAACTGCGCTACGGAGAGAAACCGGCCTTTTCCGCCTTCCTGAAGGTATCTCTGATGGATAGGCCCCATGCGTTCGATGAATGCGAGCGTAAGAGGCCCCCGGGATACAAGAATGCGGTGGAGTTCCCTGAATGCAGGAACCGGATCCTCAAGGAAACAGATGACGGTTACGAGCAGGAGTGAAGAACATGAGCCATCCCTTAGTGGGAGCGCCTCGGCCAAGGCCCGGACGACTTCGATCCCTTTCTGACGTGCCATCCGACCGAGGGTACGTGAGGGTTCGATCCCTAGTGCAATCCCCAGGGGGGCGGCGAAACGGCCGGAGCCGACCCCCACTTCGACTGAGCGGGAGTTTGCTGCCGGGAGCACCTTCATGATGCGGGAGAGTTCTGCGAGATACTCATCGTGATGCTCATCAAACCACCGGTCATAATCCTCTGCATACTCTTCAAACACGTCCTGCAACAGGGATCCCTCCTTATGTCCCGTAGAGGCGCTTCCGAACCCGTTCTCCGATGGCCTGCTCTCTCTGTTTCAGGCTGGAGAGATCAACATTACCCTCGCGGAATGAAGAGAAGAGGGAATAGACAAAGTCCACGGTCAGGTCCATCACCTCCTTCTTAAACCTGACTTCAACCGTGGTATCCCCGGCAAACCCCTTGATGGAGAACCAGTCAGGCTTCTCGAACTTGTAGAATCCTTCACCGACACTGGGGAGTGATTCAACCTGCCCAAAGGTGCCAAGATAGCGAAAAAATCCCGGAGATATAGGGGAGTCGAGGAGGAACTCCTTCATAAAGGATCCATCAGCACAGACCTTATGCCTGACCGACCGTAGAATCCGCATTCCTGGCTATCTCCCGCATGGCATCCGCTGCAATCCGGCATTCTTCATCGGTCGTGAACCAGGAGTGGCTGATCCGGACGCACCCCTCACCTCCGTCAATGGCTTTATGGAGTAGCGGGGCACAATGTAGTCCGGTCCGGGCGATGATGTTGAATCCCCGGGCCAGCATGAATCCCACGTCATCATTCTGGAGGCCTTTGATATTGAACGCTATGATGGGCAGGTCCGGGTGGTCATTGTAGATCATGACATTCTCCTCCTTCTTCAGTTCCCTGATGAGAAACAATGTTTGTTTTTCCGCCTTTTCACTGATGGTTGCCAGTCCCGTCTCGTTAAGGAACTCTACTCCCGCTGCAAGAGCTGCCAGGCCCGGGTAGTTGTGGGTCCCGATCTCGAACCGTTCCGGCATCCCGCGGGGATGGAGGAGCGAGAGCGAGTCCGTCCCGGTCCCGCCAAACCGGACCGGTGCAATGGTTTCCGGGTCCCGCAGGAAAAATCCCCCGGTCCCAGGGACGCCAAGGAGACCCTTGTGGCCGGTGATGACGAAGGCATCGACCGGAAGGTCCTTGAGGCCGATGGGAATATGGCCGGCAGTCTGGGCACCGTCCACGATAAAGAATATACCATGGTCATGCAGGATTTTCCCGATTGCCCTGATATCCTGGGCTGATCCGAGCACATTGCTGCCATGGGTCATGACCATGAGGCGGGTATCGGGCCTGATGGAATCTTGAACAGCGTCGGGACTGACAGAACAGTCCTTGAAGGGGATGATATCCAACCGTATGCGGCCTTGTTGCTCATATTCGTGCAGAGGACGGAGCACGGAGTTGTGGTCCAGTGCCGTGGTAAGGACATGGCACTCCTCCTTTTTTTCCGCAAGAAAGCCAGAGATGAGGATATTCAGGGAATCCGTTGCATTATGGGTGAACACAAGGTTTTCGGGGGGTGCTCCTCCAAGAAACACGGAGAGCCTGTCCCGGGCCAGCGTGAGGTAGTCATCACCCTGGGTCCCTGTCGTTCTCCCTGATCCGAAGACCGGGAGTGAGAGGGAGTGCGCAATCGCTGCAAGCACCCCAGGAGGTTTCGGCCAGCTGGTTGCTGCATTGTTGAGATAAATAAGGGGTTTTTGAACGGGGACCATCTTTTTTTAAGATCTGACTATCACCGGGAAAAAGGGATCGGTTGTACCACGAACCATTATCGCGGGATGAGAGGTACAAATAGTACATGGCCGATGTCACTCCTGCGGTTCTGAGGGAAGCAGCAGAGGTCCTAGGAATCCAGGAGCATGCCTCCCTGAATGAGATCAAGCAGAAATACCATGAACAGATCAAGAAATGGCATCCTGATGTCTCAAATCTCGATCCGGCCGCATCTCACGAGATGACCATCCGGTTGAAGATGGCATACGATCTCCTGGCTGATTATTGTATGAACCATGTTTTCTCGTTCCGGATCGAGGACATCTCACGGGACCTTGAGCTGAAACCCGCGGATTTCTGGATGGAACGGTTCGGGGATGATCCTATCTGGGGATAAATCCTGCGTATTCTGGATTATCGTGCTATCTTAGGTGTCGTTATATCCCGATTCCTCGCATTGATTATATCCAGGATTGTTGATAATGGCGATCGGGAGCCAAATGCTTCATGATTGTCCTGATGGAGAGAAGGAGTGAGGGATAGTATGGTAAGAAAATTTTCACGACCCCGTCTTGTTGTCAGCAGATGTATCGAGTTCGATCCATGCCGATATGATGGCTCAAAAATACCTTCTCCAGTAGTGGATCGCTTGAAAGCCCATGCTGACTTCATTCCGGTATGTCCCGAGGTTGAGATTGGCCTTGGGATACCGCGGGCAACGGTCAGGATCGTCAGGATTGAGGGGGTTGATCACCTTATCCAGCCCGCGACCGGTCGGGATGTGACGAGTGATATGATCAGTTTCGCAGGTCAGTTCCTCGATAATCTCCCTCCTGTCGATGGTTTCATCCTCAAAGGCGGCTCACCCACGTCCGGGATCAGCAATGTGAAAGTCTATCCATCAGCTGAAAAATCGATGGCAGTTGAGAGGAACGCAGGCTTTTTTGCACGGGAAGTGCTGAAGCGGTTCTCTTACCTGCCCGTCGAGGATGAACTTCGCCTATTTAATGCACGTATCCGTGACCATTTTCTTGCCGGCATCTTCATACATGCTGCATTCCGCGAGTTAGAGCAGACCATGGATCGGGAAGCCCTTGCACGGTTTCACGCGGCCAATAAGCTTATTCTTATGGCATGTCATCAGCAGAATCTGCACAAAATGGGACAGCTTGTCGCGATGCGGTCAAAAAAAGAGCCAGAAGACCTGTTTGTTCAGTATCATGAGCTGCTCTGCTTTGCGCTCAAAAATGTTCCCCGCTATACCAACAATATAAATGTCCTCCAGCATGTTCTCGGACATTTCAGCAACCGCGTCACCAGCGAGGAGAAAGCGTATTGCCTCAGGTTGATCGATCGATATAGGAAAGGCCATGCCACGCTCGCTGAACCCCGGGACCTCCTCCGTTCGTGGGTGATACGGTTCAACGAACTCAGCCTTCTGGATCAGACGTTCTTTGCGCCGTATCCATTTGAGCTTGCAGACCTGCCTGCCGACATGATCGAGCGGGGGCGGGATGTCTGGAAGTACCTGAAACCATCAAATGCCCAAAAAAAGAAGGAGAATCCCGGTAAAAAATGAGAGTCTCTGCACGAAAAAAAAGAGCAGATTTCACAGCGGGCCATGAAGCGACGGTTGTCTATCCCCACCAGCTTTTTCAGGAAAACCCTGCATTGGCTGTGGACCGTCCGGTGATCCTTGCTGAAGATCCGTGGTTTTTCAAACGCTTCCGGTTCCATGCGCAGAAGCTCGTGTTACACCGTGCCTCAATGAGGAGATATCGCGACCACCTTGCTGCACGAGGATTCAGGGTCGAATATATCGAAGCAGCAGATCTTGACACCAGTACAGACCTTATCGTCCAGCTGGCCCGGAAAGGCATTTCAGAAATCCACCTCTGCGATCCGCTGGAAACCGGCCTGATTGAAGAGATTGAAAAGGCCTGCTCGATGCAGGGAGTCAAGCTGGTCACGTACGAGAGTCCAATGTTCCTCTGCACCCGTGATTATCTTGCAGAGTTTTACAGAGGAGGGAGGAGGTTTTATCTCACGGAGTTCTATATCGCACAGAGAAAACGTCTTGGGATACTGCTCGAACAGGATGGAAAGCCGGTTGGGAAGCGGTGGACGTTCGATACCCTCAACCGCGAATCCTTGCCAAAGGATTTCCCGATACCCCCTGTCTGGCATCCCGAGCCGAATGAGTATGTCCATGAAGCAATCAGCTATGTGGAGGAACATTTTCCGGGGACCTATGGTAATGATACCCCTTTTTTATGGCCGGTGACATTCGAGGATGCGAACCGCTGGTTCGAGGATTTCCTCGTGAACCGGCTGGCATCCTTCGGGCGTTATGAAGATGCGATCCACCGGAATGAACCAGTCCTTTTTCATTCTGCACTCAGTCCGCTGCTGAATATCGGGCTTCTCACCCCTGAAAATGTGGTGGCTGCCACCCTTGCGTATGCAAAGGAATACGAGGTTTCGGTTGGATCACTCGAGGGATTCATCCGCCAGGTTATCGGCTGGAGGGAGTTTATCAGGGCAGTGTATCTCCTGGCAGGAAAAAAGGAGCAGGCATCCAATGTTCTGGAACTGACCCAGCCGGTACCTTCCTGCTTCTGGAACGCTTCGACGGGAATCGAACCCGTCGATACCACAATCGGGCGTGTCCTCGCTACTGGATATTGCCACCACATCGAGCGGCTCATGGTCCTGGGAAATATCATGCTCCTTGCCGGATTCCATCCAAACCAGGTCTATGAATGGTTCTCGGAGCTTTTTGTTGATGCCTACGACTGGGTCATGGTGCCCAATGTCTACGGCATGAGCCAGTTTGCAGACGGGGGAATGATGAGCTCCAAGCCATATATCTCCGGGTCCCGGTATATTCTGAAGATGGGGAACTATCCCAAGGGTCCGTGGTGTGAGGTATGGGATGCGCTCTACTGGCGTTTCCTCTATGTTCATCGGGACCTGTTTGAGCATAATCCACGCATGGCTCCCTTCATCACCTATATCACCCGCATGCCTGAAGAGAAACGCCAAAATCTGATCGAAAAGGCTGAACGGTATCTGATCTCCATTGGGGCATGTGCTCTCGTGTCACATCTATCCTCTCCGGCCTAATCTCAAGAGGATGCCGTGTACGAAATTATATAGTCTAAGATAATTACCCCTGTGTGGAGGAATCATGACCGAGACAATCCGGTATGAAGAGAGTGGGGGTGTAGGAGAGGCGGAGTTCCGGAGGTATCCTTCCATAATCCTTGCCACAGTTACTGGCACGAATGAAAATGAAAATTTCTGGATCCTCTTCAGGTATATCACGGGGAATAACCGTTCCGGAAAGAAAGTGCCCATGACCTCCCCGGTCATAACCCCGGAGAAGATTGTCATGACAACCCCTGTGATCTCAGAGACGAACGCGATGTCATTTGTGCTGCCGGCGGCTTACAGGATGATGGAAGTGCCCGAACCAATTGATACCCGGATTCGCATCCAGGAGATACCCCCAAGGGAACTGGCGGTCATCCGGTTCGGCGGAAGAGCCTCGGCGAGTGATATCGCCCAGGTTCGTGATCGGCTCCTCAAAAAACTCGAAGAGTCAAATATTGAGGTCTTAGGACGACCGTTTTTAATGCGTTATAATGCGCCCTATACTCCGGGATTTATGCGGAGGAATGAGGTAGGAGTTGAAATTAAGCGATAGCCTGTGGATAGTTCACGGTCCCAAATTCAATGCCGGAAAAGCCCCAGCCG
>JAAYWH010000022.1 GCA_012516785.1 Methanomicrobiales archaeon
CGATTGGTATCGGGGCGACGATTTATCTTTCCGAGTATACCAGGGAAGGCCTGGTAACCAAAACTATCCGGACGGGGGTAGATCTCCTGAACGGCACTCCTTCGATCGTATTTGGTCTCTTTGGATTCGCATTTCTTGTCATTTTTGTAGGGTTAGGGGTGTCGCTCCTGACCGGCTGGATCGTTCTCGCCCTCATGATCCTCCCGACCATCATACGGACCAGCGAGGAGGCCCTGAAGAGTATTCCGAATGCAGTGCGCGAAGGCAGCCTGGCGCTCGGGGCTTCGAAATGGCAGACTATCCGGAAAGTGGTCCTTCCAGCAGCCGTCCCTGGTATCATCACAGGAACCATCCTCTCAATTGGTCGTGCCGCTGGTGAGACTGCCCCTATCCTGTTCACCGCGGTGGTATTCTCCACCCGTTTTCTCCCGAGCTCGATATTCGAACCGGTCATGGCCCTCCCCTATTACCTTTACATCCTCTCCACAAGCATCCCTGGCGCAAAGCAATATGCCTATGGAACAGCCCTTGTGTTGCTGGTCATTGTAACCCTGTTCTATGGGGCTGCAGTCCTGCTCCGCACCCGTTTCCAGAAATCCATCAGATGGTGATCCCCTTGCATCTCGCGTTCATTGAAAATTCAGGAATCAAAACAGGAAACCCAGAAATCCCTTCAGTATCCGATGCCTCCAATCCAGTTATCGAAGCGCGTAATCTCAATCTCTGGTTTGGTGATGCCCATATCCTGAAAGAGGTCAGCATGAAAATCCGGCGGAACAAGGTGACTGCGCTGATAGGGCCGTCAGGATGCGGAAAATCCACACTCCTCCGGTGTTTCAATCGGTTGAACGATCTCATCGATCATACGAAAATTAAGGGTGAAGTTACCTTTGACGGGGAAAACATCTACGCGAATGGGAACGATGTCGTGCTCTTGAGGAAAAGGATCGGCATGGTGTTCCAGAAACCCAATCCCTTCCCGAAGAGTGTTTATGAGAATATTGCCTATGGACCACGGGTCCATGGGATTAACAACAAGAAGGAACTCGACCGGATCGTTGAGAAGAGCCTGAAAGATGCAGCTCTTTGGGAGGAGGTACGGGACCGGCTGAACAATTCTGCCCTTGGTCTTTCCGGGGGACAGCAGCAGCGCCTCTGCATCGCCCGAACCTTGGCGGTTGACCCGGAGGTCATCCTGATGGATGAGCCATGTTCGGCACTTGACCCGATCGCAACTGCCAAGATCGAGAACCTGATTGAGAAACTGAAGCAGCAGTACACGGTGATCATTGTCACCCATAACATGCAACAGGCAGCGAGGGTCAGCGATGATACCGGATTTATGTATCTGGGCAAACTTATCGAATGTGGAACAACCACACAGATATTTGAACACCCCGAAGAAGATCTCACCGAGAATTATATCACCGGACGATTCGGATAGGAGTGACCATGTCGGAAAAATTCCATGCAGAACTCGATCAGTTGAAGCATGATTCAATCGAAATGGCACGGTTCGCGCGGATTATGCTGGCTGACGCCGTGCAAGCATTAATCCTTGAGGATATTCCACATGCCACAGAAGTAAAATCCCGGAAGAGAGAGCTCCGGGATCGCACCATCAGCCTCGAGGACCGTGCTTATCAGCTGATTGCCTTGTACCAGCCCATGGCCAAGGATATGCGGGTAATTGTGTGTATCCTGAAGATCATTGCGGGAGCCGAACGTATCGGGAGATACGGGAAAGATATTGCAAGTATGACACGGCATATCCAGGATGAGCCGATTTCCCCTCATCCTCCTCCCCTCCCTCATATGGCCTCCCTGGTTACCACCATGATTGATGACGTAGCGACTGCCTTTGAAAAGGAGAATCTGGCTTTAATTGAAGATTTATCCTCACGTGATGATGTGATCGACGACCTGTGGCATTCAATGTTCCGGCAGACTCTGACGATAATGATGGAGAATCCAAAGACTATCACCCGGTACACCTCATATATCATGGCAGCCCGGTACCTGGAACGGTGCGCAGATCATGCCTGTAAAATGGCTGAAAATGTTCATTACGCCATGACCGGTAACCGGATCGAGATCAAGTGAGAGTAAGGAGCAGTCCTTTTTAAATATCGCCTTAAATTAAGAAAGCATGAGGGATTGAACGTGATGATGATGCTAAAGCAGCGAGTCCTCTTCATCTGTGTTCATAATTCGATACGTTCACAGATTGCTGAAGGCTACATGAATACCCGCCTCGGGGACCGCGGTTCGAAGCGTTCAGTGCCGGGATGCAAAAAACAAGAGTTCATCCAATAGCAATCGAGGTTAGGGAGGAAGTTGCCATTGACATATCCGGGCAACAGTCAAAGACGCTTAATACGTTTTTAGGAGAATCGTTTGACATCGTAGTCACCGTGTGCGATCCGGCACAAGGATCCTGCCCCTTTTTCCCGGGAGCAACGCGTTTAATTCACCGGAGTTTCTCCGATCCCTCATAATCTTCAGGTTCAACGGAAGAGGTCAGGAAAGAATTTCGCAAGGTGGGGGATGAAATAATCAATTGGATTGAAAGGGAATTTCATCCGTGATGCCCGTTACAAGCAAGTATCATTTCTGCGTGGGAAAAAAGAGTATCGATTCTTACGCTGATGAATGCCTGATCGCGATATCAGAAAGAACATCGGCAACATCTTCGCAACAATCGGTTGCCATTTCAAGATAATCGTAGATATCCTTCAATTTGATAATGGCAATTGCATTGTCAGTATTGAACAGGTTCGTCATAGCCTTTGATAGCTCGTCATCGGCGAGATTCTCTAACCGGTTCACCTCGATGCACCGTTCCTCGATATATCGTGGATCTTTCATGGATCTCATTGATTTCACGGCTGCCTCGATCTCTATGGTTGATAGGTGAATGAGTTTGGCAAGTTCAATCATGTAGCTATCTGAGGAATGAATCCCGTAGTATAACATCCGTTGGATTGTTCCATCGACATAATCAAGCACCTCATCGAGAGCAGATGCAAGCTTGGATATGTCTTCAGGATCAAAAGGCGGGCGAATCCTCTTGTTGAGCCGCTCATAGATCTCGTGCGTGATCTCATCACCGGTGTGTTCAAGTACTTCGATCTCCAGACGTTTCTCCTTGATACTGGTAAAATTCTTGGTAAGGTCAAGAAGCTGGCGGGCTGCCTCTGTGACATTTACTGCCTGGCGTTCGAGCAGATCGAAATACACCTTGTCAGGAGGCATGATCAAGTGCTTGAGGCTCATAAGGAAACCACATGTGTATGGATAAGGCACCATAAAAAAATAATGGTCCAGTATTGAAAATGACACCCGCTAATGAGAGATCTTCTCATATACGGGCAAAAGCTGGATGATGTATCCCCACTTTTTGATCATCATCCATGAGTTAAAAAGAAATCTATAGATGTGTATTGATTTTATTGAGAAATACAGATATCAAGAGAATGTGGGGCACTCATGGAAATCAGAAAAGTTCAGATAACGGGTGGGTCATCCTACGTCATCACGCTTCCGAAGGACTGGGCTGAGGAGCAGAATATCCAAAAAAATGACCCATTAGGATTACTCGCCCAGCCGGATGGCACACTCCTTGTTACCCGGGACATTACAGAAGGTCAATTCCAGCGGGAGAAAGTCTTCTCTCTTGCAGATATCAATGAGCCGGTGTATCTGTTCAGATTATTGGTGGGATCGTATATTTCCGGGTTTACTGGCATCCGTATTACCTCAAAGACAAGGATTCCTGTTTCAATGCGAATGGTCGCACGGGAATTTACCCAGATGGCGATCGGGTTTGAGGTAGTTGAAGAGACGGATATGACGATTACTCTGAAGGACCTCCTCAATCCATCAGAAATGCCCTTTGAAAATACGATCAAGCGGATGTTTGTCATCGTCAAGAATATGCAGATTGATGCGATGTCAGCGCTTGAAAACGGGGGAGACCCGGGAATTGCTGACGATGTTATTAAGCGTGACAACGATGTTGATCGCCTCAACTGGTTAATCGCCCGGCAGACAAACATGATCCTGAAAAATGCACGGCTCTCCCGCAAAATGGGGGCTCCGACCAGCAAGGTAGTAAATACCTACATCATCAGCCGCATCATCGAGCGGATTGGTGACCATGCGGTGCGGATTGCGGAGAATGTTAAGAAAATTTCAGGTAGTCAGATCAATAAGGACGTACTGACATCTATCATGAAGGCAAACAATCTCGCCATCTCCCTTTTTGATAAGAGTATTGTTTCGTTCTTCAACAGTGATCTCAAGGGATCAAACAAGAATATCGAACAGGTTGAGAAACTCGAGGAGCTCTCCGAAAAAGTTGCCCTACTTGCCATGAAAGAAGAACCCTCCATCGCTATTCCCCTTCGGTCTATTGCAGAGAGTATACGGAGATCTGGGGAATATGCGGGTGATATCTCAGAGAGCATAATCAATTATCTTATCGAAGAAAAGCCATGAGAATTGGGCATTTCTTCTATCTCTCTCCTTTAATCGATATCCTGCCTTTTGTCTTCAATCATAACAACTTCTTTATATCCGCTCCCCTATTTTACCTTCAGGAGAGATTCGGCGATACCTGCAGGCATCACCCAGTCTCGGGATACTACCGCCATGATCGCCAAAAAGACGATGATCCAGGAGCTTGGGGAGGATGAGCTCATCCTGCCGACACTGGTAAATAATGCCCTTGCTGCAAATGACCGGATCAAATATTTCTTTACGCTGCTGCAGGCAGCCCGTCTCCATGCCATCCAGCCTGGAAGGGAGACCTCGAATCTGAAAGCAGAACGAGAGGCAGCCGGAGTGGATGATCCGATGTTCGATCGAGTTGTTGCCGATAGTGTGATGGTAGGAAAGGATACCCTGCAGATCCCTTACGCCCCCCGGATCCTGTCAGGTATCCGCTCGTCCCTTGCGGAGATGGCAGCCCCTCTCCCTGTATATGACGAAGGGAAGGGCGAATTCTTTCAAAAAAGGGTGGCACTCCTTGCTGAAGGCATCCCTTCCGGAGAGAACGATCTCATCGCTGATGAGGTTATCCAGAGAATTACCGCGGGTGATGAAGGAACGATCGACAGTATCCACCTTCTTGTAATGGACATCCACAAAGAGTTAATCGCTCTTCAGGGAGATCTCGCGAGTGAAGTTATTGACGGGGCAATGGCGTACCTCCTTCACGATGAAGATCGAGATCTTGTAGCGTCATTTATGGCCGGCCTGAAAAGAACCTCTCCATTACGATTCGATCACCCCGGGCTTGGAACCACGGCTACCAGAAGCAGGGGAACACTTGTTATCCAGAATGATATCGGGATGACCGATGCTCATGTCCTTGTGGTGAATGTGAAAGAACCCACGGTAACGGTGATCTACACCGATATCCATATGCCCCGCCTCCAGTTCTTCCAGGGGCTGTTTGATGAACAGGGGATGACGTGGGAGGACACCCTCTCGAAGAAATCTGGTGACCAGTTCGAGGCGAAGATCTACCACCTGTCGGTTGGAACATACCGGGCTGGGAGCAGGGAGGATCTGGAAAGGTTTCTGAAATTCCTTGGATCAAGGCTTGTATTTCTGATTGACTGGAACCGTGCAAGAAAACGTCTCCGTACCTTCCTCCAGAACAGGGATGCCTCGGCCGTCCTCAGGTGGGCAGCAGATAACGAATACGGCCATATGGCGTTTCTCCTCCTTGGAGGGGAGAAGATTATTTTTGAAGCCCTCGAGCTTGCCTCAAGGGTTCCCCTGCGATACGGGGAACCCCTCCACCAGATACTTGGCAGAGAACGGACTGTTGAGTATTTCAAGTGGGTGCTCAAGACCGCCTCAACGGGTTTGCGTGCCGGACATTCGCGGCTGCTGCTCCAGGACGAAATTAAGGCGGAGCTCCTCCGGTATTTCAGGACCGCTCATGAGAATCTCATGGAGATCTGCGAAGAGCATACCACGCTTACCATTGATGTTGCCATGGTACTCCGGGATTCCCTCATCGTGATCATCCGGGGGGAGGATGGGGATTATCTGACCAGGAATGCAATGCGGGCGAAGCGGTTGGAGAGTGAGGCAGATGCCCTCGTTATCAAGGTCCGCAGCCTCTCCCGGCGTATAGAGACAGCGACGTTTTATGCTGATCTCATCAACGTCACCGACGATGCTCTTGACTTTCTTGAGGAAGCGATGTTCCTTTCAACGCTTATTCCCCGGGTGACCTCGTCAAAGAAACTGACAGGTGAGATGGTGGACCTTGCGGAGATTGCAGTGAAAAGCAGCCAGGAATTTTTAAAAGCACTCATGGCATCGCAGAATATCCACAGGGGATATACCCGTGATGACATGCAGGATTTTCTCCAGGCGGTCGACAGGGTTATCGGGTACGAACGGGAGTGTGATGAAGCCCTTCGCCAGTCAGAAAAGAGTATCCTGACACAATCCACCGATTACCGGGAGATGATGATCTTTTTTGAAATCGCCCGGACGATCGAGGAATCCACCAACTCCCTCATGAAAGCGGTGTACGGCATCAGGGATAGCATCCTCGAAGGAATGAACCGTTGAGAAGAGATGATCCCTATAGCAAAATCAGGCCGTCGGCTGGTAAAGTTTGGTC
>JAAYWH010000002.1 GCA_012516785.1 Methanomicrobiales archaeon
ATTTCTGTGCTGTTCCCCTCCTTGGGGATGATGTGGATGTCGCTCGCCCCCTTGCGTACAGCATCGACCAGACAGCCCTCGAAGAGATTGACGAGCAGGGATTTGTTCACCGCCGAGGTGAGCTCCTCCTCATCGACCTTGTTTTCCTCCTCCTCTTCGATGATGGTATGCACCACGAGGTTCTCGAGGTATTCCTCACCGCCGCACACCTCGCACCGTGAACCAACCGCCCGCTTGATCCGGTTCCCCCTGATCGGGTTCTCAAGGGTGATGCCAAGGAAGGACATAGGATGGGTATCCTCAGTTTCCGGAGGGTGGTGCAGGGGCATAAAGGTTGTACTGTGGTATTGTCCTCAGGATCCTGGCAGCCACCAATCCTTGAATACGTCATGAGCAATACCACTGATAACAACCAGAATGAAAAGGGAGCAGAGCCGGCGTCATAGGGAGAGCATTCCCTTTTCAAGTGAGAGCCCCTATCAAAGGAAGGGAAATTGAAGATACCCCCTCCCTCACAGGAGAGCATACATGACTCCGGAAGAACATACCGTCCCCTTTGCCACCAATGGCCTGGTCTATCACCACACTATTCCTCCTGCCACCAGGGAGCAATGGATCCTTGTTGACGGACCGTCAGTCGTCACCGGCAGAGACGGAACGCTGCTCACCGATCCGGCTGCCTGCCGAACGATTCTTGCGGATGATCCCGGTCGGTTCATGATCGGCTATGACCACCGGGGGAGCTGGTATGCGGTACCGATCAGCGGTTCGGTGCTCCTTCCCGATGGATATGCACGGACCCACCTCCGTTCCCTGTACGGGATTATCCCCGACGACCTGCTCGGGATTGCGTCACGAGCCGTTGCCCTCTCCCGATTTTTCCATACCCACCGGTTCTGCGGAATCTGTGGAGCGAAGACGAACCGGAAAGCGGACGAGATCGCCACCGTCTGCCCGGCCTGCGGTTATATCGGCTACCCGGTGATCAACCCCGTGGTCATCGTCTGCATCCGCCGGGACGACCGGATCCTGCTGGCACGATCTCCCCGCTTTCTCCCGGCAGTCTATGGGGTCATTGCCGGGTTTGTGGAAGCAGGGGAGACCCTTGAACAGGCGGTAGCCCGCGAGGTCGCCGAAGAGGTAGGAATCGCGATCGATACCATCAGGTACCGGTGCAGTCAGCCCTGGCCGTTCCCCCATTCCCTGATGGTCGGCTTCACCGCCTTGTATGCCGGGGGGAGGATCCGGATCGATCCGAGTGAGATCGAGGAAGCCGGCTGGTACTCGCATGCATCCCTCCCCACCCTGCCGGCTGCCGGAAGCATTACCCGGATCCTCATTGACCAGGTGGTAGAGGAGATATCCCGGGATACGAAATCCTCACGCCCATGATGAGAGTGGGGACCGTGATGACCACCCCCCCTTCCTATCGATGGTTCCGGTCGCCCGTGGTCAGGGAGTCCTGCTCGTGATCCTCGCTGGTAGTGCCCGATAGTATTTTGGAGGAGGGATCCTATGGCAGACTTACCAGGGACGGATCAGGAACGGTATCTGTGGTATTTGAAGCGCCCTATCCGGGATGGCTGGCAATAGGGAGAAGCGGCTGAGCAAAATCCCCTATACCGTTCCAGGGGACCTCTTTATCTCTCCTCTGATCTGGACCCCCCCCATCAGGGAGGTATGGAACGAAAACCATTGATGAAGAGTATCGGTATATCTCCATGCTATATACCTCAGCGCAGACATCTATTATCAATCGTTGAGGGAACCCGGACAGAGGATGGTATCCCGGTGATGACAGATGATCCTTGAAGCGGCTGGCTGGTGTTTTATTGCAACCTCCCCTCTGATAATCGGAGCATGGATCGCTTTTGGGTTCCAGCCGTCCTCAAAGATCATCGGTCTCATCATGGGCTTTGGGGCAGGGGCACTGATAGCCGCAGTGGCCTATGAGTTGTTCCCCGAGCCCTCATATCAGCATCTTCTCTCGTTCATTTCCCTTGGTCTGGGCGCCATACTATTCTATCTCGGCACCTCATTGATCGAAAGACGTTCAAGGGGAAAAGGGACGGGGGATGCGAATGAACAAACCAGGATGGGAAAGACAATTGTTCTCGGGGCTCTTCTTGACGGTATCCCAGAGTCCCTTGTACTTGGAATGACCTTAGCCGTCGGGGGTGCCCTGAGTATAGCGTTCTTTGGTGCGGTTCTGGTCTCGAATCTGCCTGAGGGCATAGCCGCTTCAGCAGAGCTGGAACGGGGAGGGATACCACGTCACAACATATACGCGCTGTGGATTTTCGTGATGCTCATCAGTGTTATCAGCACTATCGTCGGTGTCATGATAATTCAGATCGCTCCTTCCGCTGAAGGGGTGAATGCTATGGCCATTGCAGGTGGAGCAGTTCTTGCGATGCTGGCGGATTCAATGATACCAGAAGGTTTCCGGGAAGGGGGGAGGCTCACCGGGTTGATTGTCGTTTTGGGATTTGCCTTTGCGGCAATACTCGGTGTCATCGGCTGAAGTAGCAGATGTGCGATCAGACATGAAACATATCACCTGATGGTACAGGAAGAGATTCTATGGGAGGGGAACATGGGCCGGCACTGTGGTTTTCCCCTCTCAAAGCCATCACGATGATGAACGATACCAGCCCAAAGAGATCTCCCAGGACGATCCCCCGGGAAGGGACACCCGGAGAGATCCTCACCAGGAGACTGGTGACGCACGGTAATCGTCCAGCCCCCGTGGGGAAACCAGAAAAGGCTCAGTCGGTGTTCCCTCACCCACTCCCCTTTTTTCCATCCGGGAATGGAATGCAGGGGAGGGAGGAAGAGGAAAAGAGCTCCCCCTGCCTCCCCAACCTTTTTATAGAACAGGGCTATTTTCTATTATTCAAGGTGGTATATCATTCGATCATGGTGGCTATTCGTCTCTCTCATATTGTGTACTGCACTGATTCTTCCGTCACTGGCTGCAACCCCTGTTGCTGTGCCAGGGTATTTTCTGGCACCGACCGATCCCGATTTTGACGGCTTGTATGAAGATCTGAACGCCAATGAACGGACAGACTACAATGACGTCGTGATCTTCTTCAAGAACATGACGTGGATCGCTGACAATGAACCGGTTGCCTGTTTTGACTTCAACGGGAATCGAAGAATCGATTACAACGACATCGTGAGGCTCTTCAAGGAGGTGGGAGTGCCCCTTCCCTGGGACGGCATGGACCGGTATGACCCGGCTGCCAATGGTTCCACCGTGCAGATTCCCCTCGGTGAAGGGGGACTTGTCATCACGCTCCCTGAGAATCCTTCGACCGGGTATCACTGGAATGCAACCGTGACCTCCGGCCTTGCCATTGAAGACGACCGGTACATCCCCAACGCACAGACCCTTGGTGTTCCTGGCGCAGGGGGGACCAGGGCATGGACCCTCTCCGGAACCTCGGAAGGAGTCCAGACGTTTTCAGCGATATACCAGCAGCCCTGGACGAATGTGACCGGCACCGAACAGACCTTTGTACTGCATATTCAGGTCGGGGAGAACACCTCCCCCTGCATCAGCCTGCCGACCGGCACCTCGCTGATATCGGAAACCATGCAGGGATCACGGAATCTGACGATCGACAACCAGAATGAAGATGATGCCGTGGTATCCCTGCGGATCGAGGCAATACCCTATGCATCCGGGAGCAAAGTGGTGAGTTTCTACGTACGGGGACATGACCAGTATACCTGTTCGACGATTGAAACCGGGAACTACACGTTCTGGTACAAACACGGGGAATGCTGGGATGCGGCAAATGCCACGTTCAGGGTCGTCAACGGGGCATGGAGGATGGATGACATCCTCCCCTATGACGAGGACACTGCCGGCTGGACCATCTGGACCGCCCCGGTTGACGAAGGCAATTTCACTGCCATACCCGTTTCCCCCGATCTGATTTAGGGAAGATTCGATAGCAGTACCCTTTTTTATGTGATGGTTGAAGAGGACGGTAATTCCTTCATCCAAGGGAGACATGACTGGAATAACTCTTTTTTATGTGATGGTTGAAGAGGATGGTACTCCCTTCATCCAAGGGAGACATGACTGGAATAACTCTTTTTTTACGTGATGGTTGAAGAGGACGGTACTCCCTTCATCCAAGGGAGACATGACTGGAATAACCCTTTTTTTACGTGATGGTTGAGGAGCACTAGCTCCAGCCCTGCACCAGTGAATTACCTGAGACCAGCAACCAGGTATTGGTGCGTTTTATTCACGGGAATTGGAACAAACGTCGAACAGAACCGAGAAATCAGCCCATACCTTTTTATACCCCTTCCATCAAGACTTGTACTATAAAAAGGTGGTGGCATCATGAAATACTCATGGCTATTGTATAGTATCTTCTTTCTCATCCTGCTGGTTGTACCGGTAACGGCTTCCAGTACGGTGAGCATCGAATCGGGTGAGGTTGCTGCGGTGGGTGAGAGTACGACGCTTGGACTGGTCCTGAACCAGACCGCAAACGGCCTCTCCGGCTGCAATATCAGCATCGCACTGGACAACCCTGCTATCGCGACCATTACCGGGGTTACCTTCCCGGCGTGGACCTCCCTCCAGGACAATTCCACGCTCCCGGCAAAGAGTGTCTGGATGAATGGAGCGGACCTGCAGGAGACCCTCACGGGCAACCTCACCAATGTTGATCTTGGGTCCATAACTCTCGTGGGAGTCCTCGAAGGGACAACCGGGATCACCCTGACCGTCAACGCCCTGGACGATAGCAACGGGACTGCGATCCCGGCAACTACGCTCCCGGGCACTTTCATCGTTCACGGCCCGGCTGTCATCGCACCAGTCGCAGATTTCACGGTAAACACTTCGTCAGGAACTTCCCCCCTCTCGGTGCAGTTCGCTGACAACTCAAGCGGTACTGGTCCGTTTTCCTACGAGTGGAACTTCGGCGACGGAAGCCCGAATGTGACCACGGCAGACCCGGTTCATACCTTTGTCACCGACACTCAGGCGACCTATACTGTCACAATGACGGTGAGCAATAGTGCTGGATCAAGCTCAATCGCAAAAGCAATTACCGTCAACACCACGGAAACAACAAATCCCCCTGACAGTATCACGAACCTTCACAACACGACCTACCAGGAGACCCTGATCACCTGGAACTGGACCGACCCCTCATCGGACACCTTTGATCAGGTGATGATCTATCTCGATGGGATATTCCAGGTCAACGTGACAAAGGGAGCCGGGACCTTCACCGCTGCCAATCTCAGTCCCGGAACGATGCATACCCTTGGCACAAGGACGGCAGGAACAACTGGACTGATCAATGATACCTGGTTCAACCATACGGCAACCACGGCCCCTTCAGAGGGAGCCGCCTCCTTCACCGTTGTTCTGAACAGCGGATGGAACCTGTTCTCGACTCCGGTTCTCCTGGCACCAGGTCATTCCCAGTTCTCCCAGATCTTCCCGGCCGGGGACCAGGAGAAGATCGTCCAGGCACTGGGATGGGATGGATCTCTCTGGTATGCCGCCCAGGCAACCGATGAAGTAACCCCCCTGTATGCATTTTATATCACGGTAAAGGAAGGGGAGGTGGCGAATGCGACGATTGTGCCATCCACCAGTATATCGAGTCCCCCGGCCAGGGCTCTCGTGACCGGCTGGAACCTGATCGGTCCTGCACCGGCGTATGAGGACGGAGGATTTTCAGCAAAACCGGTCGAGGATTCGTTGATCACGATTGAAGGGGATTACCGCATCGTCGTCAGCCCAGGCCTGCACCAGCCCGGCTGGTCATACGTCCAAGGGGGTACCACCCGGGATCTCCTCCCCTACAAGGGATACTGGGTATTTATGGACCATCCCGACACGCTTGCCGGGTTCTCCACCACCCCTCTCTGATTTTTTAGAGAGTCACCCTGCGAATCGTTCCGGAACCTTTTTTTTAAGAATAGACTTTTTCCTTCTCCGGTCGGCCGTTACCAGTGGGGGGTCATCCTGAACCGCTTATCAGGAATGTGGCACAACCCCACCACCCGGTGCCGCACAGTGGAATCTTAAACGGTGAAGCGAGAAAGATACCGGGGATCTCACCACTTCTCCTTATCGTTCCGCCACCAGCACCTTGAACCAGGGGAACCCCTTCACTGGTGTGATCGTTATCAGCCTGAACCCGGCATCCTTGCAGAGTATGGCCCACTGGTCAAACCCGATGCAGTATTCCCCCTCGTTCAGGATATGCTTCTTCCCGTTGTCATACATCCGCTCGAATGCCGGGATGCCCCCATCTTCCATGGCAAGGGCGAATTCCTTGGTAAGAAACTCGAGGATTCTCACCAGCCGCACCGGGTCATCCAGGCTCCCCGTGGTGTCAAGATCCATGTCCCCGAGGACGAATCGTCCTCCCTCTCTCAGGGAGTCATATACCCTCTGAATCACGGGACCCTTCTCTTTCACGTGGTGCAGGGCAACGGTCGATGCGATGATATCGAACTGATAAGAGGGGAACACCATCTCCTCGGCAGAGCGTTCTTCGAGGAAAATGCTTTCGGAGAGATGGCACTGCTCGATCTTCTTTTGGAATATCCGGAGCATCGTTCCGGAACTGTCGATTGCCGTGATGGTACAGTCAGCATGCTCCAGGAATTTCAGCGACAGCAGTCCCGTCCCACAGCCGATGTCAAGGACCTGGTCTTTATCCCGCACTCCTGACAGGTTCACCACCTGGTCAAGGAGTGCTAGGTGCCGTTTCACCTTTCCAAGCGTCGTGTCGTACTCGTTTGCCCAGTCGGCAAACCATTCACGGGTATCCTTCGGGACCTGCTCCATCATTGTTCTCCTGTAGATGGGACGGGAGAGATTATACCTTGTCGTACTCCAGGGGAATCAGGCCGCCATTGGTGCAGGTCTCTTGTGTACGGGAAATCTGACGGAGGGGATTGGGAGAATGAGAGACGTGCGGAGCGGTTCGTATCTGTGTATTACCTCTCCCGTTCAAGGGGGAACTTGGGGGAAATCCCGACACAGCGGAAAAACCGATTGATGAGATCTGATACAACTAGGTCCTCATTATCAGGGGCAGAAGAACCGGAACTGGTGAATTCTATTTTTTGAGAACTACCTAAAGTATTTTTACATCAGTCCCTCTACACCTCTTGATCGTCCAGGCTGAACTAAAAAGCTGAGATGAGTGACATGACCAGGGTAATAGAAATCCAGGAGATGGTGAAAACCAATGTCGACAATAGTTCATTTTGATATCCCTGCTGAGAATATCGAACGGGCGAAACAGTTCTATTCCGCACTCTTTGACTGGAAATTCGCATCGTTCCCGGAGATGCAGTATCACCTGATCACCACCACGGACCTTGCAGGTGCACCCGGAGTTGGTGGGGGAATGGGGAAACGGATGGATCCCTCCCAGCGTGTCACCAATTATTACGGTGTCACATCTATCGATTCAGCGATGAAACAGGTCGAGCAACTCGGGGGGACCGTCGTTTCGGGCAAAATGGCAGTGCCAACGATGGGATACCTTGCCAACTGCATCGACACTGAAGGGAATCCCTTTGGGCTCTGGGAAGAGGATGCCGGGGCGAAATAGACCCCCGGGTACCGTCTATTCTGTTCTGATGATGGACAGGCGGTGGATATGGTATCCTGCCAGCGGGGCATCTGGAACAGAGCGTAGCTGATTTGAATCCGCTTCTCTCCCTGTCCCACAACCGCTCCCTCCCGTGAAATTACAGGATGTACAGGCTCTCTGGCTCACCATAGGAAAACATAAACTATATCACAGTCCTGCAGCCTTTGTTCGTGTGCATGCGGCCACCGGATCTCGAATATGCTGCTGATGACCGGCCAAACAGCCCCACGTTGTTCCTCCTCGGCCTGCAGCACACCGGGATCGTCGCAACCGCCTTTATTTTTCCCGTCCTTGTCGCCAAGGCTGCGGACCTGGAGGCAGGAGCAGCGGCCTTTCTCGTCTCCATGTCGATGCTCGCAAACGGCATCGCGACAATTTTCCAGTCGGTGAAACACAAGGAGTTCGGGTCCGGCTTTCTCGTCCCCCGGGTCTGCGGGCCGAATTTTGTTTCAGCCTCCATCCTTGCCGTCCAGTCCGGGGGCCTCTCCCTGCTCTACGGGATGACCGCTGTCTCCGGGGCGTTCCAGGTCGCCCTCTCCCGCATCGCCCACCGTCTCCGGGTCCTCTTCCCCGTCGAAGTCACCGGCCTTGTGATCATGATGCTTGGGGTAGCCGTCGTCCCGTATGCCTTACCACACTTCTTCGGTATGACTGCGACGGATCCCACTCCATCGGGGCTCGCAACACTGATCTCCTGCATCACCCTTGCTGTTATCGTTGGAGTGACCGTATGGGGAAGGGGCCATCTGAAGCTCTTCCCGCTCATCATCGGTATGACCGTCGGGTACATCCTGTGTATCGCATCAGGACTTGCCGGTGCAGATCCCCTCGGCCAGATCATGGCATCACCGATCATCTCGTTTCCCGACCCGCAGTACTTCGGGGTCTCCTTCCAGTCCGCACTCATCATCCCGTTCTGTGTTGCAGGTCTCGTTACCTTTGTCAAAAGTATCGGCGAATTCTCCATCTGCCAGCGGATCAATGACACCGAGTGGAAGCGGCCGGACATGATGAATATCCGGGCCGGGCTCTTTGCCGACGGCATCGCATCAACCATCGGCGGTCTTATCGGGGGCATGGGACAGACGGGGTCCTCCTCCAATATCGGGCTCTCCATCGCTACGCGTTCGACGAGCCGGTACATTGGATTTGTCACGGGAGGGATCCTGATCGGGCTTGCCTTCCTCCCGGTTCTTGCGATCGTGTTCCTCATGATGCCAGGTCCGGTGATCGGTGGGAGCCTGATCTACGTTGCCGGCTTTATCATAGTCGGGGGTATCCAGACGATCACGACGCGGATGCTTGACTCCCGGAAGATCTTCATGATCGGGATCTCGTTCATCTTCGGGCTGAGTGTGTACCTTATCCCTGGTGCGTATGAAGGCGTCCCCGGATTCATCAGCCCGGTGTTTGATTCAGCACTCTCGCTTGCCACTGTTGTCGCCATCATTCTGAACCTGGTCATGCGGCTGGGGATCAAAAAGAGGGTCACCATCATCATCAATCAGGAGAGCAGGATCTCCGACCAGGTCTTCCTCTTCATGGAACGCCAGGGGGAAATGTGGGCTGCCAGAAAAGAGGTGATTCACCAGATGGCCATGGCACTTACGGAGGCATGCGAGTTGATCACCGACCACCGGATGGCATCCAGCCCCTTGAAGGTGGCGGTATCGTTCGATGAGTTCAACCTGGATGCCGAGATATCGTACGAGGGCAGTCCTCTCACGCTCCCTGACAAGCGTCCCGGCGAGGAGGAGATCCTCTCTGACCCCTCCGGCCTGCTCAACCTGGGGGCATTCCTCGTCCAGGGATATGCTGACAAGGTGACCTCTGGGTCGGATGGTTCGTTTTCATTCCTGAACCTTCACATGGAACATTAAATACCTGTGAGCGAAACGGACCACCTCATCATCAAGCATGTTCTGCTTCGGCTTCGGGTATGCCGTTCTGTCCGTTCCTTTCGGAGGTGACGGCATCCGGATATTTTCGGTCCGCCTCCAGTCTTTTTGGCGTTTCTCCACGATGGTGAGAGGGTGGTAGTACCCCTCCATTAAAACCGTCACCATTTATGTAGTGCAACCAACAATGTCTCATAACAATGGCACCCGGGATCCCCAGGAATATCAGGAAAGAACACATCATCTCCGCCCTTGCAACCATTGACAAGGAAGGGTATCCAAAGGAGCATGAATCCATCAAATATTCCCTGGTATACGAGGGGAGAAAATACCCGCCGGTATGGGTCATCCGGACGGCCAATCTCTTTGCAAACAATGAGCCCCTTGATCCCACCCTTTATTCCGGGGGAGAACAGTCCAACAATTTTCTCAAGAAGTCCGGGTTCCGGATCGTGAAAAAGACCCATTCGGAGGTGGATCATACCAGTTTCGATTTCGAGACCATGAACCGGGAGCGGATCTGGAGGGAGATCCAGGCGAAGTATCAGGGCCAGGACATCCCGGCTCACGTCCTGAGAGATACCTACCGGATATACCGTGGTGCCGGCGGGATCTGGGTGGACAAGGAACGGACCTCAAAGATCTCGAACGATGATGCAGGGATTGCCATCTCCGTGTTCCATAAAGGGACACAGTACCCGGATGACCTCCCAGAAACCGCACTACGCTCCCCGTACCCGGCGACAAACCGGCGGGGAGGACAGGATGAGAATGAGGTAAAGGCAACAAAAAATGCAAAGAGATTCAACATCCCGGTGTTTGTCATCACCACCTCCAAACTGGACCCGACGAGGAGGGATGTAAAGAAAGGCTTTGTCCGGGACTGGGATGATGCAAATCAGGCCTTCCTGATCGAATTCGGGAAAATCCCTGGCTACACCAAGGAGGGGGCCTTCTCGGAAGATATCCCTTTCAACTTGAACCAGAAAAGAAAGCGACATCACTCATCCAGAAGCGGGAATAATCCAAGGTTCTCCTTCGATGTGTTCAAGCGGTATGGGCATCGTTGTGCGGTGTGCTCGATGCAGGTCGAGGGTCTGCTGACTGCCGCTCACATCAAACCGGCCAGCGAAAACGGAACCGATGATCCACGAAATGGGATCCCCCTCTGCCAGAATCACCATGCAGCGTTTGAAACATTCTTTTTCACCATTCACCCGGGATCGTACCAGATTGTCACGAGAGAGAACGGACCTTCAAAGGAAGAGTTGGAACTCGTGGAGGAGGATATTTTGAAACTGAAGGCAGTGCCTGAGCGAATGGCATTGCAGTGGCATTATCGGCGATTTTTAAAGGAAAAATCTGAATAATTATCCTATGAACGCGGAATATCCGAACACTTCTTGAATAGCAGGTATCCTGTTCCTTCCTCGATCATGGGAAAGTCGTGACTGCTGGTAGCGCCAGACTTTCTCTCACCAGGATACTATCCTGGCTTGACTGACTGATAGGGGTTTGGTTTTTCCTTCATCACGGGGTTATCACGGTGCATGGTTTCCTGCAGAAGACGCAGTTTTTGTCCCGTGATAGTTGGTAATACCCCTTTGGGGTCTCGTATCTGATCGAAATCTCTTTTTCACAATGGGGGCAGGTAAAACGGATAACCGTACCAGATCGTGTCCCCCGTACTGTTAATCTCGCTTTGTTTATCATGATGTCAGGAGATGAGATGATTTCCGAAGAATTTCGGATGTATTCAATCGATCGTGCGATCACTCGCTCAAGATCCATAGTGAGGGGATGGTCCCGTTTAATCCCTTCAGAAAGCGGGGTGTTCCCGACTTCTTTGTTCTGGGTGTATCACTATACGTATCAGTTTCACCCACAAGATAGCTGTGTATTCCCTGTCAGGGTATCCAGCTGCTCCCGATACCACCGATCGCTCCCCAGAACCATGGAGAACAGGGAATAGCGATGGTTCCGGGGCCTCTTTTAAAAAACTTCCTGAACGAATGGATATCAGGATGAGGATTCCTGCTTTTTACACCATGCAGCAATCCTCTACCACAGGTGCCCTGATCGATAGGAGTTGAATTGAAATTTGCATACCTGCCCATCACCAGTGAATCTGGTCTACCTGGGAAGCTGGCGACGTGAATTACGATTGAGGGATCCCTCGATCGGTAACCCCTGAAAAAAGGATAGTAAATCCGGTCGATGAGATCTCCTGGTCCACGGGATCGACTTATTTTCTTCGCTTGCTCTTCTGATTGGCGGCGATCTTTTCCTTGGCAGTCAGGGGGGCATTCTTCATAGGGGCAGCCTTCGCATCGGTTGCTTCACCTGCTGCTCCCTCGCTGCTTTCCTGCTTGCGACTTTTTCCCTTATGAGTTCCCTTGTCTTTCATGCTGATGTATTTCGGCACGGACCGGATATATATTCCCTTAACGACTAACAGAGCCGGTTTCGCCCGGAATAGTGAACCTGATCGCCCCCTCTTTCACGGAGGCTGATAGGATCCCGGGGAGATCTTCCATCAATCAGGTGATGATGATCGGATCCACTTCACCGATTGGAACAAGCATGATCCCCGGCTATGCTGCCATATGATTGAATAGTGCATGAATCCAATCAACC
>JAAYWH010000023.1 GCA_012516785.1 Methanomicrobiales archaeon
CTTGCAGCCCCGTTGTTCTCTTTGGCAGAACGCAGGTATAACATTCAGCTTGCAGATCTGCTCCGTAGGAATTGTTATGAAGTCTACCTCCCGCAGGATTCAGGGGATGATTCACATAAAAGGGAGAGGGATGCACACAAGGCCATATTCGGGCAGAATCTTGCCGCTCTTGACAGCTCCGATGTTGTGGTCGCGATCATTGACGGACCGGATGCAGATTCTGGTACCGCGTGGGAGATAGGGTATGCATTTTCGAAAGGGATCCCCGTTATCTCACTCCGGACCGATTTTCGTAAAGCTGGGTATCATGAGGATGTGAACCTCATGCTCGAGCATTCCTCAACCGTTGTTCATTCGGAGGAAGGGTTGGTAGCTGCGCTTCTTTTTCCGGGAGGATTTCAGGCTGCACATAAATGCTGATATTATGAGCGGTCAGATAAGTTAGGAGATGTCCAATCTCAATGTAGCGGTTATTGGTCCGGAAGGGTATGCCCAAGACCTCGGAAAGAAAGGAACCAGTTCCGACATCACCTTTTACAACCTGAAAAAAGGCGACAACACCATCACGTTTCTCGAACCAGCACGATATCCGGAACGGCTCGCCTCCCTCTTCTTCTCGGTCAGCATGGCCGCACGGGCAATTCTTGTCGTTGACGAGATCAATGCTGCATTTGGAGAATGTCTGATCATGCTGGATTGTGCGGGCATACGGGAAGGTATCCTTGTCCTCCGGAATTATATTACGCCCGAACAGATTGCTCCGCTGATCCAGGGAACTGTTGTCGAACACTACCGCCTGTTGCCTGATGACCGGATGAGGATACGGGAAGAACTCATTGCCGAAATCGAAGCAGTGAAAGAACCTGATCAGATCAGGGACCATGGTGCAGTCCCGGTCGATCACTTCTTCAATGTGAAAGGTATTGGAGTGGTTGTCCTTGGAGAGGTAATCGGCGGGCGTATCTGCCGCCATGAAACACTTAGGGTTCACCCGACAAAAAAAACCGCCCTCGTCCGTTCCATCCAGAAGCATGATGATGATGCGGAATATGCGATCCCTGGTGATCGGGTCGGTCTTGCCTTAAAAGGGATAGAGACAGAGGATCTGGACCGCGGATATGTCCTTTCTGCAAGCACTGATATCACCTCTTCTTCTCTGATCAACGGCAGGGCAAACCTTGTCAGATACTGGCCTTCACCGCTCAAAGAGGGGATGGTGCTCCATGCCGGACTTTGGATGCAGTTCATCCCTGCAAGGATCGCATTTGTAGACAATTCGGGCGACTGGAAAAAACCAGTTATCACGCTGCGTACGGAGTCCGAGCTTGTCTACCGGCCGGGGGCACGTGTGATCCTGCACTACCTGGAGGGAGGAAAACTACGGGTAGCAGGGACGATCGTCCTTGAATAACGGCATGGTCCCTTTTTCCACACAATACTTTAAACACTGATTGCTCATCTCTATAATCGATAGAATGGCATGGGAAAGTCTCACTCCATGGATCATCGGAGGGCTGATTCTCGTCCTCCTGATCGGTTTTGTCCTCTACTTTATCGGGATTTACAACCGGTTTTTCAGCCTGAAAAATTCGTCGGAGGCCACGCTTGGCCAGATCAGGGTTGCGATGAAGAAACGGCTGGATATGATCGAGCAGCTGCTGGGCTCGGTGAAGAGCTATGCACAGTTTGAACGGGAGGTCTTTGAAAAGGTCACTGCCATGCGGGCGCGGGTCGGGAGTGCAGGTCCAGGTGATCTCAACGAGATCGAACGCGAGTCGCGATCCGTTCTCGGGAGGCTCTTTGCTGTAGCTGAGAATTATCCGGATCTCAAGACCAGCACGACCGTGATGAACCTGATGGACGCAGTACGGGAGGTGGAAGAGGAGATAGCGCGGCAGCGATACACCTACAACAACATCTCGCAGCAGTACAATACCCTGGTGGATGTCATCCCCTCCAACTTCATCGCACGCATCCTCGGTCTCGGAAAACTCGCCTACCTCGAGTTTGAAGAGGCAATAGCGACCCCGCCAAAGATCGAGTTCTAGAGAGCGAGGAATCCCTTTGGACGAGAAACGACAGATTGCAATCCTCATTGCGGTCGCATTCGGCATTGTGGTAGGAGCCTGTATCCTTGCCCTGGCCGTCCCGATGGTGACTGAAGGCGATCTGGTCATTGCCGATTACCAGGCTACGCTGTACCGTGATGGCACTTTCAACGAGACCTACCTCTATGAAGTGGAGGCTCCCGGACAGTACCGGATGCTCTACCGTTACTGGGATGATCCGCTCGCTCTCGGACCACTCAATGTTCCTTTCATTGAGCTGAAAGGGATGGAGGTCCC
The DNA here is from genome assembly GCA_012516785.1 of Methanomicrobiales archaeon. Lineage (GTDB taxonomy): Archaea > Halobacteriota > Methanomicrobia > Methanomicrobiales > Methanospirillaceae > UBA9949. The sequence goes on from JAAYWH010000023.1 coordinate 2,346, forward strand.
GCCTCCAGCAATCGGATACGTCAAAGAATACGACGGCATGGTCAGTATTTACAACGGGGATTTCGAGGGGTATACCGAATTTATCGGATACCTTGCCGAAAGAAACGAAGTGGGCATCTTCGAACCTTCCTATTTCTCTACGGGCATCTATGAGGTGAACTACAGCTACTTGCTTCACCCGCCCCTGGAATATGATACGTCATCTGCCCATCTCAACCTCAAACTGGTTGGCGATCAGCACATCTCCTTCCGTGAGGTCACCATCCGGGTTCCGTCTGACCTGGTCGAGAGCGTATACCCCCATCCCCCCTCTCTCACGGTCAGGGAGGATGGAGCGTGGATCGTTATATCCGGAAGCGTTCCTGCGGATGAAGTGATAGGAGTCGAGATGCTCCTTTCGATGGACGCGCTCGAATCGATCCCGGGATTCCCTGTGTTCACCGAGGATGTTGTAGAGAGAACCGCGGATGCCAATCCCTGGTATGCCATCCTTCCCATCCTCTTAGCAAAACTCCTCCTCATTCTCGGATTTGCGGGAGCAATCATCACACCCTTCTTCCTCCTTTATGTATACTATCGATACGGGAGGGAGCAGGAGTTCACCGTCCCGGAATACCTGAGTACCATCCCCAATCCCACCATGAAGCCATGGGAAGTGAATCTCCTCTTCAAAGGCGATGCCACGGTTTTCGACGAGGATGGCTATTATGCGACCCTCATCGATATGCACAGGAAAAAAATGATCACGATAATAGAGGACGGTTGGGGGAACGTCCGGGTGTCCTTACACGCAAAAGAGTCAGCAGATTCCTATGAACAGAACGTCCTGGCGTTTCTTGAAGAGATCGCATCGGATGGAATCGTGAACTCGGCTGATCTCGAGATCCTGGCATCGAAGGCAAAGAGCGACCAGGCAGCCGAACGAAAGATTCTGAAATACCAGAAGAATCTGGCAGCTCTGGTAAAGCGATCGGATCCATCCCTGACTGCAATCTACATCGTAGATGGGAGAGAGCACATCTTCCCCGCCCTCTTTGCAGGGATCGTCTTCTGTGTCCTGTCATTTATACTGATCCTTATTGCAGGAATCCTTGCCTACCTGATCATCCCTGCGATCATCCTTTTTGGGTCGGTCATTGTCCAGTCCGGGGTGGCACTGGCATTTCCATCGACCCTTTTCGGGTACTGGAAGGGTGATTCCTACAAGGAAAAGCTCGAATGGGATGCGTTTGCAAAATTTTTATCGGATCTCGCAATGCTCAGAAAATACGCTCCTGCTGATATCTCTATGTGGGGGACATGGCTGGTATATGGAACGGCTCTTGGTGTCGGGGACCGTGTCGAGAAAGCAATGAAAGAGCTGAATATTTCGATCCCAGAAACGATAGCGCCAGCTACCGGGGCAAGGAGTGCATTTCTCCCAGTCCTTTACTTTTCACCCCCCTCAAGAGGTGGTGGGGGGAGTTCCGGTGGTTTTGGCGGCGGCAGTTTTGGCGGCGGAGGAGGCTTTGGGGGTGGTGGCGTCGGGGGGAGGTAACAGGTGCGGTTCCCTTTGCCCCGCTATTCTGTTGGCGGATTTGGGTATATCCGTTGGCAGAGCATACTGGTACCCGACCTCCATGAATGACATGTTTATTCCGGCAGGGCACTGTACAGGTACCTTATGGGGAGCTATCATGCAGTATACTGAAGGGGAGCTGGGCAGGGTGTTTCAGGTCCGAATAGACGATGGGGAGGATCTTCTTGACACCCTCCAGGTGTTTGTCAGGGAGAAGGAGATCCGGTGCGGTTTTGCCCAGTTCATCGGTGCTTTAAAAGGAGGGAGAATTGTCACCGGGCCAAAAGAACTGGTCCTCCCCCCCGATCCTTCATTCGAGACCTATCAGAATGGCTGGGAGGTGTTTGGGTACGCCTCGATAACACCAGGACCGGAGCGAGCCCATCTTCATTACCATGCATCGGTCGGAAAGAACCGGGAGGTAATGACCGGGTGCCTCCGGGAACAGGCTACGGTGTATATCATTGTTGAGGTGTTGATCATTGAGATACTGGGAAGTAC
>JAAYWH010000024.1 GCA_012516785.1 Methanomicrobiales archaeon
GAATGCACAGTGTTTGCCCGCAACGATGGGCAGTGCTGAAACGTTAAGGTGGTTTCAATTATGAAGGCAATCAGAAACGAGGAAGAGGCAGTATCCCCAGTGATCGGGGTTATCCTCATGGTCGCTATCGTCGTGATCCTCGCGGCAGTCATTGCGGCCTTTGTGTTCGGTATGACAGGGACGGTTCAAGGATCAAAGAGCATTGCTGCAACTGCAAGGTATGTAGGTCCAGACTCCGTTGAAGTGACCTATCAGGGCGGAACTGATCATGTAAAGCTCGAGTATCTAATACTTACAATAAATGGAGTGTCTTATAACTCAACGGCAACCGATCCATTCTACAGTGATACGGAGGCAGGATTGCAACCAGCTGTCGGGACAAAGTTCCTCTTCGCAGATGAAGAACCTGTGACTGAGAATACTGTTGTTGTTGTCGGTAGATTTTCCGATGGTGCAGATCAGGTAATTCTTGATCAGAGAGTCTAAATTTTTTAGGTAAGGTGTCATTTTATCCCCTAAATCCAATAAGGATTTAACGCGGAAAAATGACATTTTTCGATATTTACTCATAATTTAGAATATAATTTATGTTCAGAATAAAGCCTTTCTTCAATCATATGACAATCACCTGGTTCAATATTTCTAAAAAAATTCATCGCCAAATTGATACGGTGAAAGTGTTCGTGAGGGAAGAGAAGTGACGTGAAAAATAGGGATATGATACAGGGTCCCGGCAACCTGGTGGATAGCATCAGGCCACCATATACTAATTGTCACTGTCAAGCATAACCGCACCGGGGATTTATATAAAGGGACTCACGGTACTACCTCGTGCCAAACACTCACCTTTTCCTCATGGTTATACATCTTAAACTGTGCCTTATCACCTGGGAACAGGTTCGACATGGAGGCGTGATGGCCTCCCTCCTTATTCCTTCGTATTATTCGTATCGGTATAGAGGATTTAAATCCACCATTGACTGGATGACACAATTGCTGTCCATCAGAACGAGTTTATTGGTCCTTGTTCCACTTTTAATAACATAAAGCACAGGTCCGGTTTTTGTCTCACCCGGCTGGAGGGCGAGAGGGAAACGGAGATACTGGCGTGCCATCTCCTTTGTCACACGGTCTCCTCCATGCTCCAGTGTTCTCGATTGTTCAGTCTGGATAAACAACTGTTCCCGCTGTATGGTGACATCAGAGCCGGCATAGTTTGTAATACTGACGTTGATGATGGCAATCCTGGCCTCTTGCCGGAGGTTCATACCGGGAATGGTTTTCATCTGGACGGCAGAGTGAACACGCATTCCAAGGGTCTTTTGATTGTCATAATCAGCATCTGGCAGAGAGCCGTTTGAGATCTCGGGGATATACAGTTCTCCTGCTATCGTCCAATCGGGATATTTGACATAGAGGACTCCTGAATGCACCTTTTCAATCAATTGAAAAACCACGGTACCCCGTTGTTCCTGGCCGGGATCAAGGGTTACAGGAATCAGGGGGTTCGTGCTCCCTTCCGGCAGAGTTCCTGTTTCCGGGGAGAAATAGACTTGGTCGAGGCTCCCTCGCGCAACCAGGATAAGGGACGTATTGTCGATTGAAACACTCTCATCTGATCCATCATTTCGCAATGAAATATTGAAGAGTGCAAGCGGCACTTCCCTCCCCGATCCTTGCAGGCGGGATTGCATGGTGATGGAATGAAGGGTAATAGCAATGGTGTCAAATGATGAAGTGTCCTTGTCGGGGATTGGATTCTGCTCTGATTGATTGGTTGCTGGTGGTGTAAATGACGAAGTGTCCTTGTCGGGGATCGGGTTCTGCTCTGATTGATCCGGTGCTGGTGGTATCCCGGTGACGGGGGGTAGTGGGGTGTCTGCAGTTGGAAGTGTGGGGGTTGTGCAACCTGTCACAAAGAGAGCAGTAAACAGAAGTGCGATAAAAAGGGAGGATACATGGTTCTTCATCAATAGAAGAGGAGGTCTCTATCAGCCATATAGTTTATTTTACATGTCTCGATTCTGTTGATCCCTGTCCACAGACAGGCGATATGGTACGGGAGTTAGTCCAAAAGAACGTAAATATGAACGTCTGTAGAAAGCCGTAAAACGAACCCTCATGAAAATAGGGTTGTATCGAACTCGATACTTCAATCAGAGAAGCCTCTAAACAACTGGGATTGGCCCATAATACCGTCTACAACATCCACACCCTTATTAGAGAGGCAATTCTTACCACTGATGCAGATCCTGCCGCATTCTCTGGGGAGATCGAGATAGATGAATCGTATTTTAGTGGGAGGAGAAAGGGGAAGCGGGGCCGGGGTGCTGCAGGAAAAGGTTCCAGTCTTTGGCATCCTGGAACGAGGTGGGAAGGTTACTGTCGAGGTTGTCACCGATGTCCAGAGTGAAACCCTTCTCGAGCTGGCTATCAAGAAAGTGAAACGGGGATGTCTTATTTACACGGATAAATTTCGGAGCTATAAAGAGCCTTGTCGGCTATGGGTTCAAACATCGGAGAATCGACCATGGAAAAAAGTTTGTGAATGGGAATGTGTAAATCAACAGTATCGAGGGTTTCTGGTCCTTTGCCAAAGAACGCTTGTTGAAGTATCACGGCGTTGATACCCAGAAATTTCCTCTCTATTAAAAGAGTTGGAGTTCAGGTATAACCATTGCGACCGAGATCTTTTTGATGATCTCATCCAATTATTAGTTGGATATAGTCCCGTGGTTTATACTGGGTAATCACCTTATGTTTTTTTAATATCTCACAACTTTCCATGAAACATCACGAGGAGAGATTTGTTCTTCGACTAAAATTCCATCTTGAACGGTATTTATTGATATGTTACCTTGAGGTTGATACGTATCATAATAGGGAATAAACGAATTTGAATAATTTCCATCAAATTTACCAATTTTATAAGGATATCTTTCAAAAAAGAGTTTACGTGCATAAAATCCCTGGACATCAGCTTGAGAGATATGATACAAGACCAACTGTTGTTTTCCTTTTTCAGTTTGTATCCATTCGATCAAGGATTGAACAGATTCTACCTTGGTTATAGACCTATATTGAACCCCTTCACTTGGGCCGGGTTTTGGGAAGGATGAAATTGAAAATCTCCAATATTTTACTGCATCATAATCTTCCGAATATTCCCTAATAACTGAAAAAGCTGAGAGGTCTTTACTCATATAAACATCGTTAGCTTTCGGGAGGAGATTTTCAGGTCTTGTACTTTCTTCAATTGGACTTGATCGAGGGATTGGTATCGTAGTAGATATCATTGTTGGATCTTTAGCATAAGTGGGCGTGATGTCGATTGTGGGGACTGACAGGTTCGGCTGGGGAGATTGGGTTGTACAACCTGTAATACTGATTGCGAATACAACAAAAAGCATTCCAGTACAAAAAATCCACATTTTGTTCATATGAACCCCCCATTAGTATCCAAATAGCCCTAAAGGTTGTTATTCGTCGAGTTACAAAATTTTCATCTCAAGCCCGCTTCTCTCACGGTCCTTCATGAGGATCTTTTATGGATCGGTGTCAATCGTTTGCTATGACACTAATATCAAGGCTTGGCTTTTATTGGTGGTCTAACAGTACCGTATAAGAAAAGGAAATTGGAGCTGATGTCGATCGCGCTGCCATTAAACTACAGATAATAACATGGGAGGCTCACCGCCTCTTTTCGTATCATAGCCCGGGTTATGCCTCGGAGGCTAATTCAGCTTATTGGTTCGATCTTGACTTGCGGATGCCCGTTACTTATTTCAATAGGCGAGAGATCTTCCAAGACCCATAATAAAAAACATATTCCAAAAAATTAATTTTTAATCATGAGAACGAACCTCTTGCTTTTGTTCATATTCATATTCTTATTATTTTTAGCAGGGTGTATTCAATCTCAAAATAATTCTTCATTCAATACAAGTGAAAATCAGTCTATAATATCCACCAATGGCACAACAAACTTGATATTTGAGCAGACAACCCCGATTCAAGTCACACCTCAATCTGCTCCCTCGCAGGCCACACAAATGATAACACAGGTAACACCGTCAACCAAACTCAATAGAACTCCTTGTGGAGATAATATATGCCCAGACGGCTGGATGTGTTGCGGTAAAGAGTGTTATTATCCAACGGAAAACATAGGATTCGAATGTGTGAATGATAAATTAGTGAAAAAACAACCAAAGACTTGCAAGGATATTGTTTGTTACGGAGCAACTTCCCAATGTTGCGACGACTATCGTCAAGGACCTGTTTGCTATGATCCTTATACTCATCGATGTGCTCAAACCTTTCTTTTAAAATAAGTATTTTGAGCGGCGGCAACCCTGTAACATTTAAAAGACTTGAATGGCCGAAATCTACGAATTCATGGTCTATTGCGCTTACAAAGTTCAGGCATGCAACCTTCCGACATGGACCTATTACAAGAGAATTACCGCGAAAGGCCTTGATTAATTATCTGGTGGAGCTTGAGCATATCGAGGAAAGCACCCGGGGGGATACATCATAAGTGTGGAGAAGATGACCCGGTCATATCTCACTCATATGGAAATACTGCAAAAACCTGTCTCTCTCTAGTAGTTCCGTTTACTGGTGAAATGCTACCTACCGCGAGCCATCGAGATGGGCTAATAGAACGAATCAAAAAGGATTTTTTAAAGCCATCTGCTGATTTTAAGGTGTGGGTGGAACGTGGGTCAGCGCCATCACGTTATTATTTGCTCGCACTTGATTCACTGCCTGAAGAAGTTCCTGCATTAAAGGAGTTATGTGGGTGCTGGGTCCAGTAATCGAAACTGAGAGCGGATTACCTGATGTGCTTCTTATATCCACCGAAATGGTAACATTAGACATAGTTTTGTTCCTCCAAATTTCCTATCACCATATATTCAAGAAATACCTTTTGCTTGAACGACCGTTGATGTTTTTCCTTTCCAGATGATGTGATCACAAGGAAGTTCTCACGAACTTGTTGGAATATTCTGCCAAAAAAAGGAATTAACTCAATTTCACCGTGCTTTCACTCTTTGTATATCTGCTTTCAAGAGATGTCCTGCTGTCTTTATTCGTTTGATTCAGATCGTACAACCATTGGCCATATTGTTTTAAGGCTTGGGTGTAGGTGTACTGATCGTTTGAATAATCGTATCGCAGAATCAGGACCCCTTCATAGGTATTTTCCTTTTTAGAGACAATCTGCCCTGATTTGTATTTTTCTTTATATTCCCTTTTCATGATGCCAAGGGTGTCGGGATTTTCAACATGGCCACCCTTGAATGGATACTTGGTTTCGAAAATATCCCGCTTGGAACTCTCTGTCCCGCTGCTGTCCAGGTAGAATAATCTCCCGAATTCATCGTAAATGACTGAGGAATATTTGTAGGAGTCGGTCTTTGGATCAAAATCAATAACGACCTTTCCAATCCGATCGTAATCGAATTCTTTCACGACATCCCCACGGGAATAGGTCTGATTCATGGAGTAATTCGCCACACTTGTCCCTGTTGCCTTCAGGGAGGTCCCGGACTGTTTCATAGCTCCCTGGGAGGTGCTGGAGGACTTCGAACCACCGAGCATGGAACAACCGGCAAATGATACAGCAACGATAATTAATATGATAAAAATAATTTCCCGCCGCATAATTGCCTATTATTTTGGAAAGAAGAAGTAACATTGCAGAAATTAATGTATAAGGGCAGCTTTTTTCGCATCTTTTTCCTTTGGAATTATCCCTATCCCGTCAGAGATGCCCCCCAATAATACACTCGTGGGGTGGGCGATCACCTGAACTTGCATGGGTCTTGTTCTTGACAGAATCAATCAGGCCTGAATGAACATCCCGTTCAAAGGTTAACAGAACGTGTTTAAAATTATGGTCCTACGAAAAACGTGACCATTTTAACCGAAATTAATAACGTTCATGGTCAGAACAAATGTATAGATATCCGTTGGATTACTGGACAACGAAGCATTTGCCCGCACCAGGGGCGGTGCTGACACAATAAAGGTGGCCAATCATGACGATAAGCGGAACTGATTACCGGCAGTATGTACCTCCCTCTTTTTCTCATGAGGGCGGTCTCAATCTGACGAAGCGTTTTCTCCGTTGGAAAAAGCAAATGACATTACCTTTCAGAATAGCCATAGGCTACCCGAATCGGGTTGCATTTAATCCTCAAAGCCTTGTTGAGCCATAACATGTTTTATTGAAAGTATCAGAGGGGGATATTTTTGGATCCAAGAGAGGTATTTCTTCAAAAAAAATTGGTCTGTGATTGCGGAACCGGTGATTTTGATACCTATTATGAGGTCGTAAGAGAAGGCCTTTTAGACAATTACGTGTTTTATTGCCGATGTAAGGCCTGCGGTTGTCACTGGCTGTTCGCATCAGCAGTGTCTCATGTGAAACATTCATCCAGGACACCCTATTTTTCAGATCCAAAGGAAATTGCCGGTGTAAAATGGAAGCTGCTTGAGGTGGAGAAGAAGGTACCCCTCTCCAAGTAGTATTCCTTTACAATTTATCTTTGAACATCTCAATAGGGCCCTCCCTTTACTATCCCTCCAAATTGCCAGATTGTGGGATAGATAATTATAGCAGCATTACTATTACAATCGATTGATTAGGAGGGGAACGATGCCAATTGCACATGCCATGTGGATCCATGGCAACAGTGTCCGGATCGAGTATCCGGATCGGATGGAGGGTGACACCCGGAGGGGTGGGGCGTACTACAAGATGATGGGAAGCCGGCTCAGCAAGAACTGGTTCCACGCGGCAATTCCGACTGCATTGATTGTGGAGGGTCGCCGGTTACGGCTCCATTCCGTGATGCTGCGGTTCCGCACGAGGGGGGCTGCGGTGACGAAAGTGCATGTCTATGACGGGGAGAACCAGATTGCATCGCACGAAGGACTGAGCTTGTCATCAACGGACTGGCACTTTGAACGATTCGAGGTGCCGGATCCGAAACCGGAGATATTCTGGGGGGTCGGTATTTCGTTCGAGGGTGAATACGATCGAAGCCGCGAGAGGCGGATCGATATCAGTGCTGCCGGCGCAGATTTCCTGTAACCCCGGAGCGGACCATGTCAGCCCATCATGCACTCTGGGTTCACGGCCATAGCGCCGAGGTCGAGTATCCGGACCGTGTCGCTTCGCTGGAGTACAAGGGGAACTCCGTGAACATCGAGGGGATTCCCTCAACCGAGAACTGGGTCCATTTCGCGGTGCCTACCCCGGTCATCATCGATAACCTTCGCATGCGGCCGACAGGGATCCTTTTCCGTTATCGATCTCCCGGAGGCGGCTGTACCGTGGACACCGTCCATGTCTACGATGGTGAGAACCGGATCGCAGTTGCTGAACGCCCATGGGGATCCGTGACGCTGGAGACCTGCAGGGGAACATCAGAGACAGGGAGCATCAGCGAACGGGATGAAAACGGATGGAAATACCTTATCCTGGGATTCGATGCACTGGTTATCCTCTCTGTCACATATGGTATCGGAATTTCGATCCATATCACCTTCGGTCGCACCGGGGGAATGGTTGAATTCGAAGCCGCAGGCTGCGACTTTGATATCGCCACTCCCCTGGCCCCCCAACGCCTCCCTGTGTACACCAGTAAAACACTGATGGAGTTCCCCTATTACAGCAGTCTTCCCCTCCATGTGCACAATGACGCCATCGAACGGATCCTGGTCCTGCTCCATGGGAGTGGTGCCAGTGCACGGGAGTACCTGTCCAATGGTCTGGCAGCTGCAAAGGCTGCGGTCGACAACGGCGTGGACGGAAACGCCCTCAAAAATACCCTCATCGTTGCCCCGCAGTTCATTGACCAGCGGCATGACCATGATTGTCTCTATGGTGACTACTGGAGAAGGATTCCTTCCACCCTCCTCTATTGGGAAGGCGGTCGTCCGTCAGGAGCCGAATCCAAAGAGCAGGATATCACCGGGAACGGGATTCCCGACAGCGGGACACTCAGCTCATTCACTGTCCTGGATGTATTGCTCGAGCAGCTGTGCCGGAAAAACCTTTTCCCGAACCTGAATAAGGTCATCATCGCCGGCCATTCGCTCGGTGGCCGGTTTATGAGCGCTTATTCGGCTGCCAGCCGGTTCGAACAGGAGGTTGCCACACCCCGGGGGATTCACGTCCGGTATCTGGTGATGGGATCCGGCTCGTATGTCTACATGGATGATGTCCGCTATACCTTCACTGATGACACGTATCTTACTGCCGCTGATAACGATGACTGGCGGGGTACTGTCGCAACGCTGTACGATTTTGGTACCGTGTGCACCGAGAATCCCGCCGCATTTAATGACTGGCCATGGGGCCTTGCCATGCCGGTTCGTGATGGAACGCCCGTGTATCCCTATCCGACCATGGTAGGGGCA
>JAAYWH010000003.1 GCA_012516785.1 Methanomicrobiales archaeon
ACTGAACGGCGAAGGCTCTGGTCTGTATGGGAGCGGATCGATGTGATTGCATCAGACCATGCCCCACACACCATGCAGGAGAAGTCGGTTCCTTTCCCCGATGCTCCTTCAGGAATACCAGGCGTCGAGACCATGCTCCCCCTCCTTGTAGCCTCATTGGTGAAGGGGGATATAGACCGGACCACCCTCATTGCAAAGACCTCGTGGCGCCCTTCAGAAATTCTCGGTATCCCGAAGGCCGGATATAGCCCGGGGGACCGGGCAGATTTCGCCCTCTTTGGATCACGGTGCACCCGTATCACTGCAGAGACCCTGCACAGTCGTGCAGGGTGGACCCCCTTTGAGGGACATCCCGCGGTATTCCCGGATATGGTGATCCAGTCCGGAAAGATCGCCTATGATTCCGGTGATTTTTACCCGGCCTCCCCGCGGTGGTACCCGGGAAGGGGTTATATTGGGGGAGGCCCTACCTAGTGATCGTGCCGACAAAGCGCTTCCTTAGGTCCCCGGGTGATCAACTGGCGACGACCTGGAGATGAGCTTCGGGACAACCCGGTTGCGCGACAGGCACCGCCCGGCAATGGGAAAAACATGGTGAAGAACGGCAGCATGCCACTGGTGATCCGGTGTTGTTAGTGCCGGGCGACACCATACTCCTGATGGCTCATGACCGATATCACCCCTGCCCTCTCCTGTTCTGACAAAGGCACCATTATCACGATCGAAGTTGCCGCCGGTTCAAAGAGCTCCTGTTTTCCTTCCGGGTTCAATGAATGGAGAAAGGCGCTGGGATGCAGGGTCAGGGCACCCGCAGTGGAAGGGCGGGCAAACAGAGAAGTTATCGCCGTAATTGCAGGGGCGATAGGTATCGAGCATTCACGGGTACGCATCATTTCCGGAAGCACCGCGCCGGTAAAAAAGATACTCATTGAAGGGATGACCCCGGATCAGCTCAGATCGGTGCTGACGCTCTCCTGATATATTGTATACTAATAAATAAATAAATCATCAAATATTAATAATAAACATATAGTTTATCCCTTCCCGGGAGCAACTATGGTTTACCTATGATCAGGCATTACACCGATTGCATGATGCATGGGGGTGCGCTTACGTGTATTCATCAGATACTACCAAGTACCTTATTCATCTTCACCTCGAAGCAGAGGGGGTGGTCGAGAAACCCGATGTAGTCGGTGCCATATTTGGCCAGACTGAAGGGTTGCTCGGTGAGGATCTCGACCTTCGCGATCTCCAGAGGACCGGCCGTGTCGGAAGGATCGATGTCCAGATCTCCAGTAAAAAAGGCGAAACAAAAGGCGAGATATATATCGCGTCATCCCTTGACAGGGCTGAAACGGCGATCCTGGCAGCATCCCTTGAGACCATCGACCGGGTAGGCCCCTGTGTCGCCCGCGTCAATGTGGTCACCGTGGAGGATATCCGGGTCAGCAAACGGAAGAAGATCGTTGAACGGGCAAAGGAACTTCTGATCGACTCTTTTGAGGAGGGATCGATCGACAGCACCGAGATCATCGACAGTGTCAGGGAGAGCCTCCGGATCGAGAAGATTGGCAACATCGGCGGGGACCAGGTCCCGGCAGGTCCCAATGTCCTGGAGTCGGATGCCATTATTGTGGTGGAAGGGCGGGCCGATGTGATCAACCTGCTCAGGTATGGCATCAAAAATGCGGTTGCAGTCGAGGGGACCAAGATTTCCCCGACCATTATCGAGCTCTGTGAGAAGAAGACTGCTACCGCATTCTTCGACGGGGACCGGGGAGGCGATCTCCTCCTCCAGGAACTCCTCCAGGTCGCAGAGGTCGATTACGTCGCCTACGCCCCACGGGGAAAGAGCGTAGAAGACCTCTCCAGAAAAGAGATTATCAAGGCACTGCGAAACAAGGTCCCGGTGGAGTACGTCAAAGAACAGGTGCCTGAAGAAGTACCAGCCGGGGAGAGTGAAGAGCCGCTCCGTCCCATTTCCCGAAAAGAGGGTATCAAGGATGAACGGGAAGAGAAGCGGAAGGTGCCGCTGAAGAAAAAGCAGGACGCCGGGGAGAAAAAACCGAAAACCCTCGGTGATCAGATCAATGCGGTCAGGGGAAAGAGGATAGCACGATTTCTCTCCTCGGATCTCTCAGTGCTGAAAGAATCGCCTTCCGATGAGATTGAGAAGGAATTTACCGATCTCAACGGAGATGTTGCAGGTCTCGTCACCGATGGCGAGGTCAACCAGCGGATCCTTGATCTCGTTGCCGGCAAAGGGATTGAATATATCGCGGCCAGGGAATTCAACGGGATTATCAAGCGTCCCCTGACGATCAGGCTCATTAAAATCTCCTGATTTTTTTCATCGCTACTTATATATTTCTCCGGGAGAGAAGACTAAGACGGGTGAGCGTGTGCATAAGGAGGAACTGATATCATTGCATCAGATGCTCTATGAGATCAAGGACTACTTCGAAGGATCCAATCCCGACCTGAAATTTTCCGAATATCACTCCCTGAAAATTAACCCATCGCAGCTGCATAAAAGCAAGATGGAGCATAAATATGCCATTTTCGTCCTCGGGAACGAACTTGCCAATGCGATGAAGGAAGTGGAATTCTCTGCATCAGGGCGGATATCTGCCCGGATGAGGGAACTTGCCGCAAAGACATTGAAAGAGATGGAATATATCCAGTAACTTCAGGTTTTTGGGTTCTTTCGTTTTTCTTCCCGTTTTATTTCATCAGAACTGTTCTTCAGGCCTTCAGGTCACGCTCTTTTTCGAGGAGGTACCGTGCAAGGAGCGCAGGGATGGGTGCAGCCATGCAGTGCCAGTTCGGGGTGCCATTCACTTCAAGGACACAATAGCTGTCGTGATACCGGAGCAGATCGACACCCCCGTAGTCGACACCGGTCGCCCGTGCTGCCGCCGCTGCAATTGATCTCATCTCGTCATCGATCTCACTGGGAATTCCGGTGCCGCCCTGGTGGATATTATGCGCAAGGGTATCGGATACCCGCATGATGGCCCCGACCGGCTCACCGTCGATGACGAATATCCGGAAGTCCCGGTCGTTGGGGACATACTCCTGGAGATAGTAGGGGGGATTCCCCAGTTGTCCGGGAGTATCAATGAGAAAGATCCCGTGGCCATCAAATCCATATATCGGTTTTATGACCACCCTCCCGTGTTCCTCGATGAAACGGCTTGCAATCTCCTTCGAGCTGGTAAAAAGGGTCCGAGGAGAAGGAACCGAATGGCGCATGAGGAGGGCGGTGGTGAACACCTTGCTTGCGCAGGTCCCTATCGCCTGGGGGGTATTCACCAGGACATTTGAGAGGGAGAGTGCCTGGAGCACCTCAAACTGGTGTTCATCCTGGGTAAGCCCGCATACCCAGACGATCTCGTGTTCGAAAGGAGGCATGAACGGATCGATCCGGTAGATGTCTATCAGCTCACAGGTCCCGCCCTGGCTCCTGATCTGTCCTGCAACAGCAGCGGTCGAGTTGTCATCCGTTGTGTCAGTTGGTTTTGGGATAATATGGATCATGATCTCCCACGCCTCCTTCTCTTGCAGGTACAGGGTGGTCCGGGAAAGGGGATAAGCTCCGCGGAACGGGCGCAGGGGTGAGTATCTTCTTCTTCAGGGACGGGAGAGTGAATAGTATGTTTTATTACCAGAATCCTGCCGAAGGGCTGGCTATTCGCGAGGTGAACCGGGTGGTGGAGGAGGCCTTTGCCGAGCATGGCCGCGGACGCGTCCAGATGCCTCCCAAGCTCTATGTCACCTTTGACCATGGTGATTTCAGGACGATGCCCGCGTACATCCCCTCACTCTCCCTCGCCGGTGTCAAGATTGTGAATGTCCATCCCGGAAATCCCCGGATAGGATTTCCAACGGTGATGGCACTCCTGATCATCCTTGATCCGGGGACGGGGATACCCGTTGCCATCCTGAATGCAACGACACTTACTGACCTGAGGACAGGGGCTGCCGGGGGAGTTGCGGCAAAATACCTTGCCCCGTCACGCACCGTTACGCTGGGGCTGGTCGGCAGCGGCCGCCAGGCTGCAGCCCAGCTCGATGCCATTGCAGCCGAACGCGAGGTGACAGAGATAAAGGTCTGGAGCAGGAACGAGAAGAATGCGGTTTCATTCTGCAGGAAGTATAGCAGCCTTGACTGCACTGTTGCCCCGCTCGAAAAAGTATGTGACTGCGACGTCCTTGTTACCTCGACACCTTCCCGCGAGCCGGTCATCCGGGACGATTGGATCCGTGAAGGGACCCATATCAACGCTATCGGTGCCGACGCTCCCGGGAAACAGGAGCTCGATCCAGGCATTATCCAGCGTGCCACGGTTTTTGTCGATGATCCCGCCCAGGCAGTTCACTCGGGCGAGATCAATGTGCCCATAGCAAAAGGCCTCTTTTCACCGGAGAGGATTGAAGGAACGCTGGGTGAAGTGGTTCTCGGCAGAAAGAAACGGATGAGTCGGGATGAAATAACGATCTTTGACTCGACCGGACTGGCCATCCAGGACCTGGCAGTTGCAGAGATTGCCATGAAGAGTCGCGAACGGGTAGCCCTCAGGTTTCCCTGATAGCGGGATCCCTGGGAGACGGTCTCCGGAAATTACAGGAGGAGAAGAAAAAGGGGAAAAAGGCTTTATTTCCGGTGGGCACTCCACACTTTTTCCCGGTAGACCGGCCCGCTGTTGTAGGTACAGAACGGGATGAGTTTTCCATCGGGGGTAGCATAGTGGATGCAGCAGCGTTGTATCCTGGAGAGGTCATAGTTGTACCGGTCCATGAAATGCATCGTCCCGATGAAGAGGGCATTCCAGT
>JAAYWH010000025.1 GCA_012516785.1 Methanomicrobiales archaeon
AAATAATTCCAAACCATTATTTTAAAAAAATTTTAAATAACGTGGTACTCTATGCTGCCGAATACTTCCAGTGATACGATACGTCATTTCATTTCCACACTCATCCGGCACCCCGCATTCCTTGGAGTAATCATCGGAATACTCGCCGCATTCACCCAAGCGCTCCTGATCAGTGCAGGGGGGCCCGAGGCGTATGGGGTCTGTATCGCTTGCCATGTGCGTGACCTCGTCAACGGGATGACTAACATCATCGCAGACACGAGTCTTGCCCTTGCCCCCATATCGAAGAATGCAATACTCCCGGTAATGGGTGTCGTTGGGATCATGGCAGGCGCCTTCATCTCGGCAAAAGTCCACAGGGAGCATAAGATCAAGGAGGCCGGCAATCGGGAATACCTCTTCTATTTTGTCGGGGGGCTCGCGGTACTCTTCCTTACCATGATCTTTGGTGGATGCCCGTACCGGGCAGCACTCAGAACGGGATACGGGGACCTCACAGCCCTGCTCTTCATCATCATGATGGCTCTTGGGGTTGTTGCAGGCACTCTTTATATGCTCCGAAAGGCTGAGAAGGAGGAGTCCTGATGGCCACCGGTATCCTTTCCAAAGAGGCAGCCATTTATGCGGTCCCTCTTGTCACGCTTCTCATCGGGCTCCTGGTGGGATATCTCGGGCAGCGCTCCGGGTTCTGCTCGATCGGGGCATTCCGTGACTATTTCCTCTTCAGGCACACGAGGCTCCTTTCCGGATATGTAGCGCTTATCGTAGCATCGTTTGCCGGATACCTTTTCTTCTGGTTCCTGACTCCCGAGGCAATGGAGCATTTCTTCTGGGCTCTTACGAGCAATCCCCTCACTCCGGTCCCTGGCGCTCCAGCAGGGCTTGTCCCGGCAGCGTACCTGATCTTTGCCGCGATCCCCGGGTTCCTGGTCGGGTTTATCTGCGTGCTGCTCGGGGGATGTCCCTTCCGCCAGGCCGTGATGGCATCGGAAGGGAGTTACCGGGGTGCATTCTTTGTCATCGGAATGTGCGTGGGATCCATCCTGTTCGGTGCATTCGTGTCTGGATGGATAGTAGTCCTGATGAGAGCATTCGGATTCGGGGCTTGAACTACCATGACTTTCTCCACCTTCCTGTTCTGTGACCCGATCTCCCCTGAGCGACTCCACTGGTTTGCAGAGACGCTAATGGCAGTTCCTGCCGAGAACGCTCTCCCTGGGAACACTACTGTATTTCTCACCGGCGATGCCTTGTTCAGCATTGTGGATGCAAAGACGAGGGACACCTGGCGCACGCTCGCAGATCGCCCTGGAATGGAGATCGTTGCCGATGGGGACGAGCTCCAGCTCCACGGGCTTTTGGATCTTTTTGTGACTGATGGGTCTTGGGTTACGGTTTCGGGCAGTGAGAGACATGATCCGTTCTGGAATGCTCTCGTGTCAACCCTGGCAACCGGGTGGAACGGGACAAAGAGGGCAGCCTTTCTCCTGTGCGACGGTCCGTACATGAACAGAATAACGGTCTATATGACCAGGTTTCTCAGAAGTGTCCAGGCGGCAGGGCTTCACCCAGAGCTCTATTCCTATCTTGATGGCGTTCACACCCTGCACAACGGTCAGCGCCCCTCGGAGTTTGAGAACATCGGGAGATCGATCGCAGACATTTCAGCGTCCGCGGTCCAGGCTGGGAAAGACCCCTGGTTTGCTGCCTGTTCCCGGTGTGCGACAGCGAGGGGATACTACCAGATGAATCCAGGGACAGGATTCTGCGAGCCTGCTTCAGCCATCGACGAGATTGTCATTCGCCCCCTGAAAGAGATCCTCAGTCGGTTCTCAGGCCATCATCCAATTATCTCCCATGCCTGTGGCGGAATTGTGGCGGATAAAGGAGCTGGCATGACGATTCCCCGGCTCGTTGTCTTCATCACACATCCTCCGTATTGCCTGGAATGGACCTTCGGGGGATTGTCACTTGCCCTTGCCGCTGCAATGGATGGGATCCCTACCACGGTTATTTTCATCGAAGAGGGCGTGTATGCGCTCGTTGGGAACCACGTGGTCCCCCCAAAGGACAAGGTCTTCAATGTCCAGGAGATGATCGCCGTCACCACAGATATCAACGATCTTGAATACCTTGTCTATGATCCATCCCTTCGGAGCCGGGGAATTGAATGTTCCCCGGATTTTTCACCTATTGCAAGAATCCAGAACAAGGACCTTGCCAGATTACTCTGGAGCCCGGAACAGGAGAGGGCAGCAACGCGAATGATTTTTTTCTGACAGGGGATACACCTGCAATGACCGAACCAAGAGATTTCACCGAACTGACCTGCACGAACCTGATGATCAAGTTGAAGATCCTGTTGAACAAGCTTCCCCCTGGAGATGCTGTTTCCTTCTATGCAATCCGGGAGCAGGTCGATAACACCTGCGCTCCCTTCTCCGGGCAGGGGTACACCGTTTCCTGGGATCAGGAGGCAGATAATCGGTATCTTGTCAGGATAGGAAAATAATCTCTGCGATACCTTCTCATACCCTCCCTGTGAACGAGTGATAAGAGAATGTACCCGGTTCTCTGGACCAGTCCCGTCAGAATTATGAAGTGAGAGATAAGAATGGACCTTCAAAAAGTTGTCGAGTGCTCACCGGATACCCCTGTGAAGAAAGATCTCATCAAAATGAGCGGATCAAACATCGTCCTCGTCTGCCTTGAGACTGGCCAGGAGATCCCTCCGCATCCGGAACCATATGCCGTGGTATTTGTCGTTCTACAAGGGGAGGGGGTCATCACTGCCGGGAAGGTCAGGCATCGCGTGAAACCCCTGCACCTTGTATCTGTCGAGAAAGACCAGGACCGGGGGATCCGATGTAACCAGCGGATGGTACTCCTTGGCATCCGCGATGATGTCTGAGGGGATATCCGGATGCCTGACGCAATTGAAGTCACCGACCTGACCAAAATCTTTGGCACTACGGTGGCAGTCGATCATGTTTCGTTCTCGGTGAAGGAAGGAGAGATTTTCGGTTTTCTTGGCCCGAACGGTGCCGGAAAGACCACCACCACCCGGATGCTGACGGGGGTTATCCCCTCTGATTCCGGTTCTGCACTGATTCTCAGCCATGATATCCAGCGCGAACCGGTACTGGCAAAACAAGGATTCGGCGTGGTGCCCGAGACCTCGAATGCCTATACCGACCTCACTGCCTGGCAGAACCTGATGTTGATGGGAGAACTGTATGGGATTTCCCCAGTCCGTGCAACTGAACGCTCCTCCGATCTCCTTGGGACCCTCAACCTCCTTGAGCGGAAGGACCAGAAGGTCCAGGCCTATTCGAAGGGGATGAAGCAGCGGCTTATCCTGGCGATGGCCCTCCTCCACGAGCCCCGGCTCCTCTTCCTGGATGAGCCCACGAGCGGTCTCGATGTACAGAGTACCCAGATGATTCTCTCCCTGCTCCGGGACCTGAACCGGGCGGGGACGACCATCTTCCTGACCACCCACAACATGGAAGAGGCAAACCGGCTTTGCAATCGGGTCGGAATCATCAGGAATGGGAAGATAGTTGCCCTTGACGCCCCGGAAAAATTGAAGGCGGCGATTGACCGTCTCCACCGGATCGAGATGAGTTTCGACCGGGAGATCCCGGCAGATGCACTTGCCCGGCTTCCCGGAGTGGTGAGTGCAGACCGAACCGGGGACAAGTGGCAGATTACCACCGAGAACCCGGATACGGTCATCAGGCTTCTCGTTCAGTTCAGCCGGGAACAGGGTGCAGCGATCGTCACTCTCAACACCCTTGCTCCTTCCCTTGACGATGCATTTCTCCGGCTGACCCGGGAGGCATTGCCATGAACCCGGCAGGATTCCCTGAACAGGTCCGGAGAGCATGGGCGATTGCGAAGAAAGACATCCGGATCTATTACATCAAGGGTCCAGTGCTCATCTTTGGGATTTTCATGCCGGTCTTCCTGTTCCTCGCATTCCTTATGGGGAGCAGGCAGCTCCCGCTCGCATTCCTAGTATCGGGACTGGTCGGGATGGCCCTTTTTTTCACGGCCACGGCAGTATCTCCCGCCATCTTTCCCTGGGAGGGGCAGGCAAAGACTCTCGAACGGCTTGCATCGTGCCCGATCACGGTCGAGGCTATCGTCTTCGGTGATATGATTGCCTCCACCCTTTTTGGCATCGGGATCACGCTCATCACTGTTATCATCGGGCTAGTACTCGGCCTCTCGCTCCTGCACGCTGTCACGCTGGGTGCCGGTATCCTGCTCGCCGCATGCTGTTTCTCTGCAATCGGGATGTTGCTTGCAGTCCCCCCCACCAACACTCCGTCGAACATCATGATGCTCTCTTCGCTGATCAAGTTCCCGCTCGTCTTCATCTCGGGGATCTTCATCCCGCTGGAGCAGATGCCACCCTGGGGGCTGGCACTCGCGGTCTGTTCCCCGCTGACCTATTTCACGGATCTCGTGCGTTACTCCTTCACCGGGACGAATTATTTTCCTGTTCTCGGAGATATTGCGGCATTGATAGTGTTCACTCTCATATTTACAGCAGGAACCATGTACCTGCACAAGAGGACCATGCCAAAGAGGATGTGATCAAACAAGAAACAGTCGTGCTTTTAGTACACTCTCTCTTTTTAGGATAGCAGTCTCTCATTACAATATTCTGACGTCACACCATGCCTCGCTCCAGTCGTCGTTCCGTTCCTCCGTTCGTCCGGTTCTCTCTCCTTTCTCCACTCACATCGTGTGCCTGTTTCTTAAGACGGGTCCAGAACCCGTAGACGACAATGCTCGTTTGCGTCGCTCACATCGCATCGCCTGCACCATCCCACTCCTCGCACCCTGCTCCCGGCATGCTTGTCGCTGTGCTCCGTACAGCCACTGATGCTCAGTGACTCGCGGTGTTCGACCTCGCGCTGATACACTCATAACCGGCGCTGCATGGGCTGCTAAGGCCTCCTTCACTTTCACTCTCCCTGTGGCTGAGCCTGTTGATTCTGAAAATAAAACATCGATAT
>JAAYWH010000026.1 GCA_012516785.1 Methanomicrobiales archaeon
CTTTTTTTTCATAGATTTGCGAACTCCCACAACTGTGTATTTTCCGACGTGATTTATGAGATATATTGGTGGTAAAAATAGGACTATACCCTAAAAAAAAACCATCTGATCGGTGTCAAGAAGGGGAGGATCGGATCCATCCTGAAGCACACCGCTGGCACACATACGCTCGGGAGGCTGTCTTGTTCCTGGTTCACTTTTTTTATATGAAAACGCCGCCCATTTTCATCTGTTATGCTTGTGGCCCTTAAAGGAATCATGTTAATTTTTATAAAAAAAAGGCTGAGGGATCCCCCCGAGATTTTACGGGAAGGGGAGGACATTGATGTAGTTTGTCTTTATCTCTGAGTCAGGTTTCCCGTCAGCGTCCCGGATGGTCAGCCTGACTGTGTAGAGGCCAGGTTCGGTAAGGGTGTACATCTGGTCGCCCTGTCCTTCAGAGAAGTATACAATATTCTTCGCATACTCTTCAGGGTTGTCCATGATGACCCATTCCCTGGTGGCAACATCGCCGGTCGATCGGTCAGAGAGCATGATCGTCAACGGTGCTGAACCTGTCGTGGGTTCCGCGATGAAATCCGCTATCAGGGGGGCTACGACTGTGATGGTCTTTGTGACCGAGTCACTCCCTGTAAGACCGAGCACTGACAGGGTGATGGTATAGGTCCCAGGGGAGGGATAGGTATGGATTGGATTTCGCTCCGTTGAGATATGGGCGTCACCAAAGTTCCAGTTCCACTTGAGGATATTCCCACTGGAGAGATCGCTGAAAGCCACACTGAGCGGGGACGTATTTCCTGAGTTGCTGGGAGTGAGGTTGAAGTCGGCCTTTATGGTTTGACCGACCACGATATACCCGTTCTTGGTCTCAGTGCTGGTTCCAGCCGCGTTACTGGCCGTCAGTTGGACACCATAGGTTCCGGGGCTTGAGAATACGTATACCGGGTTCTGCTCGTTTGAGCTGCCGGAGTCCCCGAACTTCCATGACCAGTTGGTGGGTGCTCCTGTTGAGAGGTCCGTGAAACTGACAGTCAGGGGGCTGTCTCCTGCGGTCCGGTTCGCGGTAAATTCAGCATCCGGTGGTGAGACAAGTACCTCTATCGTCTTTGTTGCGGTATCGGATCCCGCCTTGTTGTAGACGGTCAGTTCAACCTGGTAGAGCCCGGGGTTCTTGTAGAGGAAGTAAGGGTTCTTCTGATCAGAGATCTGCCCGTCACCGAACTTCCATGCCCACCGGTAGGGATCACCATCGGATGTGTCGGTGAACTGGACGAAGAGCGGGGCTGGTCCCGACATCGGGGTTGCCGTGAAGTGTGCCACCGGGGTTTCAACCACGGTGATATACGATGATTTCGTAATCTTCTCCCCGACACCATCGCTGTTCAGTGCGTACAGCGTCACATTGTATACCCCGGGGGTGTTATACACATGGACCGGGTTCGCCTGGTTGATGCCGGTGACGATTGAACCGTCCCCGAAATTCCATGACCAGATGTAGGGGTAGTTCGTGGAGAGATCAGTGAACTGGACCGTCAGGGGGACGGTGCCATAGGTCGGGCTTGCCGTGAAGTCAGGAACAGGCGGAGGAGTCGTTATCCTGAAGGCATTGCGTATTCCCCCGGCCTTCCCGTCCGGGTTCACCACGATCAGGTTCCACTGGCCGAGTGCTCTCCCGGTCAGGTTGAATTCGCAGGTGATGTTCCCGGGATCCAGCACGGTTACCTTCTCGCCCTGGATGACATCGGTCCCTGTCGGAGTCGTCAGGTTGACCCTCGGGACCTTCGGCGAATCTAAGAAGTAGGCACCTGATACCGTGACAGCGACCACCGTATCATTGGTCCCCTTCGAGGGCGTGACCCCCGAGACGGTCGGCCTCGGGTTCTCCACGGTGAAATTGAGGGAGTTCGAGACTTGCCCGTCAGGATTTCTTACAGTTACACTCCAGTTCCCAAGCGCTGCACCCGCAAGAGGCAGGTCACACTTGATGGTGCCGGCATTCACAGACACATTCGTTCCTAAAATGGTAACAGCGTCCTTCGTGAGGTTCACTGCAGGAGTACCTTTGAAGAAAGCCCCGGATATCGTGACATTGACAACGGCATTGTTGGCCCCTGACAGCGGGGAGATGCCGGCAATTTCGGGTGCAGGGTAGGCTACTTCGAATTCATCGAAAAGGGTACCTGATTGCCCGTCGTCATTGGTCACGGTGATATTCCATTGCCCAATCTCAGCGCCGGTCAGGTTCACGCTGCAGGTAATATTCACCGGGCTGTTCACCACAACATTCTCGGCTGCGATGGTCGCCAGGTCTTTGGAAAAGTTGACCGTTGCCCCCTCCTCAAAACCGGTCCCGGAAAGGTTCGTGATCGTGACGATGCCACTGTTTACTGCCTTGGATGGCTCAACGGCTGTGACGGTCGGGGCATTTGGATAGGTGATGAAGAAGCCGTCTGCCAGAGTACCTGACTGGCCGTCCTCATTGGTTACTACGACATCCCAGGCACCGACATGAGCAGCGGTAAGATCAAAGGAGCAGGAGATTGCTGTCGATGTGACAATAGCGATAGACCCTTTGATATCAGGCTGCCCGAGCACGGAAAGATTAACCGCTGCTCCAGCAATAAATCCGGTTCCCTCTACTGTGCAACTTACAACCGGTTTATTATTGGTATCTCCCGATGGAGTTATCTTTGTTACCGTAGGTGCAGGATTCCAGACCGTGAACCCCTCCTTGAGTACCCCGGTCTTTCCATCGGGATTGGTCACTTCCACCGACCATTTCCCGGCAGCAGCCCCCGAGATGTTGACCTTGCAAGTGATCTCTCCTGATGACACCCAGCTCACTCCTTCTGCAGAGATGGGTGTGGTCCCCTCTTTTGTGAGGGTGACTTTGAGGTCACCATCACGGAAATCACTTCCCGCCACGGTGAGATCAACACTGTCCTGGGTGTTGATACCCGAAATCGGATTTACCGATGATACCGTTGGCGGAAGATTCTCCACTAGGAACGGTGTTCCTTCGAGGATTGCTTCGGATCCGTCCGATGTATTCACCACAACTACGGTCCGGGCTCCTGCCTCCTCACCGTTCAGGTCAAAGAAACAGGAGATCCATCCGGCATTGTAGAAGTGATTATACTGCCCTGTAATGTTGGAGGTACCGGCAGGTCCATTGGTCAGAATCACGCTGAATGCTTCCGGGAGTTCATTTCCCGTAACATCAACGTAGACCCACCCGGTATTGTTCCCTCTATCAGGGTCGATGCCGGTCACAGTGAAGGCGCCCGAAACAGGGAGCACCAGCAGGGTGACCGCCAGTAGCAGAATGACAGTACACATTACCCCTTTCATGTTCATACGAACACCTCAGCATATATGCTTTGTATACATCTCCCAATCATGAAACACAGACTGATTTGGCGCCCAATTCCATGATATAAATGTATTCATCATATGCTCTATCGTAATATATATAAACCTTTCTCAAAAAATGAGGTTTAAAACGGGGTTATTTTACCATAATACACTTCTGTGGGGGGTAAAATTTCAATGTAAACGATCTCACTGCGGCATCATGATATTTCATGACCTGTCATGATTGGGTTACCTTTTTTCAGGGCCATGTACAATTTTTATGATGATCATAATTTCAGCTTAACAAGGTAAACAAGTACACAAAAATGGGAGGATACTGCGATTCCGTATTGCACGAATATTTGCTCTTCATTCCCCGTAAAACCTCTGGGAAATCAGAATATTGCATACCCACCAAAGCACAGTCAATCCAGGAAAAAACCGAAATAATATCCTATTCTGGATACATTATCACGGCACCATGTATGGAAATCAGCTTAACTGGCACTGGACCTTTACAAGATACGATAGAAATTACCAGGGAATATGTCCGGATCTGGTTTTTCTATTCTTCAGATTGAGCATATGAGGATAGGCAGAAGATGATTGTCAATAAAAAGGAGTAAACTTGTTCCTCCGTACTGCCGGTCCGGTTGAATCCTGCCAAAAACCAACAATGATGCTCTCGTTGATCATCACTTCACACCGCCCCGGGTCACGCCGGGTCGCAAACAGCCCCGGACAGGAACGTCCATAAAAAAGGTTGTGGGTCTTACCCGCGGTATATCAGAGTCTGGGTTTGGTCTTCAGGGCTTCGACAAGCAGCTGAACCCCTGCCTCGATATCCCTGGGGTCAACGACCTCCACCGGGGAATGGATATACCGGGTCGTGATCGAGAGCGTGGTGCTCGGAATGCCACCCCGTTCGAGGTGGATAGCGGTGGCATCGGTGGTCCCGCCGGCACCCACCTCGACCTGGACGGGGATATCACACGCCTTTGCCGTCTTTTTCAGCCACTGGACCATAGCCCTGCTTGCAATGAGACCCCGGCCGCTTGCATCGACTATCGTGATGACAGGCCCCATCCCCATCTCGACCGGCACATCATTCTTGTCGATGCCCGGATGATCCCCGGGGATCGTCACATCGGTTGCGATCGCACAGTCGGGGTTGAGGGTGTACGCACTCGTCTTTGCCCCCTTCAGCCCGACCTCTTCCTGCACGGTAAAGACCCCATAGATGGTGAACGGTGACCTGACCTTCTGGAGAGCAGAGATGAGCATCGCAACCCCCACCCGGTTGTCGAAGGCCTTCCCGGTGAGCCGCCCGTTTCCGAGTTCCACCACCTCGCGGTCGATCGTTCCCGGGGTCCCGACCTCGATCCCAAGCGCCTCCGCATCCTCCCTGCTCGTCGCCCCTATGTCGATGAACATGTCATCGGTCTTCACCCCCTTCTTCCGCTCCTCCTCGTCCATCTTGTGAGGGGGTTTTCCCCCGAGAACACCCGGTATTTTTCCGCTTGTGCCATGGAGGATCACACGCTGGTTATAGAGGGTAGGAGCATACCATCCCCCGAGAGTGACAAACCGGATGAATCCCTTGTCATCGATGGACTTGACCATCACCCCGATCTCATCAGAGTGGGCAGCGATCATCACCTTGAAATCATTCCCTTTCTTTACGGCAATCAGGTTGCCCATCGCATCTTCGTGCAGTTCATCAACATGATTCTTCAGTTCCTTCCTGACAATGGAAAGTACGCTCCCCTCGCTGCCCGAGAGACCGTGTGCATTCGAGAGCTTAATCAGCAGATCTTTTACCATGGTTCATTCCCCGACCGCTGCCCGGATTCTCTCCACGGCAGTCTTCAGTTTCTCCATCGACGCTGCGTAGCTGATGCGGGCGTAGTCGGGTGCATTGCATCCGAACGCACTTCCCGGCACGATAATGACCCCTTTCTCCAGGACCCTGGCCAGGATCTCCCGCTTCATCGGCACGAACAGGTAGAAAGCACCCTCAGGGAGGGGGAACGAAAATCCCATCTCCCGGAGTGCTCCATAGAGGTAATCCCTCCGTCTCCGGTATTCATCCCTCATCTGATGGACACATTCCTGCGGGCCAGTGTACCCGGCGAGGGCTGCATATTGCGAGATCGAGCTCGCGCAGGCCTGGCAGTACTGGTGGACTTTCAGGCACTGCTCGGTATACTCCTTCGGCCCCGCCAGGTAGCCGAGGCGCCACCCGGTCATCGCGTAGGTCTTGCTTGCCGCATTGACGGTGATGACATCATCGCTGTACGTAGCCGGGCTATGGTGGGATGGTCCATAGATGAAGTGTTCGTAGACCTCATCGCTCACGACGGTCACCCCGGCATCCTCAGCATACTCGGCAATGGCCTGAATCGACTCCCGGCTCTCCACCGCCCCCGTCGGGTTGCCCGGTGAATTGATCACGATCAGCCTGGCACCGTCCATCAGGGACTTGGCAGCCTCGACGTCGAGGTGCAGCTTCGCATCGAGGGGGATTCCCTCCGGCCTGCCCCCTGCAAGGACGGCAAGTGCCCCGTAGGAGACGAAACCCGGGTCAGCAAAGACCACGCGGTCGCCTTCCCCGACCAGCGCCTGCATGATGATATGAAGGGCTTCGCTCGCCCCGGCAGTCACAATGATCTGGCCTGGATCATATGAGAGGCCGTTCTCCTTTTTGAACTTGGTGGAGAGGGCTTCCCGGAGTTCCGGGATCCCCATGTTGGAGGTATATCCGGTCTTTCCCCCCCTGATGGCCTGAATCGCCCCTTCCTTCACGTGATCAGGGGTGTCGAAATCGGGCTGCCCCAGCCCGAGATCGATCGAATCAGGCCTGGCTGACTCGAACAATTTCCGGATACCGGATATCTCAATCCCCCGGCACCGCTCTGCACATACATACTCCTTCATACTTGCTCCTTACTCGATGTTCGCATGGCGGTTCTTCAGCTCCTTCTCGTCGATCATGGAGACCTCCATCAGGCGTGAGATACAGGCATCGGCAAAGACCATCGCTGCGGTCTCAAACAGGGTGCCGAGCGGGGCAAATGACCTGTGCTCCCCGGTCATCTGCCGTATCTCAAACTCCGCCGTCTCGTCCCTGACCTGGTCCCTCTGGTTCTCGATGATCACGATCACATCTGCCATCCTGCTGATCTTCGAGTCCCGGTTGGACGTGATGAGCGAAATACGGCCCCCGATCTCCTTAGCCGTGTCGGCAATATCGGCGATCGTCTTTGTCCTGCCTGAACCGGAGAAGATAACGAGGAGATCCTTCTGCCGCATTGCAGGGGTTATCGTCTCCCCGACCACGAAAGAGATGAACCCGAGGTGCATCAGCCGCATGGCAAATGCTTTGGCAACAAGCCCTGACCGCCCTGCACCCATCACGTAGATGCGCTCCGCACTCTGGATCGCGGAGAGGAAGGCTTCGGTCTCGCTGTCGGAGAGACTGGCCGCGGTATCCCTGATCTTTGATGCCATGAGCCGCATCATGTCCTGAACGCTATGCCTGGCTGCCATTGTGCACTGGAGAATATCACTGCAAACTACATACAATTTCGTATGGGTGGCCCCATAGGCGGTGAAAGGGATTTATGCCCTTTCGGGATACTATTCTTTACACGACCGATAAGGAGGGGAGAGACGTTTGATCCCTGCCCCTTATTTTGAGATCAGCAGGAACGATGTGAACCATCCTTGATGCCAGCACCCTACTACACCCGAGGCGATGTCACGCTCTATCTCGGCGACTGTATCGCCCTGATGGAGGCCATGCCGGATGAATCGGTGGATCTGGTCTTTGCAGATCCCCCGTATAACCTGTCGAACGGCGGGTTCACCTGCCATTCGGGGAGAAGGGCGCCAGTGGATAAGGGGGCCTGGGATTCGAGCAGCGGGATCGAGGAGGACTTTTCCTTCCATTGTGAATGGATCGCTGCCTGCAAACGGGTGCTCAAAGAGACCGGATCGATCTGGATCAGTGGCACATACCATTCCATCTATGCATGCGGGTTTGCCCTCCAGCGGCTCGGGTACCATATCCTGAACGACGTCTGCTGGTTCAAACCAAATGCCCCGCCGAACCTGAGCACCCGGTATTTTACGGCGAGCCACGAGACGCTCATCTGGGCCAAGAAAAGCCGCGATGTCCCGCACACTTTCAACTACTCCCTGCTGAAGACCGAGAAGTGGGCAAATGATCCCCTCAAAAAATCCGGTCGACAGATGAGGACCGTATGGAGCATCCCTTCCCCCAGAGGAAGTGAAAAGAAGTTCGGGAGGCATCCCACTCAGAAACCAATCGCCCTCCTCGAACGCATCATCCTTGGATGCACTGCAGAAGGTGACCTGATCCTCGATCCCTTCACCGGCAGCTCGACCACCGGGCTTGCCGCAGATGCAACGGGGAGGAGGTTTGTCGGCATCGACCGGGAAGAGGAGTATCTCGATCTCTCTATCGCCCGTCTTGAAAATGCGGCAGGCAACCGGACCAGGAAAGAGAGGGAGAGCGGGAGGAACTGATGGAGCCATATGATTCGATTTCTGCAGCACTTGTCCGGGAGTACCCCTCCCTCCTCGACCTGTACCAGGACCTGCATGGCCACCCCGAACTATCCGGGCAGGAGGAGTGGACATCAGAGCGGGTAGGAAAGGAGCTGGAAGCGGCAGGTTTTGCGACGACACGGGGGGTTGGCGGGCATGGTGTGGTCGGAGTGCTCACCCGGGGAAGCGGTCCGGTTGTAATGGTGCGGGCGGACATGGACGGTCTTCCCCTGAAGGAGGAGACCGGTCTTCCCTACACGAGCAGGGAGAAGACGCGTGATGCCCGGGGTCAGGAGGTTCACGTAATGCATGCATGCGGGCACGATCTCCACATGGCCGCACTGATCGGTGCGGCACGGATCCTCGCGTCCCGCCAAGACTGGGCCGGGACCCTGGTCATGGTCGGGCAGCCCTCGGAAGAGACTGTTTCGGGAGCTGCCCGCATGATCGCCGACGGCCTCTTTTCACGGTTTCCAAGACCGGATGCTGCTATCGCATTGCATGTCGCCCCCGAGATTCCCGCAGGTATTATCGGCTGGCGTGAAGGGATCATCTCTGCGGGAGGAGAGTCGCTTGATATCGTGGTCTGTGGTATCGGGGGACATGCCGCTCACCCGGAACGTGCCCGTGACCCGGTCGTCCTCGCGGCCCAGATCATCCTGGCTTTCCAGACCATTGTGAGCCGTGAAGTCCCGCCCGGAGAACTCGGGATCATCACGGTGGCATCGGTCCATGGCGGCAGCAAGCACAACGCGATCCCGGATGAGGTGCTGCTCCAGGTGAACATTCGGTACTTCAGGAAGGAGGTCAGGGACCTGCTGCTCAATGCAATAAAGAGAGTGACAGAGGGGATCGCCCGGAGTGCAGGAATAACCCCTCCTCTGTTCCCCAGGATAACGCTCCTTCCCCAGTCGGTCCCCCCCATGACCAACGATCCCGCCCTCACCCGGAAGGTTGCAGACGCATTCTTACAATGCTATGGAGCGGATCACGTGCTCTGTATCGACCCGGTGACCGGGAGCGAGGACTTCGGCATCTTCGGACTCATTGAACCCCGCATTCCCATCTGCTACTTCCGTATCGGGTGCGGCGATGAAAAAAATACCTGCGGATTCCTCCACAGCAACCGTTTTTCCCCCCCACCTGAAGTGATCAGGGATGCTGCCGGTGCCCTGGTCATTGCAGCAGAGGCCATCCTGGACAGGGCCCCCCTTCATCCACCAGGCAGGTAGTGCTCGATATTCCCGAACGGGAGGAGCGCTTCTCCCTCGATCATGGAGACCGGGCCATGCCCGCAGCAGACCAGGCATCCCTTCCGCCCTGCGTGGTAGGAACCGGTGGTTCTCCGGGCAAGATCCAACAGGTTCTGCCGCTCGGTCCTGGCAATCCCGCTATCCACGTTCACGGAGGTGACCAGGACGACGGCAAGCGTATTATACTCGGCCCGTTCATGGGTGAGGTGCCCGAAGTTGATCACGGTATCAGCCGTGAAGAGGACCCCGAGCTCCCGTGAGAAGAGGTAGATCTGCCCGTGCATATGTCCTCCAAGCCCCTCAAGGACCATGAACTGGTGTCCCCCTATGTCGATGGATCCGATCACCGGAAATCCTGCCTCTCCCTCGCCCTTCCGGGTTGCGAAGAGACAGTATTCTTTCGGCGGATTGAACTTCGAGAAGAGGTTGATCATCGTGGTATAGATCTCTTCAAGAACCGATGCCTCGCTCCTCGATCCATACGCCCGGTTCGCAGCCCGGATAATATCCAGGGTTCCGGTATGCATCGTGGCCGGCACCGGGAATTCCCCTGCTGCTCCGCAGTGATCGGCATCGGCATGCGTGATGACGATCTGCCGGACGGCATCCCGCCCGCCCGGGATCACGTTCCTGATGATCGTCCCGATATCCCGGGAGTAGATCCCATAGCCGGTATCGACCATCGTGCAGCACTCGGGCGTGTTGATCAGGTAGACATTGCCCCCGGCAGGTGGCTGGATGCAGGTGAGGGTGATCCCGGCGGTGAGCGGAATGGTCTGGATATCCGCATAAAATCCGTCCCCGGTCGTCCGGGTGAGGGTCCGGCCTGTCGCAAGGAAACTCCCGAAGATCTTCTTCGGATCCTGCCCGAGGTTCATCAGCTCCTGGACCGCATGGTTGATGTCGCCAAGGAACGATAGGAGGAACGGATCTTCCGATTCCCCGATGATCTCACGGATCTCCTGGGCAAACCGGATATAAAAGACCGTATCGTCGAGTTTCTTTCCCGTGGTATCATATTCGATGATCTCGATCCGGTAGCGGGACTTCAGGGTGTCGAGCAGTTGTTCTGCTGAACCGTTCTCTTCAAGACTGACGGTGATCGTGAGCCTGTCCGGGTGACGGCCCCGATCATCGAAGTCTATGTAGGAGATGTTCGCATTATGGCGGGTGGTGTGATTCAAAAACGCGAAGAGGGCGCCGGGTTCATGGGGGAGATAGACATAAAATTTCAGGATGTTCAGGGGACGGAGCGTGTCCTTGAGGTATCCCATCGCTGCGAGCTCCTTCTCGATTCTCCCGAATGCCTCTTCCTCGCATGATACCTCAAAAAAGACAATATACGGATCGATCCGCTGGTCGAACTGCACGCGATTGATATTTGCCTTCTCGCGCATCACGACCCGGGCTGCATCATGGAGCGCCCCGGGATGGTTCGGAACCCGCGCAATAAACGAGTATTTTGGCATCGTATCTCACTGTATCTGATGTGTGGCGTATGTATTCGATCTGAAAGGACATCTCTCTTCCTGCTGGAAACTCCACGTGCAGGGATATTCCTTCTGCGGCCTGATGCCCGGCAGCTACACCGTGCTGGGAACTCCACCTGCAGGGATATTCCCCTGCCGGACCAGTTGAAAGGCTCTCATCGCACCAGGCTATCCTGATGACAAACCGAAAAGAGCTGGTCAATGAAGCGGTTCCCTGTTGAGGATTCTGCGGCAGACATCTAGACTGATGTATCTTCTGCCAGCTGAATGGTCTATGAAGGGAGCCCCGGTAACTGCGAAGAGGACTGCCAGGGAGAAGTATATTCCTCCTTCACCTCATTTCCCCTGAAAAAATGACATGAGCCTGATTGAGAGACATACCCGCACAGAAAAACACCTCCGATACCTTCTGGTCACCTGCTACCGATGAGGATCACAGGTTCGGTGTTCATGGCAAAACGGGGAAACCATGTTCGTGTCAAAAGAAGAGCTGCTCCCGCTCCAGCCTGAAAAGGATTAGTCGTGCCCGAGCTCCTCGTGTTCCATCATCAGCGAGCCAAAGATGATCTTTTCGAGGACCTGGGCGACATATTTTATCTTCTGCGCCTGCTCCATGTCCTCGTTCCGGTGGATATCGGAGTAGATCTGCACCCGAAGGAGGGCAAAACGGAGGTGATCGAGCGTCTCGTCATCAAAGCCCATGGCGGAACGATAGATCTTCTCGATTGACCGGGGAAAGAGCTCGATATCATCCAGCACCATTGCGATATCATCGTAAACCGGGAGGGAGGTCCCTCCCCCTTCGAGCATCTCCCGGAAATTCATCTATTCTTCAACCACCTTTACCAGTTCTTCCATGACCGCGTCAACCTTCTTCCAGGTAGGGCTGTCCCTGCTCCTGATCACGAACGGTTTCCCTTCATCACCGGCCTTCCTCATCTCCGGGTCGAGGGGGATGGAGCCGAGGAATGGCACGTTGAGCACCTCTGCAATCCGCTTTCCACCGCCGGATCCGAAGAGATCGACTTCTTCCTTGCAGTGCGGGCAGATAAAACCGCTCATGTTCTCCACGATCCCCAGAACACGGATGTCGAGTTTCTCGATAAATTTTGCCGCCTTCATCGCATCCATGGTCGCTACTTCCTGGGGAGTGGTAACGATGATCGCACCAGTCACGTTCGGGGCGAGCTGGATGATGGAAAGCGCCTCGTCACCTGTTCCGGGGGGTAAATCGACTACGAGAAAGTCAAGGGGGCCCCAGTCAACATCGGAGAGAAACTGGGAGATTGCACTCATCTTCATCGGGCCGCGCCAGATCACAGGCGTGCTGATATCAGGAAGGAGGAACGCCATGGAGATGACAGAAAGGTTGCCGGTCACCCGGACGGGTTCGATCATGTTCCCTATTGTGGTAAGCTTGTGATCCTCGATGCCGAGCATCTTGGGGACGTTCGGCCCGTGGATGTCAAGGTCCATCAGGCCTGTTTTGTACCCATGGGCCGAGAGGGCATATGCAAGGTTCACCGAAACGGTGGATTTGCCGACCCCGCCCTTGCCGCTCAGGACAAGGATCACATGTCTGACATCGATATCGGATTTTGCCGGAAGCCCTTTTCCCTTCCCCTTGGCAGTATCGCAGGTTGCCGCACTGGCACAGCTCTCGCATTCCTGATTACATTCCTCTTCTTTTGGCTTTTGTGAATCCTTCATAAAACAGCCTCAGTATATACCTGTCATAGGTAATTGGAAAAAAAGAAATAAAGAGGTATACATGAGGGCAAGCCATCCCGATCCGGACGGTATCCCTCCTTCTCACCTTCGCGCTTCTTGGTCAAGGACTGTATTGCAGAGCCGATCTGCCCGCGTGATGACCGGGTGTTCCCGCGGAACGGAATGATATTCGATCGTTCTGAACTTCCCGGCAACAGACTTTGCTGCAAGATACAGCGGGAGAAGACGGGGAGCGCTGACCCGGTAGCTCCCGTTCATCTGCCGGATGACGAGTTCGCTATCCGAGCAGACGGAAATCTTTGTGCCTCCCTGTCTCAGGGCAGCCCGAAGCCCCTCGATAAGGCCATGATACTCAGCCTCGTTGTTCGTCCTGATACCGATACCGCCTGCCTTTTCCTCGAGGGTTGCCCCTTTTTCATCCAGAATAAGGTAAGCCCATGCGGAGGGGCCCGGGTTCCCGCGGGATGCCCCGTCTGTATAGAGGAACAGTGTCTTCTCTTCATCCTTCCCGTTATTCATGCCTGCCTGCAGGGTATTGGCAGGGAACGATATGGGTATTTCCCTTGATGGGCTTTCCCGTGAGGTACCTGGTACGTGCGGGAATAATGGATCCTGGCGTTCCCGGAACCCCGTCTACTGGTTTTCCCGGAACCTGGTGAACCGGTTTTACCAGGATCCGATGAACCGGTTTTCCCAAATCATGGTGACCCTGGTTTACTGGAATCCGATGAACCGGTTTTCCCGAATCATGATGACCCTGTTTTACCAGGATCCGATGAACCGGTTTTCCCAAATCATGGTGACCCTGGTTTACTGGAATCCGATGAACCGGTTTTCCCGAATCATGGTTATCCCAAATAAGGGGTGATTGACATGTATAAGGGGCCGGCCACTATCACTCCCTTCTCAGGACGACCAATGGTGCAGAGATCCTGCTTTATAGAACACCATCGATATCATGTTCATGGAACCTCTCCGTGTCAGGCTCGACTTCCTGGAATTTCCCCCCACCCATACCTGTGACGGTGCCAACACCTCACCGCGAATCAGGTTGTCCGGCCTCAATGCCGTATCAGTCGCCGTGATGGCTGTCAATCCCTTCCAGCCCTCCTGCTGCTCCTTCTGCCCCTGGCTCATCTGGAATATTCCTGCAGGACCCGAGATCCCCGCCGGGATATCCCCAGAAGGTATTGTATCGTTCCCGATCACTGCAGTCCAGGGGATGAACGATTTCGGCAGGATCGGCTATTCCGGACCCTGTCCACCACAAGGCACCACCCATCGCTACACCTTCAAAGTGTACGGGCTCGATGCCATGCTCACCCTGGCCCCCGGAGCGACAAAGGCGGGACTGATCACTGCGATGCGGTCGCACGTCCTCCAGTATGGCGAGACGGTCGCCCTCTATTCACGATAGAGCGAAGAGAAGCGGGAATGATCGTGCCGGAATCGTGCTGAAAAGAGAGGATCTGAAAAAAATATCGTTCAAGTGAGTGTTCTTAATCGAGATCGAGCTTCTTCTTGCCGAGTGACTCGATGTAGGGTATCTCTTTTCCTACCTCTACCTGCCCTGCTTTCTCAGAGGGGATCTCGATCTCGAAGTTTGTGTACTCTTTCATGTCCATGAGAGTTGCCGTCGATCCGGCAATCGTGATAACCTGGCCGCTCTTCCTCTCCACAATAGGGACGTAGGTCTTTGCAGAGACCGGCTGGACGATGGACCGCTTGACACCATCGAAGATGCCGACGGCATCGATGCGTGCCTTTGCAGCGCCATGCTTCCCGGGTTTTGAAACGGAAATGCCGAGGATCTTGCACGGCTCCTCATCGATGACGACATAGCGCCCTTCCTTTAATTTTCCAACTTCTGTCTGTTCTTTCATCCATTCACACTCGCTGAAGCGTATGCGCTACTTATTTTATCTATATATGATGAGATAAATACACCTCAAAGGACCCTGATTCCATGGACTTCCTGGCTGTCTGTGAACACATTGCCCGTGATGTTGCGGAAGCGATCGATCCACTCATCGGTACACCGGATGCCGGCAGGAATATCCGGATGGGTGCCGATGGGACCCCGACCAAGCATATCGACCTCGTCGCCGAGGATTGCGTCCTTGCACACCTCGCGGGGCATCCCCTCTGCAAAACCCTGATCTCAGAGGAAGCGGGGAAGGTCGCCATGGAGGGTGAACACGGGACCATTTTTCTGGACCCGATCGATGGCACGTACAACGCGGTCGCCGGCATCCCCTTCTACGCCCTCTCCATTGCCTATGCCGAGAACGGGTACATGAAGCAGGCATTTGTCAGGAACCTTGCGGGCACGGAGACGTTCACCGCCAGGGCAGGCGAAGGGGCGTTTCTTGACGGGAGGCGGATTTCTGTCTCGAGGACCGCGTCCCTTGACGAGAGCGCGCTCTCGGTGTATGGCAGGAAATTCGACCCGGGGAGGGCGATGCAGCTCGGGCAGAAGATACGGCGATGGAGACTCCTTGGGGCATCCGCACTCGAGCTCTGCTATACCGGCTGCGGGAGGATCGACGGGTTTATCGACCTCCGGGGGACCCTCCGGGTTACCGATGCAGCAGCCGGGATCCTGATCTGCACCGAGGCAGGAGGGAGCGTGAGCGACCTGGATGGGGATCCACTCGTATTCCCCGACGAGGTCACGATCGGCAGGTGCATGGTCGCCACAAACGGCGTGATGCACCGGAAAGTGATCGAGTACCTGCGGTGAGACTATGAAATGCATGATGGTATCCCGGATCGATGACGAGAAAGCCATAGAATATACCGGGAAGCTCGGCGATGCTCTGTCCAGGGCGGGGATAGACGTCGAATTTGAGACCGCGACTGCCCACGGGCTCCACCGGCAGGGTTCCACCTTCTCAAAATCCCGCCCGGATATGGCCGTCATTGTGGGAGGAGACGGAACGATCCTCCGCACCGTCCAGGCCATGGACCGGCAGGTGCCGGTTATCGGCATCAACTGGGGCGAGGTGGGATTCCTTGCCGACCTTGAACCCGAAGAGGCAGAGGGGGTTCTCACCACTATCTCTGACGGATTTCTGGTGGAGTCGAGAATGAGGCTCTCGTTCTTCTCCGGTGAAAGCCATATCGGCGATGCACTCAACGAGGTCCTCATCGTCACCAGCCGTCCGGCAAAGATGCTCAGGTTCGGTGTGATCATCGACGGGATATTGTCCGAACGGTTCAGGTCTGATGGCCTGCTCGTCAGCACACCGACCGGGTCTACCGCCTATGCGATGAGTGCCGGCGGCCCTATCATCGATCCCCGCATCGAGGGTGCCCTGCTCGTCCCCCTTGCCCCTTACATGCTCTCTTCACGGCCGCATTTCATCAGCGGCGATCGCTCGCTCGAGATACGCCTGGAGAGTGCCAAACCCGCCAGCCTCGTGATCGATGGCCAGAAGAGCATGGACCTTGGCTGCGAGGCGGCCATCAGGGTAAAAAAATCCACCACTCCCGCACTCTTTGTTGACGTGGGAAGGAATTTTTTTGCAAAGGTTGACCAGAAACTCCGCCGGCTCTAGGTCACTTTCCACATTTTTATCAGCTCGCAATGCGAGCATACCGTATCCACGAAGGAGAATGATCCATGCAGACAAGCGAATATCCCAAAGCATCGGATGCCCTCAAAAAGGCACTTGGCCTCACCAGCTCACCGGTGGCCATCCGCATCGTGCAGAAGAGAGAAGAGATCCCCTCTGGTGTCGAGAAACTGGACAAGACGGTCCGTCACTGCCAGATGGTATCCCTTGCCCGAAAGGAAGGCAGAATATTTTACTCGACCGTGGACAACCACGAATGCGTCGGCGGGGCATGGGCCCTCGGGCTCCGGGAGATATCGGAAAGCCTGAAATCAGGCGATTTCTACTTCAAGCTGGGGAAATTTGAGACGCCTGCCGCCTGCAAACGGACGATCGACCAGATCCCGCATCTCGAGTCAGGGTCCACCTACGCGACGATGTATGCACCGCTCGAAAAAGCTCCCTTCATTCCCCAGGTGATCCTCATCGTTGCACCCCCCCGGGTCATGCTGAAGCTTGCACAGGCAACGCTGTACCAACTTGGCGGGCGGGTCCATTCCCACTTTGCCGGGATCCAGTCGGTCTGTGCCGATACGACCACGCAGACCTATCTCTCCGGCACTGCCAACTACTCGCTCGGGTGCGATGGATCGCGGAAGTTTTCCGGCATTGAGGATAGCGAGATGGTCATGGGATTCCCTGCCGAGATGCTCCCCCAGATGGTGCAGGCCGTGGAGATTGTCACCGCCGCCCCCGGATCCAAGAAATAAAAACCGACCACTTTTTTTACCAGCCGGTGCTGCCCTTCCGTTCAGCCACCACGACCGTGATATTGTCCCGGCTCTTCTCCCTTGCTCTCTCTACGAGCAGATCGCAGACCTCCGGCATCCCTGCCCCCTGCATGGCCGTGAGGATCTCGGGCTCCCCCATCCCATCCAGGAGACCATCGGAGCAGAGGAGAAGGCGGGATCCATCCAGCCGGCATATCGTGATGTCGGGCATCTCCCCTCTTCGCCCGATGATACGGGTGACGATATGCCTCATGGGATGACATTCCGCCTCTGCAGGGGTGAGGATCCCCTCGTCAACAAGCTCCTGGACCCTTGAGTGATCGCGGGTGATCCGGTGCAGGTCCCGGGAGACGAGGTAAGCACGGGAATCCCCGACATGCCCCACGATGCAGGTGTCGTTCTCGGTCACCAGTGCGGCAACCAGGGTGGTGCCAAGCCCGCGGCAGCGCTCATCACGTTCACCGGTCGCAATGACCACGTTGTTCGCCTCCATGAAGGCAAATTCAAGCAGCCTTTTCAGGGATTCGACCGCGATATCCTCCAGGAGGGCGAGACGCTCTTCTGTCACCTTGATGATGGTATCCACAGCAAGGGCACTTGCCACTTCTCCTGCCGGGTGGCCACCAAGGCCGTCGGCAACCGCAAGCAGGACAACAGTACCCATGGGGTGTCTGAAATGATTTACGCCACAGGCGTCCTCATTTTCCATCCTGATTCCGGCATCGGAACGGCAGCAGGTGCGCAGAGTGCCCTTCTCCATATGATCACCTTTTTCCATCACGGGGATGGTTTCCCCGCGACATCCCGTGGATTCATGGAACGATCCACCGGATCACTGTATATGTAAAGAATATCTTGTCCGGCACGGATTTATCCTTTATCGGAAAAGAAAAACCATTCTCTTATCGTTCGAGGACCAGGATCCTCCGTGTCAGGCTCTTGTGTACCCGCTGGGCATAGCAGGCCCTGATTGAGAGGATCCCGGCAGCCTGCCGCGAGATATCCCGGTGAGTTACTACAACTGCCCTCTTTCCGGGCAGGAGCACCCGCCTCATCTCCAGGAGGGCATCATCGTATAGCGTCTCCAGGCTCCCTGCAACGATCGAGACGGATTGGCCGTAGGGGAGATCGGTGACCACCGCATCGATGCATGCATCGCCAAAGGGCAGAGCCCCGCACGCAGCCTGCACGAATTCCCCACCCCCGACATTTTTCCGGCTGCCAGAGACCATGAACGGGTCGATATCGCTTCCAATTCCCCTGGCACCCACCAGTACCGCTTCAAGGACAATCCCCCCCGTTCCGCAGAACGGATCAAGCAGTCTCTCTCCAGGAGCGACAAGAGAGATATTGACCAGTGCCCTGGCCAGGCGGGGCATCATCACCCCGGGGTGGAAGAAGGTGCGGCTGCCAGGTCTCCGCAGTTCATAAGACGGCCGTTCCCCATGGAAGATCACCTTCCCAAAATAGCACCGGTCCCCGGAAAGGATCGCCCGGTACTCACAGCCGGGATCATCCAGGTCCACCTTTCCCCTTATTATCGATCCAATGCGCCGTTCAAGATCGGGGACCGTGACATTCCAGGCTGAACCGGCAATCTTTTTGACCCGTGCCGCAAAGGGGCAATCCGCAGTAATCCCGAGGTCCCGGACCATTGAGAGAAAGGCAGCCGGATCAGCCGGAGAATCACCGAGATACTCGAGGACCGAATGAGCCATGGCAAGGCGGCGGGCTGA
Organism: Methanomicrobiales archaeon; assembly: GCA_012516785.1. Classification (GTDB taxonomy): domain Archaea; phylum Halobacteriota; class Methanomicrobia; order Methanomicrobiales; family Methanospirillaceae; genus UBA9949. Next base: position 18,485 of record JAAYWH010000026.1, read on the forward strand.
CCAGGGATCCCTGCTCTCCACCACCGCAACCTGGGGTCTTTTATCGATAACCTCCCCCACCACCTGGAGCTCGGCAAAGGGTAGTTCGGGGTGTTCGCCTGATAGCTCAACGATCAGTCTCACGTTCCAGTACAGTGGCTATCCGGGGGAATAAACCTGGTGGCAGCGGATCTGCCGGAAAAGGAGAGCGTGGACAGGGAAGGTTTTCCGGATTTTAGCCCTTGCCCATGAGTCCTGAGAAGAATCCCTTCTTATGGCCGGATTTTGCCCCTTCAATCTCGAGGATCTTCTCATAGAGCTCCTTTGCTTCAGGAGGTATCTGCCGGGGAATCCGGATCTTGACCCGTACCAGGAGATCGCCAGGTCTCCCCCGGCGGCGGACCCCTTCGCCAGGGATCTTCAGGGCGGTATCATGCTGAATCCCGGGGGGAATGGTGAGGTCAACCTTCTTCTTCCCGATCGTCTCGATCTCAATCTCGGACCCCATGACCGCCTGGGCCGGTGTGATCTCCGCTGCTGTCTCAAGGTTGTCTCCCTTGCGGACAAACCGCTCGTTTGGCTTCACCGAGACCTCGATGAAAAGGTCGCCATTGGGAGCTCCGATATCCCCTGCTTCTCCGTACCCTTCCAGCCTCAGGCGCATCCCAGTATCGATGCCGGCAGGGATTCGGACGGTCACCTTCCGCTTCACCTGGGTGATCCCGGCTCCCCTGCAGGTACCACAGCGGGACTCCGGGACCTTCCCCACACCGCGGCATTCAGGGCAGGGGGTCATCCTGACAAACTGGCCGAAGATGCTCTGGCTCATCTGACGGAGCTGGCCGCTCCCCCCGCAGCGGGGACAGGAGATCCGTTTCTTGGTGCTGCTCCCCGTGCCGTCACATGCCATGCAGGGTTCGGCATGGGAGACCTCGATCTCCCGGTCAGTCCCAAAAACCGCATCCTCAAGCGAGATCCAGAGGTTCATCATCAGGTCGGCACCAGGGCGCGGGCCTGACGGGCGCTGTCCCCCGAATCCTCCACCAAAAAAATCGAAGATATCGCCAAAACCGGAGAAATCCGCTGAGAATCCCCCGAATCCGCCTCCTCCCCCCGTATAGGAGCCCTTCGATGCACTGGTGTAACTATCATGCCCGAGGTGGTCATACTGCGCCCGTTTCTGGGCATCGGAAAGGACGCTGTATGCCTCGTTGATCTGCTTGAACCGCTCTTCCGCCCCCTGCTCCTTGCAGACGTCCGGATGATATTTCCGGGCAAGGCTCCGGTAGGCCTTCTTTATCTCATTCTCATCAGCGGTCCTCGGGATGCCCAGGATCTCATAATAGTCCCCGGTGGCCATCGGGCTCACTCGTCTTTCATGCTGTAATCGGCATCGACCACGGTATCATCTTTCTCTGTTCCGCCCTTTCCTCCCCCTGCAGCCTCCGTTGACTGCCGCTCAGCCTGTGCTTTCTGGTATATCTTGGTAGTCACGGCATAGACCGCTTCCGTGAGGACTTCCATCTGTTTCTTGATCTCATCGGTATTATCAGACTGGAGGGCTCCGCGGACAGCATCGATCCCTGCCTGGACCTTCTCACGGTCGGCCGGTTCCATCGAGTCGCCGCCCTCCTTGATCATCTTCTCGGCGTTGAAAACAGCGGTGTCAGCGAGGTTGCGAAGCTCGATCTCCTCCTTCTTCTTCTTGTCCTCTTCCTCGAAGTTCTTGGAATCGTTCACCATCCGCTTGATCTCGTCTTCAGAGAGCCTCCGGTCACCCTTGATGGTGATGGCCTGCTGGTTCCCTGTCCCGAGATCCTTTGCCGAGACATGGATGATCCCGTTTGCATCGATGTCGAACGTCACCTCGATCTGGGGGATTCCGCGGGGCGCAGGAGGGATCCCTGACAGCTGGAACCTTCCGAGTGTGAAATTGTCCTTTGCAAGGGCACGTTCACCCTGGAAGACATGGATCTCGACACTGGTCTGCCCATCTGCTGCGGTCGAGAAGATCTGGCTTTTCCGGGTGGGGATGGTGGTATTCCGCTCGATAAGCTTGGTCGCGATGCCGCCGAGGGTCTCAATCCCGAGGGTGAGAGGCGTGACATCGAGGAGCACGATGTCTTTTGCCTCTCCCGTGAGGACTGCGCCCTGGATTGCTGCCCCGAGTGCAACACACTCATCGGGATTGATCCCCTTGTCTGGTTCCTTGTGGAGGATCTTCTTGATCGTCTCCTGGACCAGGGGTACGCGGGTTGATCCTCCCACCAGCAGGACATGATGGATGTCCTCGGGTTTCATCTTGGCATCGGCAAGGGCCTGCCGGACCGGCTGGACCGTGGATTCGACCAGGTCACCGATCAGCTGCTCGAGCTTTGCCCTGGTCAGATCGATATCCAGGAATTTCGGTCCGGTAGGACCGGTGGTGATGTAGGGGAGGTTGATGGTGGTCTTCATCTTCTGGGAGAGCTCGATCTTCGCATTCTCCGAGGCATCCCGCAGCCGCTGCATGGCGATCGGGTCGGTCCTGAGGTCGATCCCTTCTTTCTTCCTGAACTCCTCAACCAGGTAGTCCATGACCCTCTTGTCAAAGTCATCACCTCCAAGGAAGTTATTCCCGGAGGTTGCCTTGACCTCGAATACACCATCACCAAGAGTCAGGATCGATACATCGAACGTCCCGCCTCCGAGGTCGTAGACGAGCACAGTGGCATCCTTCTCCTTGTCGATCCCATAGGCGAGAGCGCTCGCTGTCGGTTCATTGATGATCCGGAGCACGTCAAGCCCGGCAATCTTCCCGGCATCCTTGGTTGCCTGACGCTGGGCATCGTTGAAATAGGCAGGGACCGTGACGACAGCTTTCGTGATCTTCTCCCCGAGATACGCCTCGGCATCCACCTTCAGCTTCTGGAGGATCATCGCCGATAGTTCCTGGGGGGTGTACGACTTGTCATCGATTTTTATCTTCTCGGTCGAACCCATCTTCCTCTTGATGGACTGGATGGTCCTCGTCGGGTTCGTTATCGCCTGTCTCCGGGCAAGGCTCCCGACAAGCCGTTCACCGTCTTTGGTGAAGGCAACAACGGACGGGAGTGTACGACCCCCTTCTGCGTTGGGGATGACAACAGGGGTCCCTGCCTCCATGATTGCCATGCAGGAGAACGTTGTTCCAAGATCGATACCAAGCACTTTTTCCTTTGCCATATCAGTCACCTTCTTTTCCCTTCGAGACTGCAACTTTCGCGCAGCGTATTACCCGGTCATGCATCCTGTACCCGCAGGTGAACTCCTCAACAACTGTCCCTTCTTCACAGTCAGAGGGGAGGGAGACCACCGCGTCATGGCAGACGGGATCGAACTTCGTTCCAACGGATTTGATTGCCTGTATCCCGTGCCGTTCGAGGATCGTCCGGAAGAGCTTCTGGATCTGTTCGAGACCCTCCCGGGCAGTGGTATCACCCGATTTGAGCGCCCGTTCGAAATTATCAGCGACCTCAAGGAGTTCGATCGCAAAACCCTCGATCGCAAACCTGGCCTGTGCGTCCATCTCCCGCGTCGTTCTCTTCCTGAAATTTTCGAAATCGGCAGCAAGCCGCAGGAACCGGTCATTCAGTTCATCATAGTCACGCTTCAGATCCTCAAGGGAGGGAGTGGGTGAATCGGAGGCTGATAAGTCTCTTTTTTCCTGATCCAGCCCATTAAATTCCTCCTCTTTTTCGTGAACCATAAGACGATCAGGATAATTATTGCATTGTGGTTCTATAAAATCATTTCCATCGATGCAACGTCTGAAGCCAACGGCTGCAGGCTGTGGCAGGACCATCCCCGCCAGCACTCCATCACTATCATATCAGATCATCTCATAATACCCTGACCATGAAGTGGGCACTCCTTTCTGTCTGGGACAAGCGGGGGATCGTGGATCTGGCAAAGACACTCAGTGCTGCCGGGGTGAAGATCCTCTCATCAGGAGGAACCGGCACGGTGCTGGACGAGGCGGGTATTGATTTCACCGAGGTCTCAGCATACACCGGCTCGACCGAGATGATGGACGGCCGGGTGAAGACCCTCCACCCCAAGGTGCACGGGGGGCTCCTTGGGCGGAGGGGTATCGATGACGCAACAATGGCAGAACACGGGATCGCCCCGATCGACCTGCTGGTGGCAAACCTGTACCCGTTCGAGCAGATGGCCCTGACCATTCCGGACCTTGACAGGCTGGTGGAGTATATCGATGTGGGAGGGCCGGCCATGATCCGGGCTGCGGCCAAAAACTACCGGGATGTTGCGGTGATCACGGACCCGGGCGATTACCCGCTTGTTGCCGATGCCCTGAAGAAAGGAGGGTTCTCCCCCGAACAGCGGTTCATGCTGGCCAGAAAAGCGTTTGCACGGACAGCAGCCTACGATGCGGCGATCAGCAACTATTTCCAGTCCTCTGGCGCGGAATGTGCCCCGGTCATCACCCTCCAGTACAGGAACGGGCGACAGCTCCGGTATGGCGAGAATCCACACCAGAAGGGCGTGGTGTACGGTGAGGCGGGAATCGCTGCGGTTGCACC
>JAAYWH010000027.1 GCA_012516785.1 Methanomicrobiales archaeon
ATAAAAAAGGGGAAAAAGGCTTTATTTCCGGTGGGTACTCCACACTTTTTCCCGGTAGACCGGCCCGCTGTTGTAGGTGCAGAACGGGATGAGCTTCCCATCGGGGGTGGCATAGTGGATGCAGCAGCGTTGTACCCTGGAGAGGTCGTAATTATACTTGTCCATGAAATGCATCGTCCCGACAAAGAGGGCATTCCAGTGGAATTCACGCAGGGCATCAAAGTTCTGCATCACGAGGGTCTTTCCGATCAGTTTCCAGAACTGGGCGGTACTTCCCTGTTCACTCTTCCTGAATGAATCATTCATCTCCCGGATTCCCTCTATCAGGGACAGGTACTTGTTCAACTGCCCGCCCTTCTTCAGCTTCTCGGTCAGGTTCTCTATCGACCTGAAGAAACTCTCGACATCAACCATCCGGTTGATGGGAACCATTCCCTTGTCGGTGATGAACACGTAGGTGGCAGCACCGCAGTGCTGGTGGGGAGTGAACCTGACCTGCGGCAGCCCGGTATATGCCTCGACAAGGTCAGAGAAGGGAACGACGCAGGGAACAGGGTAAAAATCTGATTTCCTGATGATGCCGCTGGTCTGGTCTTCGATATCCTCAAGAAGCTCGGGGATGGTTATCCGTTCCCTCTGCACGTCCTCCTCGCTGGCTGCTCCGGTGAACGCGATCGGCTGGAAATTGACCCCCCGTACCGCTTTGAAATGGTCTGCAGCATAACGGATGATCGGGCCAATCTCGTGATCGTTCCTTCCCTTGATAATAGTTGGCACAAGCACCACGCCAAGACCGACATCCTCGCAGTTCCTGACCGCTTTTTCATCGGATTTGATCTTGGAGTTGGTCTCTTTGGTCACCCCGTCAAAATGGAGATATACGGTGGAGAGTCCTGCACTTTTGAGATCTTCCACGTACCCGACATCCTGCGCCATCTTGATCCCGTTCGTTGCCAGCTGGACCTGGGGAAATCCGATCTCCTTTGCCTTTCGGATCAGCTCCATCAGGTCATCCCTCATGGTCGGTTCCCCTCCCGAGAACTGGACTGCAGGCGCCGGGACTGGTTTTTCGGCCCGGAGCAGCTGCATCATCTTGACGATCTCGTCAAAAGAAGGTTCGTAGATGAATCCGCATGCCCGGGCGTTGGCAAAACAGAAGTCGCAGTCGAGGTTACACCGGTTTGTCAGATCGATATTGGCGAGCAGCGTCCCGGATTTATGAAAACTGCAGAGGCCGCAGTTCTCCGGGCAGGAACCGCCGGGATTGACCACATTCGGGTTCTCAACGCCCCTCCCCACGGAGTCAAACTGCTCGAACTTATGCCATAGCGCTGCATCAGACCAGTACAGGTCACGAAAATGCCCATGCTCCGGGCATGATCGCACCAGCCAGATGCTTCCACCCTCTTCCTCAATTGTTGCATCGAGAATTGCTTTGCAGATCGGGCAAAGGGTTTTTGTTTCCTTGATCATCATCCTGATCCCCACCGATCCTGTCTCATAAGTTGTTACCTGTGGGATATCTTAATGTTTATATCTGCTGTTTATTACAGATAGTGGGAGATTAGCGATTAGTCCTGATTCCTTTCTTGTCCCGCTCCTGTCAGCGCTCTGGATCATGATGCCGGCTTATGTGCCTAACCCGGTCGCGGCCTTTGTTGGGGGGGGAACACCAATCGACGGCGGGAGGCATTTTCGCGACGGGCGGCGGATATTCGGGGATGGAAAGACCTGGAGGGGTTTTTTTGCCGGGGTAGCGGCGGGGATCATTATGGGGATGCTCCAGATCCTTGCCTATGATGCTGCAGGGATCACCCGCCTCCCGGAACTAACCCTCCCTGTTGTCTGCCTCCTCTCGTTCGGGGCGCTTCTCGGGGATCTGGTAAAAAGTTTCTTTAAGCGGCGACTGGGGAAGGATCGGGGTGCACCCTGGCCGATCGCTGATCAATATGATCTGGTGATCGGTCCGTTTGTCCTCATCCTCATGTTTGAATACACGTGGGTGGTATCATACATCACCCTCCCGATCCTCTTCTGGATCATCATCATCACCCCGCTCCTCCACAGGGCGGTGAACATTATCGGGTATATTGCCGGGATAAAGGATGTACCATGGTGAAGTCAATTGCTCATCTGTTGAAGGAGAACGGGGCCGTCGAGTATGGCGAGTTTGTTCTCGCTTCCGGCGTGAAGAGTTCATATTACCTCGATGTGAAGTCGGCCATTGCCAATCCTGCCGTGCTGAAAGTGATCGGCAGGGAGATCAAAAAGATCGCCTCGTTCGATGTGGTGGCCGGGGTTGCTGTTGGGGGAGTCCCTATCGCGGTTGCCACGGCGCTTGCAAGCGGGAAGCCGTACGCCATCATCAGGGCTGGCGAGAAGCTGCATGGAAAAGGCGGGCAGATCATCGGAAAAGTCGGCGGTCTCGCGGTGCTCCTCGTGGAGGATGTGACAACGTCAGGGGGATCCGTTATCAGGGGGATTGAGGCACTCCGGGCTGAAGGGGCTTTCGTGGATACCGTGGTCACTGTTGTCGATCGGGAAGCCGGAGCCCGGGATGCGCTTGCAGAGCGGGGCGTACATCTGCACGCCCTCTGCCGTGCACGTGAGATAGTGGGTGATGAGAGAGCAATAGATCCAATTTTTTAAGAATTGCGTGTCGTATTATAGATGACTATGAAGGTGCTGGTGGTCGGTGGGGGGGGGAGGGAACATGCGATTGCATGTGCGCTCTCCCGTTCGGAAGAGGTGGTCCTGCTCTCGGTAATGCCGAAGCACAATCCCGGGATTGCCTCGCTCTCTTCTGATGTCCTTATTGAGAAGGAGACCAATATCCCGGCAGTTGTCGATTTTGCGGTCTCGCGGGGTGCCGATTATGCCGTTATCGGACCGGAAGCCCCGCTCGAGGCGGGGATTGTCGATCGCCTCGAGAAGAGAGGTATCCCCTGCATCGGGCCCATCCTGAAAGCAGCCATGCTCGAGACGGACAAGGCATTCTGCCGGGAGATGATGCACCGGCATGGCATCGCGGGCTGCCCGCACTACCGCACCTTCTACCATGCCGATGACGCGATCAGGTTTATCAGAAATTACGACGGGGATCTTGCGATCAAGCCGATCGGTCTCACCGGGGGCAAAGGAGTCAGGATCATGGGGGAGCACCTGGACAGGGAGGGAGCAGTCGCTTATGTGCGGTCGCTCGAGGGCAGGGTTGTGCTCGAGGAACGCCTCATCGGGGAGGAGTTCACCCTCCAGGCCTTTGTGGACGGGAAGCATATCGTGCCCATGCCTCTTGTCCAGGACCACAAGCGTGCCTTTGAGGGGGATCTCGGCCCCAATACCGGTGGAATGGGAGCCTACTCTATGCCAGACCACTCCCTCCCGTTTGTCACAGATTCGGTTCGCACCCAGGCATTCGGGATCATGAAGGAGGTGGTGAAGGTCATGGGTGAATCCGGAACCCCCTACCGGGGGGTCCTCTATGGCCAGTTCATGAACACCGCCCGGGGACCGATGGTGATCGAGTTCAATGCACGGTTCGGAGATCCTGAAGCGATGAATGTGCTGTCCCTGCTCGAATCTGATCTCTCGAGTATCATAACCAGGATGATATCAGGATCGCTGTCAGAAAAAGATGTGAAGTTTGCACGCAAAGCAACAGTGTGCAAATATATCGTTCCGGAAGGCTACCCGGATGCTCCACGGACAGGAGAGCCTGTGGTGCTCGGGGACAACACTCCCGATACTCTGCTCTACTATGCCAATGTAGAGGAGAGAGAGGGTACCTTGTATACCCAGAGTTCCCGAACCCTCGCCTTTGTCGGGATTGGTGATACACTTGATGCGGCAGAACACTCTGCCGAGAGCGCTGCACGATCGGTGAAAGGCCGGGTCAGGTACCGGCGTGATATCGGGACTGCGGCACTCCTCCAGAAACGGATCTCCCACATGAAGGAGTTGCGATGAAGAAAGACCTTCTCTCGATACTTGATCTCTCGCGGGACGAACTGCGTGAGATCCTCGATGATGCAGATCAGCTGAAGATCCTCCGGAAGGAGGGGAGGCCCCATGAATTTCTCTACGGGAAAGCCCTTGCCCTGGTATTTGAGAAGGCCTCCACGCGGACGCGGATCTCGTTTGAGGTCGGCATGGCAGAACTGGGGGGCCATGCCCTCTTCTTAAACCCCCAGGACCTCCAGATCGGCAGAGGTGAGGAGATCAGGGATACCGCCCGGGTGATGTCCCGGTACGTGTCCGGCATGATGATCCGGGCCTACAAGCACTCGACCATAGAGGAATTTGCCCGCAATTCCAGTGTGCCGGTCATCAACGGGCTCTCGGACATCGAGCACCCCTGCCAGATCCTTGCCGATATTATGACGATAAGGGAGCATTTCAGATCCATTGAAGGCCTCAAGGTCACCTGGGTCGGCGATGGCAACAATGTCTGCAACTCCCTTGTCCTGGCCTCTGCCCGTGCCGGCTTCGAGATAACGGTTGCATCCCCAGAGAAGTACAGGATCTCGGAAGCCGTGGTGAAGCGTGCCGTTGCAGAGGGTGGGAACATTACCCTGCTCAAGGACCCATCAGAGGCGGTGAAGGATGCCCACGTGGTGGTCACCGACACCTGGATCTCGATGGGAGAGGAGAGCGAGCGGGATGCCAGGATCCGGGCATTCAAAGGATTCACGGTGGATACCGGGCTGATGAAGAA
>JAAYWH010000028.1 GCA_012516785.1 Methanomicrobiales archaeon
AAGGCATCGATCATGGGCTTTTCCGCGATCATCCCGGTCATCGATGGCCACCTGGCTCTCGGAACCTGGCAGGCCTTGTACTTCTGCGAGTTCGACGGCCCCCGTCATCGCAACATGGTGATCGGGATCAGCGGCGACTAGGAGGGGCTGAACCGCACCGTCATCGCACCATGGTGACCGGGATCAGTGGCGACTAGGATGAATTGAACCTCACTGTCATCGCACCATGGTGATCGGGATTAGTGGCGAGGAGGAGGGGATGAACCTCACTGTCATCGCACCATGGTGATCGGGATCAGTGGCGAGGAGGAGAGGATGAACCGCATCGTAATCGATGATTTTTAAAACCAGGATGAATACTGGATCATGCCTCAGCTTGAAAAAGCACTGTCACCGGAACAACAGAACGACCTACTCAGCGTGGTGAAAGCCCGTTTTGAGAAACACATGAGCCGGCATAAAGGACTTCTCTGGAAGAATGTCCAGGCCCGGCTGGAAGCACATCCCGATAAACTATGGTCACTCCATGGAATGGAACAAACCGGAGGGGAGCCGGATGTGGTCGGTCAGGATACAAAAAACGGGGAGTACATTTTCTGTGATTGCTCACCGGAGAGTCCCAAAGGCCGCAGGAATGTCTGTTACGATCGTGAAGGACAGGAGGCCAGGAAGACCAATGCCCCGGACAACAACGCGATTGACATGGCCGCTGCCATGGGCATTGAGATCTTAACGGAAAAGCAATACCGGGCGTTGCAGGAAGAGGGGAATTTCGACACGAAAACATCAAGCTGGGTGAAGACCCCTCCCGCCATCAGACAACTCGGCGGGGCACTCTTTGCCCATCGCCGATATGGCACGGTCTTTCTCTTCCACAACAGTGCACAATCGTACTACGCTGCAAGGGGATTTCGTGGCTCGCTCAACGTCTGAAATGGTGGATTTTCGCCTCTTGCCCGCTTTGGGAGAGGATTCCACTCCTCTTCCCCTTACCCATCCCATGCATTAAAAGAATTTTGCCTCGTAAAAAAATCCCATATCCTCCCTTTCGACCTTCAATTGCTCCAGTGCTTCAGTATACCCATGACGATTGGCACCATCAGATAGGGTAGCAATCAGGTCATCGGTCAGGTCCAGGTACTCGGATAAGAACTGCTGCCCCTGATCACGGGCATCAATCAGGTTATCCATCCGATCACAGATCTTGACAAGGATCGCCTGGTCGGGGCATGGAGGATCCGGTCCAGCGTATCGGCAAACCGCTCCCGTTTCCCGGGAATTGCAGGATTCTTGGTGAGGGCCAGGACGATGGCGTAGATTTCATGCAGGTTGTTCTCCGGAAGACACGTCTCTTCCAAGGCTTTACGGACGATGGCAGCACCCTCTGTGTTGTCCTCGATCACGTCGTGGAGCCATGCCGCAATGACGCCGACATGGTTCCCCCCGTAATGGGCGACGCACTTCGCCACCCGCTCCGGGTGGACAATGAAGGGAGTTTTCCCGTCCTTCCTGGTCTGACCCCGGTGGGCTTCGGTCGCTGCTCTCGAGACGATTGCTATCGCTTTCTCTTCCACGATATCCATTGAGCACTCCCCTTCAGCACCACCCTATCATCACCATCATCATTGAATGTTTCGGGTGGAAAAATTTCACACACCCTGCGCAAGCTTGCATGAATATGTGTGAAGGAAGCGGTATCAAGAAGATTTCGCACGGTGATGATGAGAGTGTTTTACCGGAAGTAGAGGGCAGGGATCCGGTTGAAGAAAAACGCTCCCTCAGACCACCATGGTATTCCAGCATTCCTGATATCATGAGAAATGGCTTTCAGGATAGTGCAGCATTTCCCCTTCCTCCACCTCACTTTCACCTCTCGCACAGCCTCAGCTTATTCCCTCCAAAAAAGACGGCTCCACTGTCTCACCTTACCGGACAGCATGAGGTGATGACACGCCCGCGGAATTGCGGTAAATGCCTGGCCGGTCCAGGTGCTGATGGACCGGCTTCTCTCTTACATTCGACAGGGATGGTGACTGATAGTGTTGACAAGCATACGGGCAACCTGCAAGCGATGTAGTCATGAGTGGACGTATATGGGCTCGAAACTTGCCCTCATCCCGACAGCGAGGAGACCCGTTCGCATTCAATGCCCCCGCTGCGGTTCAAGCATAAGAATAAACCCAAGAGAGCCGATCAAAAGGTAAGGAGGGATGAGCTATCGGATTGATCGAATGGCTGAAGGCACTCTTTACCCCTGATGCTGCTCCCGGGTCCGCAAAGGAACGACGAAGAGCGGAAGAAGAGGAAGAAGAGGAGATCGAAGAGCTGATTGCTATTGATATCATCTGAAGGAGAACATCCGCCGCCCCATTCGTTCTCCCGAACACCGTTTCGAAGGGGTCTTCTGGTGCTGCACCCATGGACCTGATTGACTATGCCTAGGCCGGGATCCATGAACTCTTCGGCCTCATCGTACCTGAGGAGATCGTGCAGATAATGAGGTGATCATTCCTGATATGGGAGAGGTATTACCTCTGAATGAACGAATCCATGGATGAGAAAAACATCTGCCGGGAACCTGGCCCCTATGAAAAGGTATATCACCTATTGGTTCAGAATTGAACCATGTGGTTCAGAATCTGACCAATGAAATAATTCTGGTACTCATGCATGGTCCTTTGCATACCCGTGGTATTGCAGAATCGCTCAGGAAGAGTCATGCCACCCTCATCCGAAGACTCCAGGAGATGGTGGAGGAGAATAGCATTGATTTCAGATTCGAAGGGAAAAATAAAGTATATTTCCTTAAAAAGAGCCTGGAAGCCAGGAATGCAGTCATTATTGCTGAGATGTATCGGCAGTCACAATTGATTGCAGCATATCCGCAGGTCCGAGGAATCATTCGTGCGATCCTGGACCTTCAGGAAGTTCGGCTCGCTCTCATCTTTGGGAGTTATGCGAAGGGGACTGCACATGAACGGAGTGATATCGATCTCTTTATTGAAACGGAGAACCGTACCCTGAAAAAGAGCCTTGAAGACCAGTTTTCGGCATTAAGCATCAAAATTGGGCTTTTTACTACCGAGCATCCGCTTATCAGGGAGATAGTGAACGATCATATCATTGTCAAGGGAGTGGAGGAATACCTTGAAAAAACAAAACTTTTTGCATGAGCTATTCAGCGAGAAGAAAATCCAGGTCGTCAATCCAAGTGTGGACCTCGCCGAATCTTACTTGAAAAAGTCAAAAAGCCATCTTGCATCGGCAAAACTCCTACGGGATCATGACCATTATGAAGAAGCGGTATCGATGGCCTATTACAGCATGTATCACGCGGTCATGGCATTGTTTTTCAGAACTGGCATCAAATGCGAGAACCACTCGGCTGCCATTCTGCTTTTGAAGGATGTCTATTCGATTGACAACACTCCAATTTCCAAAGCGAAAAAAGAACGGATTGACAAACAGTACTACGTTGATACCATGTCTACGAAAGAGGATGTTGATGAACTCATCACGGAGGCCGGACACTTCATTGCCCATCTGGAGGATGCAATCGAGCGTCTTACCAATGAAAAAATTGGATCATATCATAATCGGTTGCGGTTACTGGTTGAATAGGATACATGATGGTTTCGGCTGGTGATGTGTTCCAATCTTCATGCGATATGTTGACCATCGTTCGATCCCGGGAGGTAATATAATGCAAGCTGCATCCACCATTTACATCAGGGAAGATCTGAAAGAAAAACTCCAGGCATTGAAACAACACCCCAAGGAATCGTACAATGATGTCATCGAGCGGCTGGTTACTCTTGCGGTGGATCAGGATCCCTTGAATGATGAAGCGATCAAAGGCCTTGAGAAAGCTCTTGAGGATATCAGGCACCGCCGGCTCCATTCCGAAGCAGAGATCATGGCAGAGTTCGGGGTACAATGAGCCTGCCGGATCGAATATACATCCCGGGGATTCGGGTGATCATTGTCTCAAAAATTAGGAAATGACCATACCATTATCTGGATCTGATAAACTCCACCACGCATGGCAACCAAAATTTTCGTCAACCTACCCGTCCAGGAACTCGAACGGTCGGTGAAGTTTTTCAAGCGTCTGGGGTATACATTCAATGCCCAGTTTACCGATGAGAACGCAACGGCGATGATGATCAGCGAGGATATCTATGCAATGCTGCTCGTCAAACCGTTTTTCCAGACCTTTACGAAGAAAAAAATCTGCGATTCGACAAAAAGCACCGAAATGATCATTACCCTCTCTGCTGACACCAGGGCGCTCGTGGATGAGATGGTGGACAGAGCCATTGCGGCCGGGGCGACATCACCGGAAGGGCCGAAGGATTACGGGTACATGTACGAGCGGGGTTTTCAGGATCCGGATGGCCACCTGTGGGCTTTCTTCTGGATGGATCCCAGTTCTGTGCAAAAAACCTGAACCAATTTTTCCAGGAGATACGATCCAAAGGACTCCCCGGGTCATCTCTTGGTTTATTTCGAACCCGTGAGAGCCGGAACTCTTCCCCGTCATCGCCTGGGCTGCTGACGGTATATCCAAACAGGGTGCTGGGATAAGACTCGGAGCATCACCCCCCGGTGGTCCATCATACGGGATGTCCTGCACTGGATCGAAGAGAAAGGAGGTCGAACGGGCTGAACGAAAATCCACCCTCGAAGGGCGGTTCAAAAAAAGTGATGAGATCGTTCTTTCGGCTTCAGGGGAGACTCATTGTGTTCCCCTGCCCTTACTCCCGCATCCGGAACCAGATCGCCCGGTCATGAATGATGTCGTCGTAATCGGCACCAGAAGCCGTGGCCGGATTGAGGTAGGCCCGGTAGCCGATGATGATCGGGTCGGTAAGGTTGAGACAATAGCCGGGGCTTGCGCACGGATGGTCCGAAGTCGCGGTAGGCACGACGATAAAGTACTTGTCATGCTTGTCTTCTGGCGGCTGGCGCAGCACCTTCACCGCGTAGAGGTAGGGCGCCATCGGGTCCCCGGGGAGGTATTCCTCTGCGCTTCCTGTAAACTCGTGGTTGGTCATGCTCGCCACCCCGTTCCAGCTGCGGTCGCCGCACCCGAACACGTACTGCCACGGGTTGTCCTCGCATGAACTGGTGATCCAATCTCCGTACACCCCGAAATTGGAATAGGTAGCCAGGCCGGTCGCCGCATGGTTCACCCCGTAGACCACCACCATGTCGTCGTTCCCCAGCGTGAAGTTGGCGGCCTCTCCGGAAAGCGATGTCCGGAGGTAGGGGGTGTCGGAGGCTTCCCCGGCAACAAACATGTGGTAGAGGGGCGAGTCGGGATCAGTCTCTTCCAGCACCTCACGCGATTCGGCAAACCAGCGGATGGATTCATAGGATTCGTTCCGGACATGGGGCGTCTGGGCAAGGATAGCGTTCTCCAGTCGGTCCAGCCCGTTGTTCAGGTCGGGGTAGAGCTCGCTCTCGCTCTTCCATCTGCGGACCCGCTGCTCGGGCGTGGGGAACGGATCCAGCGCCAGCGGTTCTTCGGGCGTAACCCGCCATACCCTGGCATAGTGGTTGTCACTGAGGTAACGGCTCCCCTCGGCCTTGCTGACGAAGTTGGCCGTTCGCATCAGGATGATGAACGAATCGGCGAGACGGGTCTCGGGGTAGACGCCGAGATTCAGCAGCCCGGAAGGAATGACATAGGGGTTGATCATGGATTCAGGATAACCGGCGTCCCGGGCCAGGGCCGATATGTTCTCATAGACCCCCTTGTCCGCCGTGAAGATCACGATCGTCTGTTTGCGGAAGGGGGTGCCATTCCCCTGGGTCTTGATCAGGGCGCTGTTGAGCGGATCGTTCACAGCGGCGACCATCCAGTCTCCCTTGGGAACGAGGCTCTCCTTGTGCCGGACCCAGAGGAAGACCGTGAAGCTGAAGTAGTCGCACGGTGGCGGTGTCGGCCCCAGGTAGACGACTGCCTCATCAGGCCGGAGCCGAAAGATCGTGAGCCCCCTCTCGAAAGGAGGTTCCTCACCGGAAGGGGAGATCGGCACCATCAGCACTTTATAGGGTTGGCCTGCGTTGTTGCCGTTGGCAGAATCACCGATGCCGGAGTCCAGCAGATCGACGATCGGATCGACGGGCGTCATCTGGCCGCTGGTGACAATAAACCCGTTTTCTTCCAGGGTTGCCCGAAAGGACGCAACCCTGCCGTGGTCCTCGTCGCTGGCTCCCGGTGAGTCCGGCACGGTGGGCTTCAACGGCTGGGCGGAAGCAGACGGCGAACTGATGGGTGATTTCACTGGTGCAGATGCTGCAGGGATAACAAGTGCTCCAACAAGACACAGGAGAAGAACGAATACTACTATGTTACTCATTGTTCATGAGATATTTTCAAGATTTATAAATGCTCCGTAGTTTTCGTGGGGTAGTACTCTCTTTTTTAGACACTACAGCGACTGGGGTGATCGAAGAATGTTCTATCCTCGATTCCACCTTCACCCTGCATTCTTCCCTTTTTTATAGCATCATTCCCTACCCCTGATCAGGAGCCAGTTGCATGCTACCCCGGGTCATCCTCCACGTTGCTACCAGTCTCGACGGCAGGATTACGAACTTCCCTGCGAATCTCGATCAGTATTATGCCCTTGCGGCGACATGGAAGCCGGATGCCATCCTGTTCGGGAGCGAGACAATCGTTGCCGCTGTCCGCGAGAACCCATCGCTCGAAGTACCTCAGGAACACGAGGATCTCTTCACTCCACCGGAGGGTACAGAGGATACCCGGCCACTCCTGGTGATCGCTGACAGCCGGGGGAGAGTCCGGTGCTGGGACGCCATCCGGACCTGGCCGTACATGCGGGACCTCCTTGCGTTCTGTTCTGCTGCCACCCCACAGGAGTATTTCGATTACCTGGCAGACCGGAGGATCGACGCCATCATTGCAGGGATGGACCGGATCGATATGCGTGAGGCGTTGTACCAGCTGAACAGGCATTACGGTGTGAAAACGGTCAGGGTCGATTCCGGCGGGACCCTCAACAGCGTCCTCCTCCACGCTGGGGTGGTCGAGGAAGTGAGCGTGCTTGTTCACCCCTTCCTGGCCGGGGGGAAGCCGGACCCGACCATGTTCGACCCCATGAAGGCAGGCTTCCCGGATCTCCAGGTCCCCCTCGAGCTCATCCGGACCGAAGTCGTGGGAGACGGCCTGGTCTGGGCGAGATATTCCGTGAAACAGTCACCGTGAAATCCGGTCCATCGTATTTGTGATCTCCGTGAGACCCTGTCAATCGTATAGGTCATCACCATAAGATCAGGTCCAATATTGAGAGGAATGTGGGGAACTGCGGTATTCCGGGAAAGGCCGGCGTCAGACCGCCTTCCTCGACAGCGGCCTTTGAGATAAAGACACCATGCTCAGGCACCTGTTCCCGGGAGAGCAACCGGGGAAATTTGAGGTCAGGAACCTTTTTTCGATCTCCGCAGCCGATATCCTGGGCAGGGAACTCCCCCTTCATGGCGGACTATGCATCGTACTGACACTGTCAGGGGGAATTCTCTGCTTGACCACTGCTACCTGACTCTGACAATATACCTGAGAGTATACTTGGCATCGATCGTGGGAGTGGATCGCCAGGAAAACACGTTGGGGAGTTCCTCACCAAAATGGAAGTCATCGGTGATGACAAGGTTAAACCGGTCAATAAGGTCGTTTCTTGAATGTGCATCACTCTCCCATAACTCAATTGTTGCAAGGCGGTTGATTTCACGAGGGGTCCGGGTGCTCAAATCGAAGGTCTCCCCGGATTTGACATCCCATGCTCCCCAGACCTGATCACCGTTTACTTTCAGCACGATCTCATCTTTCGCTTCCTGGGCATCATTACATTTGAGACTGACCAGCTCCAGGAGATACCTCTGTTCTGGTATGTCGTTTCGGTTCTCGACTACATCGTAATAGAGATGATACTCCTGGATATGAGTGCCGCCGGACATCCCTCCGTGGCGCAAGGGAAAGATAGAACGGAACGATCCGACCGGATGATTCTCCGGGATGTCAACAAATGCCGGTTCATCCCACCCATGCGGTGAAAAAGCGGAATCCTGCTCAAGAAAACCGATCTGCAACATTCAGCCCCGTGGAATTTCCAGGGGATCAAGGTCAAAATACCTGGTATCGTTATCCCTCATATGATACGGCCCCAGTCGCTGCCGGGTTTCTGTCGCCGGGTTTGCAATCCATATCGAGGGTTCCTCTGTTCTTTCATCTGATGCCGTACTCTCACAGTGGAGTGATTTCAATCGTAACCACATGGTCTTCTCTCCCCCTCATTTCGGTACTTCTGTGTGAGAATGACCCTTATTCCCCTATAAATAAGTAACGGGGTTGTGCCAGACGAGAGACCGGGACCTGCGGTCTTCCCTCTGCTTGATCTCTGACGCATGGTCACGGAGAACAGCCTGATTATCTATCAAAGGGGGGGTGAACCATGCGGTCCTCCTGGTGTCTCTCATGAAGCATGGTTACGAAAGCAGCCTGCTTGCGCCTCGAAGATGAGAACCGGGAATTGCCCTGACCTTCCTGAGATCCCGGACCTGAAACGACCCCGGCATACCCGTTTCCTCCCATTGTCAACCTTCTGCCGGTTCTCTGCGGACCAGAAGCCTTCGGAAGGGACTGGCATCAGATTTGGTAAGTCTGTCGGTGGAGGCATCATCCTCCCTTCCCAGCGAAGGGAGAGGAGGTTCGCTTCTCCATGCCGGTTGGTCAGACGCCGAAGGAAAAGAAGGAATAAATTTATTCACCCGGGGCGTATCCATCACATGGTCACATGACCCCTGTCCACTCTGCGGAGCCAGGAGGAGGAATGATATGGGAATAAAGATTGGATATTTTTCGGTAACCGATGCCATGACCCCGGCCGGGTGTTTACGGCAGTCAGTAGAGGCTGAGAAGATCGGGTTTGACTCGTTGTGGGTCGAAGATCACCTGATTGCCATGCCGGGAGGGAAAGAATGCAGCTTTGCCTGGACGGTGATGAGCTCGGCGCTCCAGGCCACGAAGAAGGTCCCCTTCATCACCGGCGTCACCGCCCCTATCATGCGGTACCACCCGGCCATTGTTGCACAGGCCTTCGCTACCATGGCAGCGATGTATCCGGGACGCGTGGGACTCGGCGTGGGCACGGGTGAGCCGCCAAACGAGATGGCCGTCTATGCCGGCGAATGGCCCTCGAATAACGCCCGGCTCGAGATGCTTGAGGAGGCCCTTATCGTCATGAACCGGCTGTGGACGAGCAATGCCCCTGTCAGCCATACCGGGAAGTATTACCCCCTCAATAATGCGCTCCTGCTGACCCGTCCAGAGGAGAAGGTACCCGTGTATGTCAGCGCTATCGGGCCACGTGCAGCAGATCTCGCGGGACGCCTCGGTGACCACCTGATCACCCTTGCGAACAATCCCCCGTACGTCAGGGAAGAGCTCCTGCCGGCTCTCGAGGCCGGTGCCAGGGCGGCAGGGAAGGATCCAAAGCCCATGGAACGCGTGGGACATTTTGCCTACGTCTACGACCCGGAGCAGGTGGTCACCCCTGAACACCTCCAGCAGGATGCCGGCACCATCCAGGGAGGGGCCATAGCAAAAGCTTTTTCGAGCGAGTTCATCTCGATCTTCCATACCCCGGAAGATTTCATCAGGAAGATCGAGGCGATGGAGCGGATGGGGTACACACATCTTGCGATTGCCGACCAGAGAATGGGGATCGTGAAAGGGACTCTTCCCTCCCTGGACGAGGCTGCGGGCCTGAAGATCTGGAAGGAGGTCCTTCCGCACGTCAGATAACCATTATCCGGTACTGAGTGAACGGTTGAAGAAGAAGAGAACTGGGAGAAAAGAAGAACCATGAAAACAAAAATCGGGTATTTTGCAATCACCGATGCCTGGACACCGGCAGAGTGTCTGCAGCAGGCGGTCGCAGCAGAAAAGACAGGGTTTGACTCGCTCTGGGTCGAAGATCACCTGATAGCCATGCCAGGGGGGACTGACTGCAATTTCGCATGGACGGTGATGAGCTCGGCGCTCCAGGCGACAAAAAAGGTTCCCTTCATCACCGGTGTCACCGCCCCTATCATGCGGTACCATCCGGCGATCGTTGCACAGGCGTTTGCCACCATGGCGGCGATGTATCCCGGACGTGCAGGCATCGGCGTGGGGACAGGAGAACCGCCGAACGAGATGGCCGTCTACGGTGGCGAGTGGCCCTCGAACAACGCCCGGCTCGAGATGCTCGAGGAGGCAATCACCGTCATGAACCGGCTCTGGACAAGCGACAAGCCCATCAGCCAGAACGGGAAGTTTTACACCCTCAGGAACGCTGTCCTGCTGACCCGGCCAAAGGAGAAGGTCCCCGTGTATGTCAGCGCTATCGGGCCACGTGCGGCGGACCTGGCCGGTCGGCTCGGTGACCACCTGATCACCCTTGCGAACAATCCCCCGTATGTCAGGGAGGAGCTCCTGCCGGCCTTCGAGGCTGGTGCCAGGGCGGCGGGAAAGGATCCAAGCACCATGGAACGCGTCGGCCATTTCTCTTACCTCTACGACCCGGACCAGGTGATCAAGCCCGAGCAGATACAGCAGGATGCCGGCACCATCCAGGGAGGTGCCATGGCAAAGGCTTTCGCAAGCGGGGTCATCTCGATCTTTACTTCGGCAGAAGATTTCATCAAAAAGATCGAGGAGATGAAGGGGATGGGATACACGCACATCGCGATCGGCAACGTGAGCTCCACGCTTGAAAAAGCCAGCCGTGTGCCTTCTTACGAGGCTCCCAGTCTGAAGATCTGGAAAGAGGTCCTTCCACACGTCAGGTAACAGCGGACTGGCGTGCAAAGGAAATGGCAGAATTGTATGTTAATTCAGGTTCTCCTCTCTATGAATTCGGAGAGAAGTGGGTAAACGCTCATGGTTATCGCATCACGTTCAAGTGGCTATAAATCTTCACTATTATTTTCAATGTAATTCCCTCGAAAATTCCTCCAACGAGATGGTATCGATACGTATATATCGACTGGGCTGATTTTCTCTCTTCACTCAACTGGGCTCATGACAATTCCTGATTCATTTTATCTGTCCTCGCTCGTTACAAAAAGCGAGTGGGTGAAAGTAAGTTGGCTGAATTGTTGAAAATGATTCGGGTGAAGTGATGCGGTAGTGATCAGAACGGACGCAGAGATGGATCGAAGGGGGCCCTCATCGAGACCTGTTTCTGTTCTCTGCACGACACTCCACTCATCCTGTCTGGAACCAGAGATAGACGTATGTTCAACGGATCATCCAGGCGCTTCATGGCCTCTTGGACCATCCCTGCTCCCAGATCAAGAAACTGAAGGGAACGAACCCGGGACATTTGGTATACACGTTCTGTATTGGACATCAGCACCGGGCAATCCTGTTAATCCATGACACTGATCTTGTCAACCAGGTTCTTGAGATTGAAGACAGGAACCATATATAGCGGATTTTTGAGGCGATTCTCTAAAAGAGTGATCCAGACCGTGGGATAATACCCGTTAGGAGCGTGCTCACCGTCCGTTAATAATCTGAATCCTTGGCAGACGTTCCCAATCCATTCCAATTACCTGGATTTCCGGGTATCAGACATTAGTTTTCTCTCACTCTTTTCCCTTGGTATCCTGCTGCCTGGTTCCAGTCCCCTTCGACCAGAAGTCGTCATACCGCGTTCCATTACGGAAGGTATGATCTCTTCCTTTCTGGACAGGTACGATGCCTGGTGCCGTGGTACTGGTGAGAATATATCCCCAAGGCACCCGATGAACCTCAGTCCCAACTCTGAGGCAGTATACCATGATTTGTGGAGATTTCCAATCTCTGCTGGATCATGGGCAACTTTTTCGACCAGGCCTCCCTTTATGAGGGCCTTGAGAGCCCTGTCAATTTCAGGGGACTTGTCAGATCCAACATGCTCTTTGATCTTATTGAACCTCATCTCCCCCTCTTTGACGAGGATGATAAAAATGGCCCATTTTTTTGTATTCGATAGCGACATGACCGCGTCCCGTATTTCGTAGGGGACCATATCCAAATAGGGTTCAATAATGTGATCGTCCATGGTGCATCACCCGCGGGAGTTCAAATGGTACCTGAACAGTAACAAATCTGTTACTTATCCACTCATCAGCGGATACTCCTATATATCTTTTGATGGATCCATTCCAGGAATTTTCCCTGAAGAGAGCTGAATATGAGAGAGCAAAGCACAAGCTACTCATCGGGATATTTGGATCCTTCAGACGAGATGAGATCTTCCTGTTGCACCAGGCTCTTCTGGATGATGACTTCCGGGTATGTATTTCCACGGATTTGGAATCTGAGGTGCCAAAAGGACTAGGAATGAGCAAGGATGCCTATAACTACCTGTTGAGTATCACCCTGCTCACCCGTTGTGAGATCCGGATTTTTCTCTTCCACCGGGAACATGAAGGGGAACATAACGTCAACCAGTCTGCATCAATGGAATTACAATACCTTGCACAAGAAGGATTGAACGAGAGTGTCTTCATCCTTCTTGAGGAGGGGTATGTGCAGCAGTCAGGCGGTGTTTTCAAGGGACTGAAGGCTAATTTCGATACTGCCTGTAGATGGGAATCGTACAGGGACTTCCCTGCTCTTATAGATATGGTTAGAAAATTCCTGTTCAACCGAATACTGTTCCTGAGTGGAGATCCCAATCGGAGAAGGATGTAGGGGGGATTCCACTCCCTCACCGTCGACGAGCGCGTGACTCTTGAGAACCATCAGGGCGCTGATCAGCAGAGAAGATACGATTGAAGACCGGAGTAACAAGTTTACCGAGTTGCAAGAGGACAGATCAATTTTATTTCAACGGTAAGGATCAGTGCCCGGTGCTCTCGCCATCCACTTTCACCCCCCATAGAGTATCTGGATTTATCCTGCCGGGTTGATGGGGAACAGGATCTCTGCTCAACAACCAGCAGAGGAAGAGAATGAGAGGTGGGTCGAGATGTTGACAAGCATTCGGGTAACCTGTCCACGGTGCGGCTGGGAACGGACATATATGGGCACAAAACTTGCACTCATCGAGACATCCAAAAGACCCGTTCGCATCAGATGTTCAAAGTGTGCAACAAGTATCAGGATCAATCCCAGAAAGCCATGAACGAAGTGAGGTGGGGAGACAGATCCTCGCCTGGCGATCAGTGCGAGCATAGAGAACCCTCTCAGGGATGAAACGCTGGAATCTTCCTCCCTGCTATCGGTTCCAGCATGACCGGGCTTCTCCTGTTTTCCCAACGATCGATGGCACCAGGATTGATCGCATAACACTATCATTATTATCTGGGCTACAAAAGAAGCATCATAGCGCAGGAGAAAAACCAATGGTGGCGGAAAAGAAACCGGTTCTCCTTTTTACAACCTATAAATTCCGGAGCGGGACGAATCTGAGTGTGCGACGAGGGATCCGGTGGGCATCCCGACTGGATACCGGGGATACCATCATGGTACAGCCACGGGAGGGAGGAGAACAGCAAAAAGCCCTTGTCACCGGACTGAAAGTAAAGCGGTTCCGGGATATCCGGGAGCAGGAACTCTCCGTGGAGCACGATCCCCAGTGCCATACCTGGAACGGCCTCTTTTCCACCATGAAGAAGCTGTTTGATGACTTCGATGAGACGGAGATCGTCACCATGATTTTCTTTACCGTGGAAGGCGATTAACCCCTCCTTGAAAGGAGCGAACGGCAGGATGAAAGCACCCAGAATCAGCTTTACGATACAGGTTTTTGCAAGCCTCCTCGCCGGAATCCTCTGTGGATTATTCTTCGGGGAGTACACCCAGATTCTGGCACCCTTCGGCACCATCTTTATCGGGCTGATGCAGGTGACGATCATCCCTTCGGTTGTCATCTTCATCATCACGGGAATCGGCAGCATCGGTCATGAGGATGCAAAAAAATTCCTCCTGACGGTGGCAGCTGTCCTGCTCCTGATCTGGTTTCTGGGAGTGATAGCCTTCTTCTTCATGCAGTTTGCATTTCCAGATATACAGAATCCCGCCCTCTTCTCAACCACCCAGTCTGCCGGGACGGATGAGATCGATCTCATCGACCTCTTCATCCCGTCAAATCCGTTCTCCTCCCTGGCCAAAGGCTTCCTGCCGGCCATCGTGCTCTTCTGCATCCTGCTGGGCTTCGCCCTGATCGGCGATATTAAAAACCGGCCTTTCGTCGATATGCTCCAGAGCCTCACCACTGCCTTCTCAAGAATTACCCGGTGGATGATGATGATCGTCCCCCTGGGTATTTTTGCCTTGACGGCAAGCACCTTCGGGACCCTTACCCTCACGCAGTTCCTCGAGATCCAGGTCTATCTCATCTCCACCATTGTAATCTCGTTGATTCTCATCCTATTTGCCCTGCCCCTCCTCATCTACAGCCTGACGCCGTTCGGGTACCGGGAGATACTCTCTGCTGCCAATAAAGGGGTCCTGATGGGATTCTCGACCGGCCGTGTCTTCATTACCCTGCCCTTCCTGACCGAGGGAGTGGCCAGCCTGTTCAAGGGGTCATGGAATGGGATGGAAGTGCCCGCAACCGGGGAATCGATCGTGCCAGGCGATGGGGCTGTGACACCTGAAGAGGAGACCAGGACGCGAAAAGGAGAAGCAGCGACAGGGGGGGAGACGTCAAGGCCATCGGGCGGAGAGGCTCTGGGACCTGATAAGGAGCCCTGCCCTCCCCACAGGGAAGCCGTCACCATCGAGGAGAAAGCCAAAGCATACAGCGGGATCCTGATCCCCCTGACCTACACCATCCCGTCCCTGGGGGTCTTCATCGTTCTGCTCTTCGTCCTGTTCACTGCCTGGTTTTATGGCGATCCGTTCGGAATTCAGGAGCAGGCTTACCTGGCGCTGGTGGGGGTGCCGAGCCTCTTTGGATCCGCCAAGCTCTCCCTCCAGTTCATACTCGAGCTGATGAAGCTGCCCGCTGACGCCATGCAGCTCTACCTGATCTCAAACCCGTTCCACGTCTACTTTGCCTCGGCCCTGACCTGCATGTCCATGTTCTCCCTCTCTGCCATCGTCACCGCGTTCCTCACCGGTCTTGGGGGACTCAGGATGAGAAGGGCCCTGATCGCTCTTGCAATCGTGATCATCGTGCTCTCTGCCGCTGTGCTCGGGCTCCGGCTCGGGTTCACCTCACTCCTGGGTGATTCTCCCGAGGGGGGCGAGGCCCTCTTAACCATGAAGATGCCTCCGGAAGTCAGTGGAAGGGAGATCGATACAACAATCTACCGGAACTATTCTGATGTGCCACTGATCCCGGATACCTCACCTGCCAGGGAGAGTCTTTTCAATCAGATCAGGAGCAGGGATGTATTACGCGTCGGGTATAATCCGGACATGATGCCGCTTGCCTACTTTAACAGAGACGGCGATCTGGTCGGGTATGATATCCACATGGCCTATGACCTGGCGAGAACCCTGAACGTCTCCCGCATCGAGTTCATCCCCGTGGACCGGGAGACGTTCCTCGACCGGGTCAATGACGGGAGCTGTGATATCGTCATGTCCGGGGTGGTCCTCGTCACGGGAATCGTTGATGATGCGAGGTACACCTCACCGTATCTCGATCTGCACCTGGCCTTTGTCACAAAGGATTACCGGAAGGACGAGTTCGAGCAGTGGGACGAGGTGGCGAAGAAAAAAGACCTGGTGATAGGGATTGCCGACACGTCAGCATATTACCAGACCGCAGGCAGGCTCTTTCCCAACGCTACCTTCATTCCTCTCGAATCCCCGGAACAGTTCTTTAACCAGACCGAGGCCGAAGCCCTCCTGACCACTGCCGAGGTGGGGACCGCCATGACACTGCTCCACCCCTTCTACGATGTCGCGATCCTGCAGCCATCTGATATCTACCAGATCCCATGCGTCTATGTGGTCTCCAGTGACTGCGACGATGCCTCACTGATGTTTCTCAATTACTGGCTCGAGATGGAGGAAAAATATGGGTCGCTTGACAAAAAATACCGGTACTGGGTACTCGGAGAAGATGATGAGCATCAGCCGCCACGGTGGTCCGTAATACGGGATGTCCTGCACTGGGTCGAATGACGGCATCCCGGTTTTCGCCGTTGGCTCCCGTGCGATCACCCGAGGATTCCGGAGATTTTTCTCTGACCTCATCGTTTCACAGGGGTTGCCAGGGACCCGATTTTCCTGGCTGCTGAAATAGGTATCGTGTACGAATGAACACCTCATTAGGAGGGAACATTATGAGCACATCAGGTCTTCACGAAACTGTCGGGATATCACTGGAACGAAGTACCGAGATCATTGATCTGTTCTATGATCATTTTTTGGAGGGATACAGGAACGATCCAGATCCTCTCGTTTTCACCAGTGATGCCCTCCACTGGATCTTACACGAACCGACGCTTTCCACCGGAGAGATGGTGTATCTCACCTATTTCTTTACCAGGATCATCCTCCTGGATGCAGGTGAAGGTGCTGATGCAAAAGCGTCAGGCCACTAGCCCCCCTCGCCTCTCCTCTTCAATGACGCAGATCTATATGAGAATAGAATGGATACAGGGCGAATGAATAACCGTCCCCGATCCTTTCCTTGTTCAGACCCCGAACCTGAAATGACTGGTACACGCGACGATGTACGCTTCTTCCATGTCGGTGTCGGGTGGAGTGTAGGGGCGGGGGACCGAGGCGAGGATCCTGCGGATCTCCCGGCGGAGCGGTTCGGGCCGTTGCATAGTCAGTGCCTCCTGCGAATGGCGGGGAGCATCAAGAGCATGGATCGCTTCATGGCACTGGAAGCAGAGGATCAGCAGGAACGGTTCCATACAATCGGGAGGGT
>JAAYWH010000029.1 GCA_012516785.1 Methanomicrobiales archaeon
ATTGCAATCATTTGATTACAGAAGGAGTTGATTATTCCATGAAAAAGGATGTTCGAAAGAGTAAGATATGTCCAATCCTTTTAGGATTGGGAATACTATTTATGACGGTATCTATTACATCTGCTGCGAATGATGTAACTGAATCGATCCAATGTCCATTTGAATCAATAGAAGAAACAAAAATAATTTTGGATAGTACACCCGAAATAATTGATGAAAATTTTTTCCAAATTATTAGTAATATCAGATCAATTACACCCTTCACAACAAGGTCTTATACATTAATGGCAGGGGAGGGGATCAGCCTTCAGATACCCAGAACTATACTCTACTCCTCGGGTCAATATACAGTTCCCACAACGATTGTTGACATGCAGCTTCAAACAGGATTGCAGAAAAAGAATGGTGTCATCTGGGACCTTGTCGCATCCAAAACCGCAGAGCGTGATACAACAGATGAGCTTTCACAATCCGGAATTTATTATGCCTTACCGGGAACATACCGCACAGTTGGATGCCACAAAGTTTGGGAAGGAGATGAATTAGTTCTCCATGTGGATTCATGGACTGCAGGGGAACTTACAGTATCATAATTTAACTGACATGATCGGAGGTTAACAACATGAAAGATAATCGATACAGACCGGCTTTGTCAAGTATGTATTTCATAATGCTCATTGTTGGAATCCTAGTTCTTCCAGGATCCGCATCATTTGTCTCCGATCCCTATAGTGACTCTTGCGTGTTCGATGGGGATCAGGTAGAAGAAGCTCTAATCCAGCCCGAATTATCATCAGAGGGTATGTTCTGCGTTACGATCGATCCCGATAATAGAGTGATGATCGGGGAATATATCAGAGATACCTATCCTGATATCTGGCCGTTGCTCAGCAAAGAAAACCAGGATTATTATAACTCCGTGGCAGCAGTGTGGCCATGCGGTGAGGATGAGCCGATGCTGCCAAATGAAGTCATCCGGCTACTCTGGCTGATGCAGGAGGCAAGAACAGTCAGCCCCGCGCTGCACGACAAGGAATCGCAGCTGACTGGCTTTTCAATACCGCTGAAACCTGTTTTACCGGCTATTGGTCATTCTTTACCGATTGACAGCAGCAGCCCCGGTTCGATATTTGATGTCCGCACTCCGGACGTTATTAATGATCCTGAGATAACCAGAATGCGTGTCATCAGCACCCCTGCCATCAGCAGTTTCCGCTTTCAGGAGGTCCAATCGGGCGCCAGCCATGCAATGTTTGATGCCCGAACTCCAGGCACAACGCTGCCAAAATTGACAAGACCCTTCTAACCGGAATACCTCCCCCCCCACTCCTCCCTATTTTCTCCTTTGAGGGACAAGCCAATCGATCCAGGCTGCGGGGAACTGACCTAGGCTTTGGAGCCACCTGCCAGCAACGTACGGATTGCCCGGATGAAGCGGCTCCGAAGATCCGGCTGTTCCTTATATTTGGCCTCTCCTGATCTTCGGCTGGATTCGCGGGACTGTCCCGGCCCGGAGTCCACGGAAAAGTGAACATTTCCAGGACTGACCAGAAACCATAAATACTGCCCGGATCAGGCTTTACCTGATAATTCCACAATGTTCCACCCCCCAGGAATCCCCAGGAGTACCAGGCAGTCTGCAGGTGATACAATGTGGCAGGTATTGAGACCGGAACTCCCGGAGAAAAATTCTACTCTCTCCCCATCAGGTCTCCCCCTCAGGAGCAGGCTATGAACCCCGAAGAGACTCTGACGGTGGTCATCATCGATGATGCCCTCCCTACCGATACCCCCCACGGCCGCACAATCCAGCGGATCGTGAAAGGGCTTGCGGATTTTGACCTCGAAGTGGTGACCATCGCCTCGCTCGAGGATGCCCGGTCGGCCTATGCCAACCTCCCGGAGGCCGATTGCATCCTGGTGAACTGGAACCTGGGAGACCCGGTTGGAAAGACCCATGCTGATGCAAAGGAACTGATCCACGAGATCCGGGAGCGGAACGAGGACATCCCGATCTTCCTCATGGCAGAACCCGCCGAGGAGACCACGACCACCCTCACCTCGCTTCCGGTCGATATCCTCCGGGAGGTCAACGAATTCATCTATATCATGGAGGATACCCCCGAGTTCATCGCCGGCCGGATCACCGCTGCTGCGAACCGGTACCGCGAGACCCTTCTCCCGCCATTCTTCGGTGCGCTGGTGAAATTTTCAAAGGACTTCGAGTATTCCTGGCACACCCCGGGGCACGCGGGCGGAACTGCGTTCCGGAAATCCCCCTCAGGCCGGCTCTTCCACAATTTCTTCGGCGAACAGCTCTTCCGGTCCGACCTCTCGATCTCGGTGGGGGAGCTCGGCTCGCTCCTCGATCACTCCGGCCCGATAGGGGAGGCCGAGCGATACGCAGCGAAGGTCTTTGGGGCGGACGACACCTATTTTGTGACGAATGGGACCTCAACGGCCAACCGGATCGTCTTCTCTGGCAGGGTGACGGAGGATGACATCGTGCTTGTAGACCGGAACTGCCACAAATCCGCAGAACATGCCCTGACATTGACCCGTTCCATCGCGGTCTTCCTCATCCCCACCCGGAACCGGTATGGAATCATCGGGCCGATCCCCCCGGGCGAGATGACGCCGGAATCGGTCCGGTCAAAGATCGATGCCTGCCCGCTGACCGGAGCCCTCACTCCCCGGGAGCCGGTCCATGCGATCATCACGAACTCAACCTATGACGGGCTCTGTTACTATATTCCGGAGGTCGAAGGCCTCCTGGGTCATTCTGTCGACAGCATTCATTTCGATGAAGCCTGGTTCGGGTATGCCCGGTTCAATCCGCTCTACGAAGGCCGGTTTGCCATGCGGGACGGGGCACGAGATCAGGCTGGCCCGACTGTGTTTGCCACCCAGTCCACCCACAAACTCCTGGCTGCCCTCTCCCAGGCCTCCATGATCCATATCAGGAACGGCCGGGTTCCCGTGGTGCATTCCCGGTTCAACGAGGCCTTCATGATGCACAGCTCCACCTCTCCTCTCTACCCGATCATGGCATCCCTTGACGTCTCATCGAAGATAATGGAAGGGGCGGCAGGCCGCGTCCTCACCACGGAATCCATCGAGGATGCGATCCGGTTCCGGCGGACCATGGGCCGCATCCACCGGGAGGTCTGCGGACATTCGGGATCAACGGACTGGTGGTTCGGGATCTGGCAGCCGGATACCGTCAACGATCCGGCGACGAAGAAGACGATGCCGTTCCATGAGGCTCCCCTGGGACTGCTCCGGGACGACCCCTCCTGTTGGGTGCTGCACCCAGGGGATTGGTGGCATGGATTCGACGGACTCCCGGACGGGTACTGCATGCTGGATCCCATCAAGGTCACCCTCCTTACTCCCGGCGTTCACGAAGACGGATCGCTTTCCCGGTGGGGGATACCGGCTGCAGTGGTGGTCAGGTTCCTCGAAACGAGAGGGATCGTGATCGAGAAATCCGGGGATTACACGGTCCTTTTTCTCTTCTCGATGGGCAACACGAAAGGGAAATGGGGGACCTTGCTGACCGAACTCTTCGAGTTCAAGCGTTTGTATGACGAGAAGGCCCCTCTTGAGGAGATCTTCCCGGATCTCACCGGCCGGTACCCGCACCGATACGGCGGGATGACGCTGCCAGGGCTTGCCGATCAGATGCATGCGTTCAAGAAGGACAATGGAATGTGTCAACTCCTCCATGAGGCATTCTCGCTCCTTCCATTGCCTGCAATCACATATGCGGAAGCCTACCGGAGACTGGTGAAGGGCGAGGTGGAGCAGGTCAGCGTTGCTGATGCAGGCAGGCGGATCATTGCCACCGGGATTGTCCCCTATCCTCCCGGTATTCCACTCCTTGCTCCCGGAGAGGAGACCGGGGAGGAGGGCGGGGCGCTGCTCAAATACTTAAAAGCCCTTGAAGATTTTGACCGTTGTTTCCCGGGTTTCGAACACCGTATCCACGGCATTGAGAAGAGAGCTGGTGAATACGTCATGTACTGTATCAAGGGCGAGCGGGGATGATCAGCGTTCTTGGCATGGATGGGGCTACACCAGGACCATGGGACATTTGATGTTCTCTCTTTGTAGTACCGACCTTTTCGGAAGAGATCCCTCCGCCCTCTTCCAGGGCCATACCTTATTTGCTCCCCTGAACCCTACCTAATGCAGAAATTTCTGGGATACCATGGCCATCACGTTTGAGGTCCTTGAGAAAGATATCGCGGGAAGGATCGGCCGGCTGAAGGCAGGGGAGCGGACCGTGCGGACACCGCTCCTCCTCCCGGTCATCAACCCACACCTGCAACCGGTCTCGCCTGCCGAGATGAAGGCGATGGGTGCCGAGGGGATCATCACCAACGCCTACATCTTCTCACGGAGCGGGGAGTACCGGGACGAGGCGCTTGCCCGCGGTCTCCATGATCTTCTCGGGTTTGATGGTCTCATCATGACCGACTCGGGGTCCTTCCAGCTCTCCGTTTACGGTGACATCGCGATCACCAACCTCGAGACCCTTGAGTTCCAGAAGGCAATTGGGAGTGATATCCATGTCCCGCTGGACATCCCGACCCCACCGGACGCCGACCGGCAGAGGGCTTCGGCTGAGCTCGATGTCACAATGGCGAGGCTCCGGGAGGCAAAAGAGGTGTTCGGACCGGATGCCCCGCTGGCCGGACCGGTCCAGGGGGGGATCTTTGAGGATCTCCGGGTGAAAGCAGGACGTGAGGCAGGGGATCTCGGGTTCTCGTTCTGCCCTATCGGCGCGGTCGTCCCCCTGATGGAATCGTACCGGTATCCGGATCTCGTCAGGGTCGTGATGGCGGCACAACGCGGCATCCCCCGCTCCTCCTGCATCCACCTCTTTGGGGCAGGGCACCCTGCCATGTTCTCCCTGGCCGTTGCGATGGGCTGCGATGTCTTTGACTCGGCTGCCTACGCCCTCTATGCCAAGGATCGCCGGTACCTGACCGCCCAGGGCAGCTACCGGCTGGACGAGCTTGCCGAGTTTCCCTGCGCCTGCAAGGTCTGCAGGAGCCATACCGTCCAGGAGGTTCGTGAATCCGATGATGCGGTCAGGCTGCTCTCGCTGCACAACCTCGCGGTGAGCCTCGCTGAGATCAGTCATGTCCGGCAGGCGATCACCGAAGGGACCCTCTGGGAACTGGTCGATGACCGGTGCCGGTCCCATCCCCAGCTTTTCAGGGGATACCGGGAGCTCCTGAACTTTCGGGAATCCCTCGCCCGCGAGGACCGGGTCACGAAACACCGGTTCTTTTACCGGGGTGAGGAGAGTTGTGCACGGACCGAGGTCGTGCTGTACCAGGACCGGCTCTCCCGGTTGCCGGTCTCGGGCAACGTCCTGATCGCCATGGACGGGATCACTCGCGAGGGGTATGATACCGTGCTCTTCTTCAAGCCTCCCTTCGGCCCGTATCACCCGGCATTGAGAGAGACCTTCCCGATCGGGCAGAGCGAGATTCCTGACTGGGACAAAGCGATGGTGCGGCAGGGGTGCAGGGGGATTGCCCGCATCATCAGCAGCAACCCCGGATGCCATTTTGTCGTGTATACTCCCCCGGAATGGTATGACCTGGTATGTCATGAGCTCCCGAAAACAGAGGTGCAGTGTTGAGCAGTTTTGAAGTGAAAAAGAGGGACGGTCTTGCACGGATCGCGGTGTACTCAAGGGGAGACCAGGAGATCCGGCTGCCCTGTGCCATGGATACTGAGATACTCTTCCCCGATCTTGCGGATCGCTCTTTTTCAAATGTGCCACTGGCTGCCCCGGAATCATTTGCATCTGCCTGGCTCTCCCCCGGAAAAGACCAGCCGGTGCTCGTGCACCCTGCCCTTCCCCCTTCTGTTTCATCCGGTGATTGTGTCATGGCAGGGAACTGGAATACTGTCCTTGATAATCCGAGGAGCTACACCGACTGGCTGGTGCGGCTCAAAGAGCAGATCCCATCCGACACGGCCTGGTATGCCCCGGGCGCAGCCCTGCCCTCAAACATCCACCTCCTCTGCTATTCGGGCTTTGACCTCTTCGATTTCATCGCTGTGGACCTGGCGACGGCACGGCACCGCTTCTGTCTTCCTGAAGGGGAATTCCCTGCATCAGTGATGGATAACGGGGTGTGCGGTTGCCAGGGCTGCCGGGAAGAGGATCTCGGGATGCACAACCGGTTTGCCCTGCAGCGTGAACTTAGCCTCGTCTCCCATTTTATCGGAGACCAGCAGCTTCGCGAATTCGTCGAGGCACGCTCCAGGATGCACGCGGCGCATGTTGCGATCCTCCGCCACCTCGACCGGCACTACCCCTTCCTCGAGCAGCATCTGCCGGTTGCACGGGCAAGCCGCCTCGGTGCCATGAGTGGCGAGGCGCTGAAGCGCCCTGAGGTGGTCCGGTTTGCCGACCGGGTACTCCATCGGTATATCCCTCCTGCCGCTGACGTTGCCGTGCTTCTTCCCTGCTCGGCACGGAAACCGTATTCAGCCTCGCAGAGCCACCGGAAGTTTGCGGAGGCGATCGGTGGGCGGGCCCTCGAGCTGATCGTGACCTCGCCGCTCGGCCTTGTCCCGCGGGAGATCGAGCGAATCTACCCTGCCGCCCATTATGATATCCCGGTCACCGGGTACTGGGACCGCGAGGAACTGGCATTCACTGCCGGGGTCGTTGCCGATTTCCTGGAGCGTCACCAGTTCCGGCGGGTGATAGCCCATCTGGAGGGTGGCGCACTGGAATCAGCCCGGCTGGCGGCTGCCCGTGCCGGGATCGTGCTGGAGAAGAGCGGCGATCCACGCCCGGTCTCGGGATCAGCGCTCCGGAACCTGTCCTCCCTGCTTGACGGTGAACGTCCGGTCAGGCAGGATCCCGTCCGGGGAACGCTCTCGTGGCAGTTCGGGATACAGGTGGATACGCAGGGGATGTCGGTCAGGTGGAAACCCCCGCACCTGATGGTCCGGCGCGGAAAAGAGCCGCTCTTCTCGCTCGACCCGGGGACCGGGTTCCTGCGGCCCACGTTCCAGGGATGGAAGTACCTCCCCGGCGTCTACCGGGTCCGCATTGATGATTTTGTACCACAGGGGGATATCCTCGCACCAGGAGTTCTTTCCGTAGATCCCGCTGTCCGTGAAGGGGATGAGGTGCTGGTGGAGGGCCCGCATGCCCTCGCAACCGGGAGGGCTGCCATGGGTGCTGCCGAGATGCAGTCCTCTTCCCGCGGCGTGGCAGTTCGGGTCCGGAAAGTATTGAAAGGGCAGACGTTCCATTAGTATACCGCAACTATCGATTATGGAGTAATTATCGTGTACAGGGAGAACCGGCCATGCCGTTTGTGATTGCCGTTCCGAAAGAGAAGGCTGAAGGGGAGAGGCGTGTGGCGATCGTGCCAGAAGTCGTCCAGAAGCTGACCAGAGCAGGACACGAGATCAGGATTGAAACGGGAGCCGGGGCCGGGGCTTTTTACCCCGATGACCTCTTCACCGCTGCGGGCGCAAAGGTTGTCTCCGGCAGGGCTGAACTGTTCCAGGATGCCCGGGTCGTCCTCTCGGTCCAGCCACCTGCCCCTGACGATATCGACCAGCTGGCAGAAGGCAGCATCGTTATCGGGTTCATGAATCCGTCCCGCAATCCCGAATCGATTAACCGGATGTGTGACCGGAAGGTCACGGCCTTTGCCTTGGAACTGGTCCCCCGGATCACCCGGGCCCAGAGCATGGATGCACTCAGCTCGCAGGCAACCGCAGGCGGGTACGCGGCAACGATCCTCGGCGCGGCCCACTGTCCGAAGTTTCTCCCCATGCTGACGACGGCAGCAGGGACGATCCGGCCTGCAACGGTGCTCATCCTTGGAGCGGGAGTGGCCGGACTCATGGCGATCGCGACCGCACGGCGTCTCGGAGCCCTCGTCGAAGCGTACGATGTCAGGAGAGCTGCCGGTGAGCAGGTCCGGAGCCTTGGTGCCAAATTCCTGGAGCTCGAGATCAATGCTGAAGGCCAGGGAGGGTATGCACGGGAGCTTACCGCCGAAGAGAAGGCCCAGGAGCAACAAATGGTATCGGCTGCAGTCGCACGGGCTGACATCATCATCACGACTGCGGCGATCCCCGGGCGGAAAGCCCCGGTCCTTATCACAAAGGAGACCGTCATGACGATGAAACCTGGTTCCGTTATCGTTGATCTTGCCGCCGAATCGGGCGGCAACTGCGAACTGACCCAGGCTGGGAAGACGGTAACGGAGCATGGAGTGACCATCATCGGGCCAACGAACCTCCCCGCCCACGTGGCATTCCATGCAAGCCAGATGTATGCAAAGAACCTCCAGCAGTTCCTTGCCCTCATCATCGACAAGGAAGGCTCGCTCGTCAGTGAATTCTCCGATGAGATCCTCGCCTCGAGCCTGATGGTCCATGCAGGGGAGATCCGTCACACCCCGACCCGTGAACTTTTGCAGGGAGGGAGATCGTAATGGAACTCTCATTGTTTTGGACAGCGGTCTATATCGTCATCCTGGCCGCGTTCACCGGCTATGTGGTGATCAGCCGGGTCCCGGTCATCCTCCATACTCCCCTGATGAGCGGTTCCAACTTCATCCACGGTATTGTGCTGATCGGCGCGATGGTCGCCCTCGGCCTTGCGACCACCCCCGGGCAGCAGATCATCGGGTTCATTGCCGTCGTCCTTGGGGCCGCGAACGTGACGGGAGGGTACGTCATCACCGAGCGCATCCTCCAGATGTTCGATTCGAGCCGGAAGAAACCGGGCAAGGGTGATTGAGATGGTGGATCTCTCATACCTGATCGACCCGGTCTATATCGCGACCATCATCATCTTCATCATCGGCCTGCAGCGGATGAGCCATCCCCTGACCGCCCGGAGCGGGATCGTCTGGGCGGGTGCTGCGATGCTGATCGCCACCCTTGTCACGTTCCTCACCCCTGAACTCACGAACTTTGCCCTGATCGCGATCGCCATCGTCATCGGGGGAGGACTCGGCTATATCGCGGCCAAGCGGGTGGCGATGACCGACATGCCCCAGATGGTGGCGATCTACAACGGGATGGGTGGCGGTGCCGCGGCTGGTATCGCTGCCGTACACCTCCTCGGGACCACGACCCCTGCAACGAGTACCCTTGCTGTCATCGGGGGTCTCATAGGGGCCGTTTCGTTCTCGGGGAGTATGATCGCGTTCATGAAGCTCCAGGGCTGGATGCGTCCGAGACCGATTACGTTCCCCGGCCAACAGGTCGTCAACATGGCGGTCCTCGCCCTCGCTGCCCTCTCAGGTATCCTCCTCCTCTGGCAGCCTTCATTCCTCCCGGTCGCCTTCTCTGCGTACCTCCCGCTGTTCTTCGTTCTCTCGCTCGCATTTGGGATCCTGATGACTCTCCCGATCGGGGGTGCTGACATGCCGGTGGTGATCTCCATGTACAATGCCTTCACCGGGCTTGCAGTCGGGCTTGACGGGTTCTCCTTTGCCACCCCCAATTACGCGATGGTGATTGCCGGGATCATTGTCGGTGCAGCAGGAACGCTTCTCACCGTCCTGATGGCACGAGCAATGAACCGCTCGATCGCCAACATCCTCTTCGGGGCATTCGGTGCAACCGAGGAGACAGCAGTTGAGATACAGGGCAGCATAAAGTCGATCGAGGCCGATGACGTGGCGGCCATGCTGGCGTATGCCAATTCCGTGGTCATCGTCCCGGGATACGGGATGGCGGTGGCCCAGGCCCAGCAGAAGGTCAAGGAGCTGATGGACCAGCTCGAGAGCAGGAACGTGACAGTGAAGTTTGCCATCCATCCGGTTGCCGGCAGGATGCCGGGGCACATGAACGTGCTCCTCGCCGAGGCAGGTATCTCCTATGACCACCTGTTCGACCGGGATGAGATCAACCAGGAGTTCCCGGGCACCGATGTGGTGCTCGTGATAGGGGCAAACGATGTGGTCAATCCTGCAGCACACCGCGAAGGGAGTCCGCTCTTCGGGATGCCGATCCTGGATGTCGAACAGGCAAGGAACGTGATCGTCCTGAAACGGGGCCAGGGCAGGGGTTTTTCGGGGATCGAGAACGACCTGTTCTACCGGGACAACACGCGGATGCTCTACGGTGATGCAAAGGAGACACTCGGGGAGCTTGTGCAGGCGATAAAGAGACTGTAGAAGAGATTTGTCAACAGGGCCAGGGGACTGCCCTAATACTTCTTTTTTCAGAAGACCTCGTTTTCGGGAATTTAATGGGAGATTAGGCTTCGTCAGAATACCTGAGCATCAATCCCTTGTATACCCGTACTGCATTCTCGAGCGACTCGACCGTCACATGCTCATCAACTGCATGCAGGGCTTGTATCTCGCCAGGACCGTACTCGACGACCGGGAATCCTTCGCGCCTCAGGTAACGTGCGTCGCTTGCAGCCCACTGCACCATGGGGCGGGCTGGCTGATGATGGACATTTTTTATCTCCTCAAGCAGGCGGGTCACAAGCAGGGAGTCCGGAGACGTGATACTTGGCTCCGACATGTTGATGACTGAGATATCGGCTCCGGGCGCATGGGTCCGGATCTCTTCGAGGAGGACGGGAATGCTGCACCCCCATGGGATACGGAGGTCGAGTTCGAGGCTGCACTGCTGTGCAACGATATTGGCTTTCTCTCCCCCCTCGATGGTCCCCGGGTTGAACATCACGTGGGTGAGGATATCCTTTGTCCCTTCCATGGAGAAGATCTCCCCGAGGATCTCGGATGATTCACTGATCAGCCGGGAGAGCCCGGGGTCACCGGGATCATACTCGCGGGTATGCAGTGTTTTTATAAACTCGATGAAGGAGAAGGCCTCCATGACGGCACTCACTCCCTTCACCGGGTAGAGCGACCCATGACCTGGTGTCCCATGGAATATGCAGCAGAGCCGCATCAGCCCTTTCTGACCGACATTGGGGGAGAGGGGGGGTGTCGGCTCTGCAATGAGGGTGTCACAGGGGATCAGCATATTTCCTGCGATCAGTTTCCTGATGCCGTTGGTACCGCTGGTCTCTTCATCGCAGACGAATGCCAGGTCCGCAGGGAGTTCATGCCCTTCATCGATCACCTCCCTGCACGCGGAAAGGATCGAGGCACATCCCCCCTTCATGTCGGTGCTTCCCCGTCCCCAGACCTTCCCGTCCTCGATCGTTCCGGAAAACGGATCATGCCGCCATGAACGGGAGAGGGCCGGGACCACATCGACATGCCCGCAGAAGAGCAGCCTGCCCTTCGGTTTTGCCGAGACGAGGTTGTACTTCCCGCCTTTGCTCCTGATCACCCGGGTCTTAATCCCGCAGGAGTCCGTGAAGTCCCGGATATACCCGATCACGTCCCTCGTATCGCCCGGAGGGTTCTCACTCCGGATTCGGACAAGGTCGGCGCAGAGGTGGGCGGGTGTCATGGGTATTCTCTCCCTCATGTCGTTCAGCTGCAGCGCTTGAACTCGGCGAACCTGGAAGCAAGCGATGCATCCTCATAGAGGCTTTTCAGGAAGTCCTGTTTGAAGAACTCCTCGATCATCATGAAGAACACGTGGGGACGAATCGCATCGCGGTTGTCCCGGTCAAGGACAATCCTGAAGCTGATGTAGGATGCCGGATCCCCGTCATCGTAGATCTTCCGCCAGAGCGAGGGGAGGTCATCGAAGATTCCAGGATGGTTCACCTTGAGCCAGTTGACAAATGCGGGGAACTTCGCCCGGTCGCCCTTCTTCTCCTCATCAATCCTCCACCGGAGATACTGGCCTGCCATGATATTCTTGGGCGACTGGTAAGTGTAAGTCATCAGCCCGACGGTGTAATCGATATGGGCGAGGGCATCGATAAAGTAGAAGTAGAGTACCGGATCCCAGAGGGACTGATCGTGAAGGACGAGCGATTTCTCATACAGGTGCTCAAGGACATGAACGTACTCCTTGTCTTCATTCATAGGATCCTGTTCGCCATGGAGCGGTATATAAATTCGTAACGGGACAGGGTGCCCCGGAACGCCGGGGGCGGCACCACGCCCTTACCGGAAATAGGGGACGCGGCGCCTGACTGCCTCGGCAAACAGTTCGCGCAGCTCCTCTTTCGTCTTTCCCCTGACATCCACGTGGTTGTCGGTCCGGAGGAGGCAGGGTTTCAGTTTCCCATCGGAAGTGACCCGGAGGCGGTTGCAGAAGGCACAGAACTCAGTGTTATGGAGCGGCCGGACTACCTCGACCTCAGATCCTTCGAGACAGTACTTCTTCCGGTGATGCATGCGGCGGGTCAGTACCTGGGTCGACCGCTTGGAGAGCTGCTGCTCAAGCCCGTTCAGCTCGCTGTGGTAATTGCATCCTTTCATCTCCATCAGCTCGATCAGCTGGAGAACCAGGTTCCGGTTCCCTTTTACGAACCTGATGAAGTCATCGATCTCGTGCTCGTTGATCCCTTTTAGTACCACCACATTCAGCTTGACAGGTGTCAGTCCGGCGTCAAGGGATGCATCGATCCCTGCAAGGACCTGGTCGAGGCAGTCCTTTCCGGTGATGGCCCGGTAGGTCTCGTGGTTCAGGCTGTCGAGGCTGACGTTCACCCGCGAGAGCCCTGCATCGGCGAGTGCTGGAGCAATATCGGCTAGGAGGGTCCCGTTGGTGGTCATCGAGCTCTCCATGCCTGGGGGGACCGACCTGACGATCTTGAGCAGGTCCCTCCGGAGCAGGGGCTCTCCTCCGGTAAATTTGACGCTCCGGAACTCGAACTCAGATGCCACCTCCATAATCTGTGTGATCTCAGATGCGCTGAGGCTCGCTTCCGGAAGGACCTCACCCTCGGCATGGCAGTACACGCAGCGGAGGTTGCAGGCGGGAGTGAGGCTCACCCGCAGGTTCGTGACCGGGCGGTTATATGGATCCTTCAGTCTCATGCATGCTCACGTGGTTCTTTCCGATGATGTATATCTCTGCGCTCCCTTTCCTGCTCACCGAACTTTTAAAGGTCCTGACGGAGAGAAAATGGTCCTGTACTTCACGATACAGCTGCTGAAAATCCTCTCCCTGAAATGCCTTGGCCACGAAATTCCCGCCGGGCTTTAACACTTCGCAGGCGAAGGAGAGGGCGTCCTCGCCAAGGGCAATGGACCGTGCCTGGTCATAGCTCTTGTGTCCGGAGAGTTTTGGTGCCGCGTCCGACGTCACCACGTTCACGACCCCGAGAAGATTCCGTGCCTCGGAACGGATCTCCCGATCGGCAATGTCCCCGGTAAGGGTAATGACCCCCTCAATGGGGACTATCGGGGAAAGGTCGATCCCGAGTACTGTTCCCCGGGTAAGCCCCCGGATCACCTGGAGCCAGCTCCCTGGTGCAGCCCCAAGATCCACGACATTGTCCGTCTCCCGGATAATGTGGTGGCGGTTCTGGATCTCGACCAGTTTATAGGCCGCCCTCGATCGGTACCCTTCCCGCATTGCACGAAGATATGCACTGTCTCTGCTCCATTGAGAACCCAGTCATGCCACCTCCTTCCTCTTCACGTTGCCGGCCCCGTATCAAAAGTAGATATTATTAAAATGTGGTCGCATAGTGTATAATAGACTCTATATAAGGGGTGTATGATGTTAAAAGCAACGATTGATGCAGATATTCTGAAGGAGTCAATAGACGCGATATCAGCGCTTGTCACCGAATGCCGGCTTCATACGGATGAAAACGGATTTTCAACCCGTGCTGTGGACACCGCCAACGTGGCAATGGTCTCGGTCACCCTCAAGAAGGAAGCGTTTGAGGGATACGGATCAACCAGGAACGAGCTCGGGCTCGACATCGCCAAGATGAAGAACATCTTTGGCATGATGGGGAAGAATGATGTCATCACCCTTGAACTCCCTGAGGAGAGCCACAAGCTGGAGATCAGTTTCGAAGGATACCGCTATTCCCTCACCCTCCTTGACCCGAATACCATCAGGAAAGATCCGAATCTCCCCAATATCGATCTCCCTGGCCGCGTTGTCCTTTCCGGTGCCGAGCTGAACAATACCATCAAGGCAGCATCGGTGGTCTCCGACAAGATTGCCCTCGGGATCGATCCGGCAACCCAGACCTTCTTCATGTCAGCTGACGGGGATACCGATCATATCCGGCGCTCCTTTGGCAAGGACGAAGTCAATTTCATCAACGGATCCGAATCCCGTTCCCTCTTTTCACTCGATTACCTGAAGGACATGGGTAAAGTGATGAGCCGGGCAGCCGAGGTCGAGGTCGCTCTTGGCATCGACCACCCGGCCAAGTTTTCCTTCTATATCGCGAACGGAAACGGCCACGTGGAGTATCTCCTCGCACCCAGGATCGAGGCCGACTGAATGCGGGTCTCCCTTGAATTGAAAGACCTCGCAAAATATCCTTTTTTGAAAGAAAGCCAGCAGTTCATCGGGGCTTCAACCGACACGATCGAGCAGTTCCTTGCGGGAGCGTCCGGGAGGATCGCCGTCCGCCATGCGATGGAGAGGATCCGGGTCTCTCTCAAAATGGCTGAACGGGACGGGAACAGTGAGCGGATCCCCTCTGACAGTCTCGACGTGAAACTCTCCATCTCCGGGTATGTTCTTGCCCGGATCATCATCTCCTGCGCAGCTGACCGGGCCCTCATGGAGCGCCTCGTACGGTATGAAGCCGGGCGCGCCTACGCCTTTCTTCTTGATGAAGAAGACGGGAAGAGAAAATACATTGCCTCAAGCGTGGGACTTCAGCTCGGATCAGACAGTCTCCCGGTAATCCAGTATGTCGAGACGGTCGCAGGGCTCCATGAAGAACGCTGGAGGCTCGTGAACCGGGATGTTGCAGGGGGGGGTGTCGCGGTCAGCCCCCAGGAGATGAACGAACTCTTAAAAGAGCAGATCCGGGTTGTCCTCTTCCGGCAGCTCCCCCTGCGGGTACCGGAAAAGGTGTGCAGCATGCTCGGTTCACAGGTAGGTGAGATCCGGGATGCCTATCAAAAGACGATCCTCGAGCAGTTCGGTTCGGTTGAGGAGGACTGTTTCCCCCCCTGCATCCAGGCCCTTGCAACCGCCCTCACCGCAGGCACCAACCTTCCCCACTCCGGGCGTTTCGCCCTCACGGCTTTTCTTCACAATATCGGCATGGGACCTGCCCAGATCATCGAGCTCTACTGCAGGGCACCGGATTTCGATCTCTCAAAGACCCAGTACCAGGTAGAGCATATATCAGGAAGGAGTGGCACGGAGTATACCGCCCCCTCATGTGCTGCCATGAGAACCTTCGGCCTCTGCATTAAGAGCGACGGGATCTGCGCCAGAATCAACCACCCGCTCAACTATTACCGGTTGAAAAAAAAGAAGGAGAAAAAGGATCCTACTTCGCCTTCTGATTGAGGTACAGCCCTGCTGCACTCATGATGATGGCAAAGATGATTATCGTCGCGAGGTACGCGATGCCGTCATTGAGGACCATGGGGAGGATCCAGAGTAGGATCAGAAATACGGCAAATGCTGCAGCGGCCACTGCGATATCAACGATTCTTGGATCCATGGTTTTCCGGACCGTTTCCATACTATCCTGTATGTTGTTGTCCCTTATTGTTTTATCCCGCCAGTCCGCTGGGATCACGCATCTCTCATCCGTGTGGGAAAGGGATTTATGCCTGGTATGCCCACGGTGATCACGATGAACGGGGAGATCCGCACCACGGTGCTTCAGGAGCTTGAGGATGCAGTGCAGGAGCTGATTCGTGTCATGGCTGCTGACCTCATCCCTGAAGTCGGGAGCAACATTGCGTATGCGATCCCTCAGGCGAAGGACAAGGACGATGTTGCCGCGGTGCAGGGCCGGATTGTGCGGCTCGCAGGAGCCCCGCACCCTGTCGGCCCCGTTGAATTCGGCGCAAGCGACCACGTGACCAGGATCGTGCTCACCGCGATGAAGTTTGACCCCGGCGTGCGGTCCGCGGCAAATATCAGATTCACCCCGGAGATTATCGGGATCATCGAAGATCTCCTCCTTGAGACCTGTTCCTTTGACCGGGAAAGAGAACCGCCGGGGACGCGCACCATGGACTGGGGAGTCGCCTTCTGCTGCCGGTCAGGCGTCCCGGATGTTATTTTTGATCGGGGCGCAGTCGGAAAGGAGCCCATGGTGCGGATCCTTGCTGAGCATCCTGCGGAGATCGTCGCAATAATCCGGCGGATCAGCACCCGGTTCGGGACGATGCAGGAGGGGAAGGATTAAACCGGAATACCGGGGGATCCTGCCATATGTTTTTATGCCATCACGGAGCATTACTTAAGAATACACCGGTGAAAAGAGTATGGGAATCAAGCCGACTTACATAAAGGCACTCGGGCTGGAGATCCTCGGGAGCTACGGTCCACGTTTTTCAAAGGATTTTGACGAGAACAAGCAGATTGTCAGCGAAGTGACTACGGTCGAGAGCAAGCGGGTGCGGAACCGGGTTGCCGGATTCATCACAAGAAAAATTAATACAGGAAGATACTAGATTACCCTCTTGTATGTTCGAGGGAGTTCTTCCTGCAGTCATTACCCCTTTTCAGAGAAACAGTTCGATGGACCTTGACCTGCCGGGTCTTGCGTCAAACCTCGAGTTTCTGATAGAGAATGGTGTGCACGGGATAGTCCCGTGTGGATCCACCGGGGAATCAGCAACGCTCAGTTTTGAGGAACATGAGACTGTCATCGAGAAGACGATCGATGTGGTCAACGGGCGGGTGCCGGTCATTGCAGGCACCGGTTCCAACAACACTGCGGAAGCCGTGCGGTTCACCAAGGCAGCAAAGGATCTCGGTGCCGACGGGGTGCTTGTCATCAGCCCTTACTATAACAAGCCGAACCGGTCCGGGCTGGTCAAGCACTACACGATCCTCGCAGACCTGGACATCCCGGTCATCGTGTACAATGTACCAGGGAGGACGGGCCAGAACCTCCCCCCCGATCTCGTTGTGGAACTGGCGAAACATCCCAATATCGTCGGGATCAAGGAAGCCTCGGGCGATATCGGCCAGATCTCGCGCATCATTGAGGGAACCCTTGATGAGGAGTTCCAGGTCATTTCCGGGGACGACAACCTGACGTTCCCCATCCTGGCCCTGGGGGGGAGCGGCGTCATCTCGGTCGCTGCAAACGTAGAGCCGGGCCGGATGGTCGCCATGTTCGAGGCGTTCTGCGAGAGTGACTTTGAGACCGCTCTCGACCTCCACTATGAGCTCTCGCCTCTCTTCCGGTCGATGTTCATCGATACCAACCCGATACCGGTCAAGAAAGCAGTGGAACTCCGCGGCATGGCAGCGGGGTCTGTCAGGCTGCCCCTTGACGAGCTTGACCATGAGAAGACCTCACGGCTGCGGGAGGTCCTTGCCAGCTATGATTAAGGTGGTGGTCTGCGGCGCCCTCGGGAGGATGGGCACAACGGTGGGCCGGCTCGCGAACGAAGCACCCGACATGGAACTTGTCGGGGGAATCGATCTCCGAGGGGGCTCTTTTTTTGGCGTCGACGTCACCGAAGCAGCGCAGATAGATACGCTCCTTGCTTCGGCCAGACCGGATGTGCTCATCGATTTCACTGCGCCGGCTGCCTCTGTCAGCCATGTCAGGGCTGCTGCAAAGAGCAGAACTGCGGTAGTGGTGGGGACGACCGGTATTTCACCC
Organism: Methanomicrobiales archaeon; assembly: GCA_012516785.1. GTDB lineage: Archaea > Halobacteriota > Methanomicrobia > Methanomicrobiales > Methanospirillaceae > UBA9949. The sequence continues at coordinate 17,687 of JAAYWH010000029.1, forward strand.
GAACAACGGGCTGAGATGGAAAAAGCGATCAAGGGGACCATCCCTGCGGTGATCTCAAGCAACTTCTCAATCGGGGTGAATATCTTCTGGAACCTGCTCAGGGAGGCTGCCCGGATGCTGCCAGAATACGACGTGGAAGTGATAGAGGCACATCACCGTTACAAGAAGGATGCCCCGAGCGGGACGGCTAAGACCATTCTTCAGATCCTTGATGAAGAGCTCGGTTTGCGGGAGAAGAAGTATGGGCGGGAAGGGATGATGGAACGCGGCAGGGAGATCGGCGTCCATGTTATCAGGGGAGGCGACATTGTTGGCGATCACTCCGTTCTCTTCTCCGGTAATTACGAGACCATCACCCTCTCGCATCGGGCCTATGACCGGTCGGTGTTCGCTCACGGGGCACTTAAGGCCGCCCGCTGGGTGTCCGGAAAGAAGCCCGGCATCTATGGGATGGCGGAAGTGCTTGACCTGAAGTGACCGTTCAGAATAGCTCGAACGAAACCTATTTCTTTTGTCTGGAAAAAACGGGTAAGGTATATCATGACAGCTGTTGTTGACAAGGACAAGTGCACTGCCTGTGAGACCTGTATCGATGAATGCCCTGCTGCCGCAATTAGTCTGAATGACGGGAAGGCAAAAGTTGACAAGGACCTCTGTGTCGACTGTGGTTCCTGCGTGGATGTCTGTCCGTCAGAGGCCATCACTCTGGAATAAAAACACACGATTTAATTACTCCGACTGACTAACTGCTTTTACTTATGATCAATGTCGGAGTGCTTGGTGCTACAGGAGCAGTCGGGCAGAGGTTTGTTCAGCTCCTGGCTGAGCATCCATGGTTCAACCTGACGACACTGACTGCTTCCGAAAGGAGTGCAGGGAAGAAGTACCGCGATGTCGTCAAGTGGCGTCTTGATGTACCGTTCCCTGACAACATAGGGGATATCCGTGTCAGCCCCACGAACGTGGCCAGTCTGAAAGAGGTGGACCTGGTCTTCTCGGCCCTCCCTGCTGAAATTGCCAAGGATGTGGAGACTGCATGCGCAAATGGCGGGCTTGCCGTCTGCAGCAATGCGAGTTCCCACCGGATGGAACCGGATATACCCCTGGTTGTCCCAGAGGTAAACCCCGATCATCTGGCGCTGATCGATGTGCAGCGGGATCATGGGCGGGACGGATTCATCGTCACCAACCCCAACTGCTCAACCATCGTGATGACACTTGCACTTGCGCCTGTCCGTGGATGCTCCTTCCAGAAGATCCATGTCGCAACCATGCAGGCGGTATCGGGGGCCGGGTTTGAGGGGGTCCCTGCCATGGGGATCTATGACAATGTTATCCCCTACATCGGCCAGGAAGAGCAGAAGATGGAGACCGAGACCATCAAGATTATGGGAACGTTTAGGAACAACGCCGTCCAGCCCGCCCCCTTCCAGGTCAGCGCCAGCTGCCACCGCGTCCCGGTGCTTGACGGCCATACCATGGCGATCTGGCTCGATGCCCGTGAACCCGTAGAGAAGGTAAAAGAGGCATTCCTCCGCTACAAGCCACCCATCGAGGGTCTGCCGACACAGCCGAAGGAATCGGTCCATTTCTTCGATGAGCCTGACCGGCCCCAGCCCCGGCTGGACCGTAACCGGGGCAACGGGATGACGGTATCGGTGGGACGGCTCCGCGAAGGTATCCGTTTTATCGCCATGGGGCACAACACCATCCGCGGGGCGGCAGGGGCCTCTGTACTGAACGCTGAACTGATCTCCTCCAGAAAGTATCTCTGAAGTGGTATCCATGCTGAAAGACAATACAGTATTCGTCGGTAACAAGCCAGTCATGAACTACGTGCTTGCAGTGGTAACCCAGTTCAACAATGGAGCCTCGGAAGTCGCGATCAAGGCACGGGGAAAAGCCATATCGAGGGCTGTTGATACCGCTGAGATAGCCCTGAACCGGTTTCTCGAAAACGTGAGCAAGAAAGAGATCATCACCTCGACTGAGATCATCGACACTGACAGTGGAAAGACAAACGTGTCAAGCATTGAAATTGTCCTGGTGAACCAGCGATAATTCCTTCCCTTTTTCCCTGCGTTCCCCGTCCCTCCCTGGCATGTTCATACAACCTCCCGGTTCAGCCGTTGCACCGGGCGGGTCATTCAGGTAACCACCAGAAAGGATATAAGACACTCAACAACACTTAGTATTCAATGAAAGGCTGGGCTCTTGCAGGGTGCTTTATGCTTCTGGCCGTCCTTACCGTGCCGGTCTTCGCGACCACGAATACCGATAAGTATGGGTACATCACGATAGAGGCGGTCGACATTACCCTCGACGGGGGGAAAGCCACCATCGATATGAAGTATACCCTTGATGAACCGACACGGGTGATCGTCCTTCTCCTCGGAAAGCAGGATCTGAAAAACAGACTCCTTACCGTCCTCAATTATGAGGATGCCGAGGTGAAAAATCTCGACCTCAATTCCGCTGAACTGGTGGTGGATGACATCTCTTACTCGTACGGGCGGGGGGTCTACTGGTTCCCCTCTCACACGTTCAATGTCCTGATCCCCACGCTCCGGATCACCACCCCGCAGGTCTCACGGGAGTACGCTGCGGTGACTGAGATCCCGAATGGGATCGGTTATTTTGCCTCATAATCTCCCTGTCTTCTTTTGGGATGTCCTCGCTGTCCGGATGATGGAATAACAAAAAACCGGAATCGTGGCAAACACCTTCCAGGATCATCATCAAGATTGGTCCGGAATATTGTCTTCCACTTGTGGAGTTAGTACCCTTTCATAGTACCCCCCTCTTCACAGCTCTCCCTTCAATACAGGACATACGAACCAGGAGAGCAAAAGACCGGGAGAGCTCGCTGGGAACAGAATTATGGGACTGGGACCTCCTGCCGCTGGGGGGGGATTCCCGAGTCAGCAGGGCAAGGTGCGGGTCAGAATTTTCCGGAACCCATCACTGAAACCGGGAATACGCTGGAAGATGAACATATGGGATGAGCTGCATCGCTCCTCCCATTTCCCCTCCCCGTTACGGGGTCTCTTTCCCTCATTTACATACGTTCCCTTTGGGAGAACGGATAAATTGAGCACCCTATCGTGGGGAAGAAAAAAATGTCCGCGCTTTCAGACCAGCTCGATGACTTCGGGTGTTTTGTCACTCGTGTTCATATATCGGTTCACGAGATACTGGATCCCGATACCGGCAAATGCACAGAGGAGCCCGCCAATCGTGCCGTACAGCATGTAGGTGATTGCATTGGCCGTGGAGAAGGGGAAATCCGGGACATTGCTTACCGCTATGGCATAGATGCTCGCGCCATAGGTGATCAGGCCGATCGCCCCGATGAAGAAGGGGAATATGATGACTTTGGCGAGTCTCTGGCGATCATGGAAGAAGTTGTCGATCACAATCCCGGTGGAAGCAACGATGCCGGCAAGGGCCAGCCAGAGCACGGCTCCATAGACAAAGATCAGCACGTAGAGGAGGATCCCTACTTCGGTATAGTAGATGAGGATATTCATCAGTCCAAGGATCACCCCAATTATGACAAGGAGGATCCCGGCGATATAGGTGACAAAGGAGAACCTGCCCCTGGTGAGCGAGGTCTGGAGGGCAGTGGCAAATCCCCTGAAGAGGTCATCGATACCGAGACCCCGGTACAGGAGGTAGACCCCGATTGCTCCCACGACAATAACCGGTGCCAGTTCCGATCTCCCCGCAAGGTACGCGATCGGCCAGAACAGCATCAGGAGACCGATCGGCACAAGGACCAGCCTCGCTACCTTGGGATCGTTCAGGATCTTTTTGATCAGGTAGTAGGTCCCTTCAAGGTTCGGCATCTGGCTGACAATGACCCTCCGGATGCTTGAGACGGGAACCCTGGACTGGACGATGGGGATCACAAACTCATCCTCAGCCCCATCGGTAACAACGATACAATTGTCTACCCCTGTCTCTTTCACAAGGCTGTCAATGGATGCCCCAATCTTCCGGTCCCCCTCGAGCATGTGCATGTGGTCGCCGGCGATGAGGGCGATCTCCACACTCTCCCCAGCGGCAGCAAGTTCATCATAGATCTTGATCGCCTGGAATATGGCATTGACATCCGAATCCTCGGGATCGGCGAGTGCGAGGGAATATGCGGCGTTCAGGCATGCTGCCCTGCCGAGGACGGGGCTCTCGACTCGCCCTTTATATCCGATATCGTCATCGCGATCGACACAAAGAACCAGTGTCCGCCCCGTCTGCATCACAATAGAAATCGCGATCTATCTATTAAATTGTTACTTCGGATGAACGGGGTTAAAAATGAAGTTAAATAAGTTTTGAGCGCTGGAGAAGGAGGATATCATCGGTCGTGAGTTTCTCTCCGGCCCTGAACATCTTGTAGACGTGTTCGGCCTCTTTCCGGACTGCCTTCTGCTCTTTGGAGACTTTGGCTTTCTTGGTCTTCTTGCGAAGGCCTGAGATCACCTTGTCGTAATCACGCAGTTCTTTCTGGCAGGCGATGAAGTACTTGTGTTCTGCATCAGCTGCCTCCTGTGCCTCGACAAAACTTCGGTGTGATGCATCGGCTTCCTCTCGTGACTTATCGGCTTTGCGGTAGAACTCGACCATCAGGTCATGGTGTTTCTGGGCAAGTTCGGCCATCTCGGTCACCTTTGCATGCATCTCGGAGGCCTGCCTGCGGAGATCGCGGGCGGACGTGACTTTTACCTTGACTTCTTTGTTCTGTTCAAGCTCGGCCTCCTGTTCACGCATCGTCTCTTTCATCTGCTTGATCTTCTCGATCAGCTCGCGCTCCTTATCAGTGCTGATGACTTCCGTCTGCTGGCGGAATTCGAGGTGCTCGATCTGCTTCTGGAGCTCCTTCAGCCCACGGTTTTTCAGTCCGCCGTGGTCTTTCTTGAATCCTTCGATCTCTTCAAACAGGGCATTGGCCTGTTCATTGATCACGTTTCGCTGGTCTTTTAAGGACTGGACCTCGTTGTTGAATTTGTCCCGCAGCTCCTTGTTCTTCTGCGCTTCTTCGACATATTCCCTGGTCTGGTTGTTCAGGGTGTTCCGTTCCCGTGCGAATTTGCTGGCATTCGCATTGAGCTCATTTCTGTGGTTTTTATGCTGTTCAGACTCGGCAAGAATCTTTTTACGTTTCTCAATCAGTTCATTCAACATGCCCTACCTCCCTCGATTACAGCCGGGCGGGTATCTCCGTTAGGAACGGTCTGCAGGATATGGATACAGTCAACTGCGCATACCTTCTGCTCATCAGCACTCATGCCAGGTATGGTAAAAGAGATATCCCTGCAATGAATGAGTGGCTGTGCGCCAGCATGCACCGCAAATGCGATTTTGCGCGAGCCTTTGTTCAATTGTCTGTCCATCATGTTCGACTCCCGATACCAGAAGGGACGCATGTCCGGATCTCCATAAACGGTCATTCCGGAATAGCCCTTCACACAGCAGACGGTTCCGCGGGTGATAATCCTTCAGGATTTCTATATAGTACACGTTATTCCTTCATTTAATAATTTCCGAAGGAAGGGGCCGGAGTCGCTTGCATGGGGGGAGGATTCTTGACGTCAGAAGGTGATCCTGGGTATGGCTCCTGAACGTTCCTCATCAAAAACAGAACATATCCCTGAAAGTATCCTGATTCATCTTTGTAGAGGAAGGCTGAGAGAGGGGAGTGCTGGTTCAACAGGAATTTTTTTAAAAACAGGTCAACCAGGTCTTGGACCTGATCTGTCTTGGTGATAGTGGTGGCATCGTCCGGCACAAGGTGGCAGAGTGCCGGATGGTTGTTGTCGGGGCGGTGTCGGTTTTTTCTCCTGTCACCGTTCATCAAAAAAGTGACCGGTTAACAGAACCCGATTCCGCAAAGGTATTTGGTGGTATGGTCCGGCACAAGGTGGCAGATGTGCCGGGCAGTTGTGAATCAAGGTGGCGTGTTGTTGTTGTTCAGAACCATTCCAGTAAGCTACCTCCGCTCGTGAAGTCCCGTGCTGCCTTGCGGTTCCTGGGGAGCTGGGGGACTTTCGGGTCCTCCTTCTTTCTGGCATCCTCCTCAAGGACCGACTTGTAAGAGACACGGTTTCCAAGAATCTTTCCGCTCTGGACTCCTGTCATGATGGCCATGACGCGCACCTTGCCTTCCATGTCGTTCCTGACACGGGCACCCCATATGACATCGGCGTGCGGGTCAAGTTCGTAGGTAAGCGAGGTGGCGATCTCCTCGGCATCCTGCAGGGTCAGATCACTTCCACCAGTGATGTGGATCAGGCTTCCGGTTGCTCCGCGGTAGTCGACGTCAAGCATCGGGTTGCTCAGGCATTCCCTGACAACGCTCTCAGACTTGTTCTGCTGCTTGCTCTCGCCTACCAGCATCACCGCAACTCCTCCCTTGCTCATGATCGCACGGACATCGGCATAATCGATGTTGATGAGTGACGGCTCAGTGATGGTCTCGGAGATCCCCTTGACCGTCTCTCCCATCAGCTGATCCATCACCGAGAACGCCTGGCCAAGCGGGAGGTTGGGCACAAAGTTTTTAAGGCGATTGTTATCGAGCACAATGACCGAGTCGGAGTTTGAAGCGAGCGTCTCCAGCCCCTCTTCTGCGCGGATCAGTCTGGCTTTCTCGACCTGGAAGGGATAGCTGACCATCCCGACCACGATGGCACCCTGCTCTTTTGCGATCTGTGCAACCACCGGGGCCGAACCTGTACCGGTCCCTCCCCCCATGCCTGCCGTTATGAAGACGAGATCGGCGTTCTCCAAAAGAGCCTCAAGGGTAGGGCGTGCCATTTCAGCAGCACGTTTCCCGACATCGGGATAACCCCCGGCACCAAGACCCCTTGTCAGGGATTTGCCGATCAGCACTCTCTTGTCCGCCTGGATCATGTCGAGGTGTTGCTTGTCGGTGTTGATGGCAAGTGTCTCCGCACCGGCAACACCCATGTGGTGGAGACGGTTCACGGTATTGTTCCCGGCTCCACCGCAGCCGATGATCATGATTCGCGGCTGTCCGATGAAGTCATCATCCACACTCTGTGGACTTTTCTGTTCCTTCTCAATTTCTGCGTTTTTGAGCGCTTCATTGATGATACTCTGCATTTCTGACCCTCCTAAACCTTGAATGAAACCTGGTCACTCTCTTTGAGGACACGCCCGCCTTGCCTTTCTATCAGTTGCCGGACAGCATACCTCACTGCTTCAGAGATGGTCGGAAACTCCCCCGCTTCCACCATATGCTGAAGCATCTCGATCTGATGGTCGGGAAGCCTGAGCGTAATTCGCTGCATTTTTACTCCTCATGTATGACAATTGTCAGACAATTGTCTGCTAATCATCTGTCAGAGAGCTACCTTTAGTCTGACATTAGATCAGATGATTCCTAAATAAACAGCAATAGTATATATATTTTTTCTTTCTCGTCCCAAATACCTTCTGCATACCTTAATACCGCGGTGCACCCATTTCTGAAGGGAAATTTGAGCGTGAACTACGATATCCCCCACAGAGTGATCCACGGTGGAAAGGTCCGGCAGTTCCAGCAGGAACAGGGGAAAGGTGCCATCGATTTCAGTGCGAATCTTAATCCATGGCCCCCAGCCGTCCCCCTCTCTCTCCCTGACGATCTCATTTCCAGCTATCCGGACGACCGATATCTCCTCCTTAAGGAAGCTATCGCGGAGCGGTTTCACCGGTCGGTTGAGGAGATCGCGGTAGGAAACGGATCCATTGAACTGATCAGGGTCTTCTGTCAGGCGACCTTATCCCGTGGAGACCGGGTATGGATCAGGAATCCCACCTTTGGGGAGTATGAAATGTCAGCACGCCTGGCAGGAGCCATCCCTGCAGGGGAATGGCAACCAGCGGCAGCCGGGTTCCTCTGCAATCCGAACAATCCCACCGGAGAACTCCAGAGCAGGCAAGCCGTCCTAGATCTGCTCTCCCCTGCAAAGACCCTTTTTGTCGATGAAGCATTTATCGAGCTTTCCGACATCAACCAGAGCGTTGCCGATGTCAGGGACCCCTCCCTATTCATCTGCCGATCCCTCACGAAGAGCTTCTCAGTTCCGGGAATCCGGTTTGGGTATGGGTTCGGGGACCCAGACCTTATCGAACGGATGGAGATCATACGCCCTCCCTGGAGTGTCAACTCGATCGCCGAGCAGTTTGCAATCAGGGCATTCGGCAGGTATGAACAGCTCGAACAGTCCCGGTCCAGGATCCGGGCAGAACGGGAATGGTTCATCTCTGCCCTCCGCACCCTCCCCCTTTCGGTTCATCCCTCCGATACCAATTTTTTACTCCTGACCTTCCCGTACGATGTCGCACCCCTCTGTTCTGCTCTCTCCGGCAGGGGCATCCTCGTCCGGGACTGCCATTCATTCGGACTCCCAAGTTCCATCCGGGTAGCGGTCCGGACGAGGGGGGAAAACAGCCTGCTCCTGGAGGCGATCGGTGAATGTATGCGTTGATACTTGCGGGAGGGAGCGGAACACGGCTCAATCTTGGTGAAAAACCACTTGTCACCTTGAACGGAAAGCCGATGATCGAATACGTCATCAAAGCCTTCCATGACGCAGGGTACGAGGTCGTGGTGATCCTGACCGGAAAGACTCCGTACACCCTCAACTGGTGCAGGGCACGGGCCATCTCCTATCTCGTCGCCTCAGGAGCCGGGTATATCGAAGATCTTGCCGAAGCGGCAGAGTATCTTGAGATAAGGGATCCTTTCTTTTCCTGTGTTGCAGATCTCCCCTTCCTCAGCCCGGCAACCATCAGCGAGATCAGGGAACACTACCAGAAATCCGGAAAGGAGGCCTGCTCGGTATGGGTGCCCGAGGAGCTTATCAGGAACGCAGGCTCCCACCCTTCGTATTCGGGCTGCATTGGCACCATCCCGGCATGTCCGGCCGGCATTAACATACTCCGGGGGGATCTCATGGAGAAACATCAGGATGAGCTGCAGCTCCTGCTCTGGGAGGAGAGTCTTGCATACAACATCAATACCCAAGAAGAACTGGATAGGGTTCGCCAGCTCTGCCAGGACCGATGAGCCCTCAAAAAAACAATACAAACGAGCCAGTTTGGGCAGATTCCCCCGATTACCGGAGAAATAATATAAGCAAGCGCCGCTGAATTATACTTACTATGCAGGTCTCCCGTGAAGTCGAGCTCGAGGGGCACATCATCGACTCGGGCATCATGACAAAGGTCTTTGATCGGATCATGGACAAAGGTGGCAATTTTGAAATTATCACCTTTGAAGTAGGCAAACGGAAGACAGACCCAAGCTACGCACGCCTGAAAGTAAATGCCGATACCGAACAGCAGCTCCAGGCGATCCTCTCAGAGATCCACCGGTTCGGTGCCCACCTGCTCTTTGAAGAGGAGATTTCGGTAGCCCCTGCGGAGGGTGATCGTATCGTCCCGAAGGGCTTTTACTCGACTACCCACCATCCGACTTCTGTCAAATACCGGGGGCGATGGATCCCGGTTGAGCATATCGAGATGGACTGCACAATCGTGGTCGATCCCGAGGGGAAGTCAGCCCTGTGCACCCCGCTCTCAAAGCTGAAGAAAGGCGATCTTGTGGTGGTTGGTGAAGAGGGAGTGCGGGTGGACCCTCCTGAGCGTCCCCGCCAGCTTTCCAATTTCGAGTTCATGCACGGCACCGTCTCACCCGAACGGCCAAGTGAGACGATCATCGCGAAGGTTGCCGCTGAGATGATCGCACTGAAAGCAAAGGGAGGGAAGATCGGACTCGTGGGGGGACCTGCGATCATCCATACCGGAGCCGCCCGTGCACTTGCATCGATTATCCGGAAAGGATACATCGATGTCCTCTTTGCTGGCAATGCCCTTGCCACCCATGACATCGAATACAACCTTTACGGGACATCGCTTGGTATGGACATCTGTACAGGAAAACCTGTCACGGGAGGTCATAAGAATCACCTGTATGCCATTTCCGAAGTGATGCGGGCAGGTTCGATAAAAAAAGCGATCGAAACCGGGGTGATCACGGGCGGGATCATGTACGAATGTGTCATGAAGGATATTCCGTTCGTTCTTGCAGGATCTATCCGTGACGATGGTCCATTACCTGATGTCATCACTGATGCGGTGGTAGCCCAGGACCAGATTCGTTCTCATGTAGAGGGGTGCGGGATGGTTCTCATGGTAGCCACGCTCCTCCACTCCGTGGCGGTCGGCAACTGCCTCCCCTCCTTTGTGAAAACCATCTGCGTCGACATCAATCCCTCATCCCTGACAAAGCTGATGGACCGCGGGACCATGCAGGCTATCGGCGTGGTAAGCGATGCCGGGACATTCCTGCCCCTCCTCGAAAAGCAGCTCGAGATTCAGGAAGTGCCATCACAGAGTCAGCGGCATGCAGTACGGTTTCTCGAGTGACAGGACCCGCTCCCATTCTTCTTTGCATTCGCATCCCCTGGAAAAGAGCTGGTGAAGTGTCTGGCAATTCCCAGAGAGGTTGTAATCCCGTATTGCCTTGACAATATCATAATCACAGGTCCCGCAATTGTGAGGTCCGCGTGCACGACCCCCTCCTACCGGATCACAGGTGATGTGGGCGGGTGCAGAGAGGAGCAATGAAACAACACTCCAGAGATAGGGAGGCCGGTACCCTCCCCGCTTCCAGTAGTATTCGAGCTCGGTATGCTTCTGGACGGTGCAGGGATTCATCGAGATCATATCAGCAATTCCAGTAACGGTCCGGATCGACTCCTCCATATCAAGGAGCGCCTCCCGTTCCGTGAGAAAGAGCGGTTTTAAAAGGAGATATGCCTTGATCCCGGCGCCCCCCGCTCTGGCGTTATCTGCCGCTTTTTTGAAATCAGAGAACGTAAATCCCTTATCGATCGATTTCTGACGGATACTGTCATTTGTGGTCTCGAGACCGATGGCCACGTAGAGCGGGGTCGGGTAATCTCCTGAATCGATCGCTGAAATGAAGGCTGCAATCCGTTCAGAGTCAACAAATTCAGGCCGTGTCTCCGCGATGACAAGTTTCCCCCAAAAGATCCGGGCCGCCTCCTCTACCACGCGGGGAGGCACTTCCCCGGGATCGAAGAAACTGCCCGAAGTGTAGAGCTTGACGATGGCAACCCCGGATGGAGGGTAATGCTGGACCACCCAGTGGAGCTGGGAGAGGAGGGCGCCCTCGAGATCGGTCCCCTCCGGGTACCGTTCAAACCGGTAACTGCACATCCTGCAGCGGTTGTGCCGGCACCCCCCGGTCTTCAGGATGATGGTGAGAGAAGGGAGGACCTCTCCTTCGTATCGTTCCTCCCCTTTCCAGCATGCGAGCGGCCGTTCCATGATTACAACACCTCTTTCATGGGTCGTGCAGGTTTAAAGCATCAACGGGGACGGCATGCCGGATGGGCAAGGTATTAAGGATGCAGCACAAATTTTTATCCAACCGGTGTCGTTTTCATCCTGACGACAACACCCATGCATTCAGGCGGGATTTATTGATGGACCAGAAGAGACCAGCCTCTCACACCCTGGCGCGAATCGCTCTCGTGGCCCTCCTGTGCCTTGCCCTCTGCGGGGGAGTTGCACAGGCTTATGAACTGATACTCAAGGCGCCCTCGCAGATCCAGAGGGGGATGCCGCTCGTGGTGAACGGAACAAGCAACCTTCCCCCTGGCATCAGCGTCGACATTGTCCTCTATAAATCAGGCCATGTTACCGAGGAACTCGCACGAAAAACGGTCACGCTCCAGGCAAACAGTGAATTTTCTGTCGTATTTGACACCACAGGATTTACCAAGGGGGTATACAAGGCGGAAGTGCCTGCCATCTCCGGGTATTCCTACCTGGGGGATTCGGTAACCCTCCGGGTGATCGAGATCATCGACCGCAGCGACGAAATCGTCTTTTCAGCGTTTAGTTCCCAGGAGATGGACGGGACCCTCGATATTGACGGATCCATTGCCGGACTGGCAAATTCGGGGGTCCAGATCGGAGTCACTGGCCCGGGAGGTGAAGCGGTGTTCGGACCGGCCTATGTTAGTGTCAAGTCAGACAGCTCGTTCTCCACAGAGGTCCCTATCAAGGGCCCCGGGCAGTATAATATCAGTTTCACCGATGCCAAGGGATACATTGGGACGATTTTGGTCACGGTCCGGGAGAAGCCTGTAGCAACCACCCCGCCAACCATCGTCCCCACCACAAATCCGATCCTATCAGCAAGTGCCTTTGCCTCCAGGGACAAGCCGGCGACTTTCGTAGTGACAACGGGTGGACCAGGGACGATCAGGGCTTTCACCTCGTCAGGGATCGACTGGGTTATCGAGTATACCGATACAGAAGGGAAGACCGTGAAAGTAAACGAAAAAGGTTCAGTGGGAAATGAGGAGATCATCATCGACACCGCTGAGGATGTTCTTGTCCTTAAGGTGTACCCTTACAGCTATGCAGCTGAGGGGGATGTGCTCCTGTCGGCTGACGGGGCGGCGAAGGTGGAGACTTCAGGCCCCGGTACTGCTGCAACCACGCCAGGTACTACCTCCACGGAAGAACAATCCTCCCCTCTGCCGGCTATAGGGGTGGTAGCCGCGGTTATAGCCGGGGTAGCACTCGTTGTGATTCGGAGAAAGTGGTGATCTTTTTTTTATGCTTTGGCGTCGCATATACTATATCCGGGCCGGGGTAGTCTAGACCGGTAAGGCGGTGGCCTTGAAAGCCACTGGTGCCATGCACCTCAAGAGTTCAAATCTCTTCCCCGGCGCTTTCACTTTTTTTCCAGAACATACATCGGTTCTGGCATTTCTCTGCTGCCACCACCCACACCATTTTTATCCATCATCACCAAAACAAAAGATATAAATGCGATTGAAAGACGCACTTCCGAAGATGCCCAAGATTGGGACAACCCACTACCTTACGTTCATCGTTTTTCTCGGCATCCTTAATGCCTCGATAGGCCTTGCCTACGTTGAGGCGAAGACCTCGGAGATCACGGTGCTCCATATCGACGGAGCACCAGACAATATCGTCTTCATTGCTGACCCCCACCTGAAACAGGGGAATATCAACTACGTCAATACCATCGTCAATGAGATTAACGCCCTTGACCCGTCGGTAGTCCTGATCGGGGGGGATTTCGTCTACGGGGATGGAGAGGAGTTCTCGCTCCAAAAAATATGGGATGGGATCGATGCTCCGGTCTACGCCGTGCTTGGCAACCATGACTACAAGTCAGGTATCACCTCAACATCCTGGGTAGAAAAGAACCTCGCGGTGAATAATGCCTCGTTCGACAGGGACGATTACAATGTGAGCAGCCTCCGGGATGAGACAACGGATGTGGTCTATGCCGGTCGGCTCACTGACGAGCTCGGGATGAACGGTGTGAGGGTACTCAAAAATGAGTACCTTGTCGTGGATGCAGACGGACAGGATCTGATCCTTGTCGGTATTGATGATGGCTGGGCAGGAATGGCGGATCCCCCCGACGTCCCGAAATCCAGTGCATTCACTCTATACCTGATCCATGAGCCTGAATGCCGGGCCAACTGGGCTGCTGATCTCATCCTCGCCGGCCATACCCATGGGGGGCAATTCCTCCCCCAGGACATCCCCTTGCCGGGATTCGAGCTCTCCGGTCTCTCTCTTGAGAACGGCGTGAGTACCTACATCACCCGGGGTATCGGGACGTCTAACCTTGGCGTGGAACTGAGGCTCTTTGCCACTCCGGAGATAGTCGTCATCAATCCAACCTGTTCCCCTGAAGAATTGTTCCCAGATAAAAAAATTACCCATATAACGCTCCCTTGATCCGTCCCCCTTTTCCAAGGGGAAATTTTATAGGAGCTGCCATGCCATGCTTTAACATAGCAGGGTGTTTGGATTGGACGCGAAGTTTGCTGTAGGGGCAGTGCTGCTGATCGGCGTCATTCTTATCGCAGGATGTACTCAGCAGCCTCAGGCTGAACCGACCCTCAAGATCGGGGTTGTTGCCTCAATGACCGGATCGGCCAGCACCACCGGAAAAGATATCTGGCAATCGGCCGTACTTGCTGTCGAGGAGATCAATGCGGACGGCGGAGTGTACATTAAAGACCTCGGCAGGAAAGTCCCGATAGAGGCGATCCTCGGGGACGATGAATCGACCCGTGAAGGGGGGCAGAAGGCGGTAACCAGGCTGGTTACCGAGGACAAGGTCGATCTCCTTGTCGGGGGATTCTCGAGTGCGGTTGTCTCATCTCACCAGGCGATTGTAAACGAGCACCAGGTTCCTTATATTGTTACCGGGGCATCGAGCCCGATCATCACGCAGCGGACTGACATGCCGACCAGTACCACGTTCCATTACTGTCCGACAACGGATGACTACGGGCGCCAGACCACCCTCTTTGCTAATGAGGTGATCCGTCCTGCCATCAACGAAAAATTTGGCTTCTCATCTGAAAGGCCGCTCCGGATGGCGCTCATCTACCAGGACAGCCCCTATGGGAAAGGGGTGCAGACCGCGGTGATAAACACCATCGAACAGGAGCATCTTCCCATCTCGATCGTAGCAAACGAGACCTTCAAGATGGGCGAGACCGATTACCGGACCCTGCTCACTTCGGTCAAGGCGGCACAACCTGATGTTATTTACCCGGCGACGTTTATCAACGAGCAGATCCCCCTTGTCACCCAGGCACGGCGGGATGTAGGGATCAATGCCATCTTCCTTGCGGTAGAGTGCAATGATGATCCTGATTATTACAGTGGAGTGGGACAGTACGGGGACTCCTCTGTCATCGAGTCCCGGTTCAGCCCGTATACCATCCCTCCCGGGACGATTGCGAATAATACGGCACAGTTCAAGCAGGATTTCGAGAAGAGGTGGGGAGGCTTCCCGGGAATGATGGGAGCATCGACCTATGAAGGGGTTTACATCGCAGCACAGGCAGTTGAAAACGCCGGAACCCGCGACAAGGTAGCGGTGGTAACCGCTCTCCACTCACTTGAGATGCCCGAGATTATCGAGGAGATGGAAGGGGGAGTGATCCAGTTCACCCCTGAGTTCAGGGAGGCCAAATTTGACCTGTACATGGAACAGTTGCGATGGAACGAAACTGCAAGGAACCTTCGGCCGGTAATCGTCTGGCCCGACCATCTCAAGGAAGGGGACTTCATCCTTCCCGACTGGTTTGAGGCAGTCTAATTTTTTTCATACAGGCAACTCCCGTTTTGTACCGGATGTCAGGATCTGTTATTTTCGAAAAAAGCTTACGAGAAACCACTCTCTCGTCTGTATATGCGAATGATGAGGCCTGAATTAAGGAGGTATACCCCTAAGAAGAAAATACTTCTGAACCTAGGAATGCTGGTTGGCACTCCTCGCCTGAATCATGAACCAGTACATCGCCGGGGGTTCCGAATGGCGTGCGGGACCCGGCGGGTAGCGCTTCTGAATCTTTCCTCATCAGGATCATTGCTAGCCGGTTCTTTTTTGTTGCTATAAGCCACCACAATCATCTCTTTTATCATTTCAGAAAGACAATATGAATACAGGGATCCGACTCTATGTGTATAGCAATACCTGCCGAGGTCATTGAGAAGAAAGAGGGTAACATCGGGATTGTCGATTACGGTGACCTGAGACAGGAAGTGCGGCTTGATCTGGTCGATGTGGAAGTCGGAGAGTTTGTACTCGTCCATGTGGGTTTTGCCATCCAGAGGCTCTCGCGGGAGGAAGGATTTGAGACCCGTGAGATCTTCAGGCAGGTATTTGCTGCGATGGAAGAAGAGGCTGAAGGACAGCAGACGTCCTGAATCTATTTTTTCAAGCATATGCTTGATCGTCCAGGGTTCCATTCCTTCGACAGCACTATTCTTATGTATTCAAAGAACTGATAGGGTAGTAAAAGGAGAGTATGAAATGGATAAAACAGGTGTTGCGAGCCTTATTGGGGGAATTATTCTGCTGGCTCTCGGGGCCTATGCAGTATGGGTATTCCTCCCTGATGTCATCACCGTTCTGAAGGGATCCATAGGGATTATTGCGATTATTATCGGAATCTTCCTGGTAATATTCGGGGCGATTCTCATCAAGGACTGATCACATCTTTTTCTGGTGCTTGCAGGGTGACCTGACCGCGATGTCAAATTTTAAGGCCTATAAGGTCATAATTTATCCATATAACAGGATATAATCCCATTTTTATGAGGTGCAACCATGATGCGGGAGAAGGTGCTTGTGCTGCTGCTGATCATGTCTCTCTGCGGGAATGTCATCCTTGTATTTTTTAATCCGCTCCTCCCTCCATCCCTTACAGGAGCAAACAGCACGTCCGGTTTTGCAGGCATCGACCTTTCCAAAATTTCAGGTCATAACGACTTTATGGTCGACGAGTATGGTAATCTCATCGGGATTCCTCCTACCCAGGATACACCCGGTGAACCCAATCTCACTGTTCCTCGGGGGGATTCTGATCTCTCATCTTCTGATCCGGAAGCAGAAGAACTGAATGAAACGGCTGTCATGATCACTGATGATCCAACCATGACGCCGACTCCGGAAGTGACGGAGGAGATCCCGCTCGATCCCCTGGTCACCTATGAGAACAAGAAATTTGGGTTCTCTCTTCGCTACCCGAGAAACTGGACCATCAACGAAGCGGCCGCCGGGAGGACCGTCCTTACCCTGACCGCACCGATTGAGGGGGGCTGTGATTCCGAGACCAGCCAGTGCTTTAATTACATCGCCAATTTAACGGTAGAGATTGATTCGAAACCAAAGACCCTGATCCTTGAGGACTATTTTAATTCTGCAGTGTCTCAGCTGCAGCTGGATTATTTTATAACAACGACGAGCAAGAGTGCACCCGCACTTCTTTCTGATACACGAGCCTACCAGATTGAATATTACACCCGCGATAAAAGAGGAAATGCTGACCGGAGATATATGCAGTATTACGCGTTGATGGATGGGAAAGGCTATATCGTCAGCTATTTCGGACCTTACTCCACCTGGGAAAACGTATACGACCATAATAAGCCGGATGCCCAGATGGTGGTGAATTCTTTCACCGTACAGAGGACCTTTAAAACAGCCTGAAGAAGCGGGGAGCAGGGGACCTGCCATCCCCCTGATTTTCGCACCGGACCTCGCTTACGATCTCTGTATTACGTCCTTTGGCGCGATCCGCGAAAACCCGGGAAAGCAGCGATGGGCTTGCGTCTGAATTCAGGCTGCCACATCAATAAGATTTATAAAATAATCTTAGTAATATAATAAGAACCGACATTTTTTCATGGTGGTTGTTTCCCTGGAAGTGATCCATGCGCCCGACCCTGAAAGAAGAACTTGAATTTGCGATCTGGAAGATCACCGGCACCCCGATGAAGTTTTCTGAATACACCATCCCCTATCTGTCACAGGAGATTGCAAAGAAGACGGGTGAGGACCCCGCCGTCATTAGCCTGAAGCTGATCCAGGAGATGAAGCAGATCATCAACGAAGATGTCGATCGACAGCTGAAAAAGTGTCCTCCCTGTATGAAACGGGCCTGAACATCTCCTCCTGTTTTCGGGTATACGTCATACAAGCGCACGTCCTAAACATCCCCTCACATCCTCTTCTCTCCCTCTCCTCCCATCTTCCCTTTATCATACCTTCCGAGGGGAGGAGCGTGTAATTGCCGTTGAAGAAAACGGCCTTGGGCGGTAGCGGAACCTCCTCCCAGTGACCGGATTATCCAGATGCCCCGCGTTCGCCTCCCTGCGCGAAACCGTTGTGAACTCATGTGCCCCGATCAGAATCTTAACCATCCAGCGCAAAACCTGAATTATGATGGTGTTGAAAATCCCTGTATGCATCAGGTCATGAGAGGTTATGTGGATCTCCTGCGGCTCCATTTCTTTTTTGCGTGGCCTGTCCTCTTCTGCTCGGGATACCTCCTTGCCACTTCCGTATACGGTCTCTTCTCATGGTATGACCTCCTGAAAGTAGCGTTCATCGGTTTCCTTGGATTTGAAGCAGGGTTTGTCCTCAATGACTATGTTGACAGGCATTACGATACCCGGGATATCGAAACCGGAAAGCTGACCAAGTACTGGAGAATGTTTGGGAGGCGACCGATTCCGGAGGGGCTGGTCTCTTCCCGGGAGGCAGTTGTCGTATTTATTATCCTTGTGACAGCGACCGTCCTCCTCACCGCGACCCTTCCTTTTCCTCATTCGGCATTCGTCTTGCTGATCATGCTCTGCAGTTACGGTGTCGAGGTCTTTTACCAGGTGAGAAAGCGAAACCAGCGTTTCCCTCTTGCACAGCTGGTAGGACGCACCGATTTTGCCCTGTTCCCCATCGCAGGGTACCTGTGCATCGGCTATCCCGATGTGCTGGCCCTCTTTTACTTCATGTTCTTTTACCCGTTTGCCCAGGCCCACCTTGGAGCAAATGACCTGATCGATGTCGCGAATGACAGGGCACGGGGGATGAATACGGTGGCAACCCTGTACGGGCTTTCGGGAACAGCGCTCTGGATTGCAGGATTCACTGCAATCCATGTGATCACCGCAGTCCTCTTCATGACCCGCCTGGGCTGGATAGCACGGGGCGGAATCGTCCTTGGGCTCTGCCTGCTTCTCGTGGCAAACATGGCGATCAGCAGGGACAGGACCCCGGATACCTGCCTTCGGATGCTTCCGCTCTTCCACATCACCATGCTGATTTATGCCGTGTCGATCGGTCTTGACAGCTTCTTCTGAACGGAAAGAGAAAATTCAGGATATGCTGCCCGGGAATGCGGTTGAGGGAAACACTATATCCCTCTTCTTTTCGAACAGGGGTAAAATCCAGTTAAAGCGGATCGTATCCATTCCTTTGGAGTGACAGGAAGGAAGGATCTGAAAGGAGGGACTAGCCCTCCCGGATACCGCTCTGTTCTCAGGTGATGCCAGGCTACCGGGCGTATGCCTCTACAAGGTCCCTCGCGGTGATGATCCCTTCCATGGTCTTGTTCTTCGTGAGGATTAGCCTGCGGATGTGTCTTGATGCCATTGTCTTTGCGGCGGCATGAATACTGATCCCGGCGGGAGCAGTGATCAGCGGTGATGAGGATGCCATGCTCACCGGGGCATCAAGGGGCCTGTCCCGCGCGAGGAAGGTGGTGAGGAGATCACGTTCCGTGAATATCCCCAAAGGGTGGTCATCCCTCATGACGAGAAGGCTGCCGATCCGCTCCCTGCCCATAAGACGGGCTGCCTCTTCAACGGTCTCATCCTCCCCGATGCTTTTTACGTCCCGCGTCATGAATTCGTCAACGGTGAGCGATGTCTCGGGAGCATCGGGCATCTCCCGGATGAGGTCTGATGCGGTGATCACCCCGGCAATATCCCCGCACTGGAAGACGGCGAGCCTCCCTTTTCGCCGGATCATGGTCCGTGCCGCTTCCCTGATCTCCAGGTCGGGACAGATCTTGATGAGCGGGTACGACATCACATGGCTGACCTTTGTCGCCCCGATATCAAGACCCCCTGCCAGGATCTTTGAAAGCAGGTCCCGTTCGGTCACGATCCCGATCGGGGTGCCATATTGCATGACGATCAGGCTCCCGATATGTTTCTCACCCATCTGCTTTGCGGCATCTGCCATGATGGTGTCGGGGGTTGTGATGGCAACCTCCCTGCTCATGATATCCTCCACCTTCAGGTGGCGCTTGTATTCCTTGTAAGCACGGTCGAGAACGCTCGGGAATTCAATACCAGGCTTTTCCGCTGCAACCATTGAAAGTCCCCATTGTGAGGATCAGCTCCAGATGTTTAAAGGTTTCGGAGGTATAACGCTCATCTGGTATGCCATCCTCTCCTAAAACTACTAAAAAGCCATATAAACGCGATATATTGAAAATAAACGTTTAAATATTCTTTTAATTCCACAAAATCAACCGATTACTGATCCGCAAAAGACCTTCACAGATTGCATGCACGGGCCTCTTCCGGTTCCATCCGATGAATCCCACTACCACCTATTTCTCTCGTACAGAGCTTCAATAAAAAGATCCTTTTTAATAAGATATTTGCGACTATTTTTTGAAATGAAGCGATTTTATCAATACTCTCCATAAGTATAAACATAATTTCCTATGGAAATGCGGTTCCATGTTCAAAATGGGCGAAACGGAGTCCAAAATGGGCTTAATTTTGAGGTGATCCAGGTACCAGAAATGATCCCGCATTCAACGCCATCTTTTCCCTCATCCCTCGTGGCTATCGGGAACATCTGGCTATTAATCGCATAAATCGGGGTTATGAAAAGAGTGCTGCTATGGGGATATCAAAACGGAAAGAGAATAGAACCCTCAGTGAGGAGTGCTGCTATGGGGATTCGAACCCCAGTCTTCGGCGTGAAAGGCCGAAATGATTGGCCGGACTACACTATAGCAGCAAAGTTGCTTTATCCTGTTAGATCTTCAACGTAAAAATAATTGTGGATGGGGATGCCGGGGAGTATCACTGGTAGATCGGGGTCCCTTCGGTCTCGGTGACGGTTTTGAACGCTGCCATCAGCTGGCGGGTGACGGGGCCGGGTTTTCCGGTGCCGATCGCACGGCCATCGATCAGGACAATCGGGGCGACCTCGGCCGCAGTGCCCGTGACAAAGACCTCGTCTGCCGAATACATATCGTAATACCCGAGGTTCTGCTCCACCAGGGTAAGGCCGTGTGATTTTGCAATCTCAAGGACCACGGCACGGGTGATCCCCCTGAGGTTGTTTAGCGTCGGCGGGGTGAAGATGACCCCGTTTTTCACAATGAAGATATTGTCGCCCGACCCCTCCGACATATACCCGTTAGTATCAAAGAATATCGCCTCGTCGCCGCCCTTGTAGTTCGCCTCAATCTTGCCGAGGATGTTGTTCAAGTAGTTCAGGCTCTTGACATTCGGCGGGAGTGCCTCGGCAGGGTTCCTCCTGACCGAGACTGTGATCGCCTTGAGGCCCTTCTCGTAGAGATCACCGTACATCGCACCCCATTCAACGGCGATCACGATCACCGAGGCTATCGGGCACTTCCTCGGGTCGAGTCCAAGGTCTCCCACCCCCCTCGTGACGAGTGGCCGGATATAGCCGTTCGAGAGCTTGTTCCTTCTGAGCACCTCAAGGATGATCCCGGCCATCTCCTCTTTCGGGACCGGGACCTTGAGGTCAATGGTCCGGGCGGAGTCATATAACCGGTCGAGGTGCTCCTGGAGGCGGAAGACCCTGCCGTTGTAGGCACGGATCCCTTCAAAGACCCCGTCCCCGTAGAGGAATCCATGGTCAAAGACAGAGATGTGTGCCTCTTCCTTTGGCAGATATTTCCCGTCAATATAGATGATCATACCTGCTAGATTTGGAAGTACTAGTATTTTTTACCTGCTGGTTATCCCCGGGCGCCGGTCCTGCAGGAAACGATAAAAGACGAGAACATGTTCCGGCTGCTTACCGGGTGAAGGTGGGTGTAGCTCCCGATTGTATTGTCCCGGACGGCACCATCGAGCTGCCCCTTTATCCCTTTGCCACGCGAGAGGAGGTAGGAGAATCGGGTATCCGTCTGGAGATTCACATCAGAGTAATGGAACTCATGGCCCCGGAAATGTCCTGCACCGAGGGGATTTCCTCCCTGGCTCTCTCCTTCGACATAACTAACAATCCGGCGTGCAGGCATGATCGTTTCACCATCAAAGACCCCGCACATCCCGCAGGCCTCCTCCTTGTCTGATCCCTGCCATCCCGCTTTCGTCCGTATCGCTCCGGTGAGGTACATCAGGCCCCCGCATTCGGCGTAGATCGGGATACCCTCCCTCGACCTCTCATGTACCGCATCCCTCATCCGGTCGTTTGCCTCGAGTTCATGCAGGAACAGTTCGGGGTATCCCCCTCCGAAGATGTACCCGTCCGCTTCCGGCAGCCGGTCATGGATCGGGCTGAAGGTGACTACCTTTGCCCCGCCAGCCCTTAGGTGGTCAAAGAGATCCGCATAATAGAAATTAAACGCTTCATCGAGTGCAACTGCAATGGTCGTATCGGGTACCTCGGCAGGCTCGAACAGGGGATCATGGCCGGGAGGGGTGGGGACCGTGGCTGACAGTCCAAGGAGGAGATCGGGATCGATATGATCCCCCACCATTGCAGTAATGTTCTGGATGCGCCGGAGAAATGCAGGAGCAGTCTTTCCTTCGAGATAGGGCACCAGCCCCAGGTGGCGCATCGCAAGCTCCATGTCAGGCTGGCGTGGTACTGCCCCGATGACCGGGACCCCGCAATGGTGCTCGATTGCCTCGGTAGCCTTCCGGACATGCTGTGGCCCAGAGACATTGTTCAGGATGATCCCCCTGATATCGATCGCAGGGTCAAATGATTGGAATCCCTTCACAATGGCGGCGGCACTCCGGGTGATGCTCCGTGCACTTACCACCAGTACGACCGGTATGTTCAGGAGCTTTGCGACCGCTGCACTGCTCCCCTCATCCCCGAGGGACTCTGCCCCCTCGTAAAGCCCCCTGACACCTTCTACAAGGCCAACATCCGATCCCTCCATCCCGTGGGCGAAGATCCTGGCAAGATCTGTTCTTTCCATCACGAAGGTATCCAGGTTACGGCAGGGACGCCCTGTAACCCCGGTGAGGTAGGAGGGATCGATGTAGTCCATGCCCACTTTGAACGTCTGGACCGTCATCTTCTGCGAGAGCAGCGCAGCGATCGCGAGGCTGATGCTGGTCTTCCCGCTCCCTGAACGGTCCCCTGAGATCATCAGAGCTCGCATGACATGCTCCGGAGGATCGCACCAAACTCGCTCTCGACAATATCTTTCACGCCAAGGGTCCGGGGATGGAGATCCACCTCAACGACGACGTGCCGGTGCCCAAGGTCACGGAGCGGCTCGACCTGCCGCGGGCCGTTCGTTATCGAGAAGCATTCGATCCCATCGGTATATTCCCGGGGGATTGCGTGCGGAACCCCGACAATGAGTGCAAACTCAGGGTCAAGTTCTGAAAGCCGCTTCCCTACAGCCTCTCCGTTAGCACCGTACTCATCGAGGGCCCCCAAAAGCCCGGGTTCCAGCCCCCGCCCGGTCATCCCTGCAAGGATCCGTCGGGCATCTTGCCGGACCTTCGGAAGACCCCTGGCTTCAAGGTTTGCAAGATACGTGATGTCGGCACAGGGGCAGAGGTCATGGAGCGCCAGGAGTTCATCCGCGAACATGTATGCGGTCTCTTTCTTGGCGTTCATGATTGCAATCCCCCTCTTTCCCGAACCTGCAAGGGCGGCCAGCCTTCCCGCAACGAGATGTTTGAGATCCCCCCGGGAGGGCTCTATATAGGGTTTACAGGCTGCTCCCCGGAGACGCTCCACTTCGTTTGCCATCCCGAGCAGGTATTTCTGGCGTTCGAGTTCATCGGCTGAGATCCATCCTGCCTCAGCGGCGGGTTCAAGGGTGGCGATCACACCCTCTATGTTCTCGGGATATCCTGCATGGATCTCGATCGCGATGGTTGGCGTTGAGACGCCCGAGAGGGTTACTGCCGACTTGAGATCCTCACCGATGATCATGGAGACACAAGTACCCACGACCGCCATCCTGTGGGGGTGGAACTGCTCCTCGGCATACCTGAGAACCCGTTCGAGCGGCTCCTGCCCCCCGAAAATGAACTCGTGGTCGGCGAGTGAGGTGGTCAGCACCCGCATCCCGTCTTCTTCAAGGAGCCGGGCATGCTTGAACGAGCATCCCGACGGCCCGTGGAGCACGGCTACATCGACCTCCAGATCGCGGGCGGTATAAAGGGCAGCGACAATCGAACTCGGCCTCGGCTGCATATACTTCATGGCTTCTCTCACCTCCAGCACTTCACGGAAAGGACAATGCTTCCACAGCTGGTAAGGGTGCGTGCGATGGAAATCCCCTCGGCAAGGGATCCAGCATAATGGAACGGGATACTCCTGCATCCGGGATCATCTCCGATCCCGGCATATTCGCTGCCAACCATGATCACCATGGCAGGTTGGATCTCACCGATCACAGCAAGGATATCCTCTCTTGGAAATCCCTCGCACACCGCCCCGGTCTCTTTCCCGGTGACGAGCGTGATCTCCTCTTTGCCTGTAACATTCCTTGCGTACTGCACCGCAGACCGGGTTGTCAGTGCACAGGTCCCTGAATTTGAATTGTCGATGATCCGGATCCCCCCTTCAGATGTCTGGGACATCCTGCCCTGGATGGCCTGAAACGATGCGAGCCGTGACGGGTCGCCCCCCAGATCACAACCGGCAGCGGCTGCGAGCTGCAGGGGTATCCGGTAACTCTCGAGCATGAGGAGCGGGGATCCAAAGGTCCCGGTCATTCCCCCGCATTCCCACCGGCACACCTTACCATCAGTGACAGCGACTGACTCAACCTGCACTGCACCCGGGGCATCAACTCCCGGGGCTACCAGAAGGCGGGGGAGCCGCTGCCCGGATCGGACCTTCTCGGCGAGGGCCTTCTTTTTTCCACCGGCGAAAAGGTAATCCTCCGATGAAGTGATGATCCCATACTCTCCTGCACCTGTGCACCCGAGAGAGACCTCGCTGATGCACCACCCCCCGATACGCAGCGCCTCTTCTGCCGCCGGGACAAGGGAGGTGGGGGTAATACTCTTCTTCCAGATAAGGTCCTTTTCCGGGAAACGGTAGGTTCCTCTGGAAGTATGGAGGATGCCCGGCCCCTTCATGACATGGGCAAGTGCACAGGCTGTGGTCGTCTTGCCCCTGGCCCCCGTGATCTCGATGAACGGTGCAGGCCTGTCCTTTCCGATGATCCACCTGACCGCATCGTGGTGTGAGATGACGGGGACCGTAAGCGACTGGAGCAGCGGGTGCCACGGATCGAGGTGAACCGGTGCAATAGCCAGGTCATACGACCGCTCTGCTGCGGTTGCGGCATCGATCCCCACATTTCCTCGGTAAACATCGACTACGTCTGTGAAATGGCCCCTGACGTTCAGGTATCTTGCGATGTCAAGACCGCCATGGATCGTGTCGATAACAAGAATTCGCATGAAGGATTACAGGGTTGAGAGCACCCGTTCGGCATTCTTTATCATCAGGTCAGCAAGAAGCGGATCGCTGCCGATGGGATCTGCATAGAGGAGGGGGATGTTCTTTCCGTTCATTGCAAACTGCCCCTTTGTCTCCCCGCCCGATAGCCCTATGATCTCCGGGATATCCTGCAGGATATGTACCCCTTTGGCAAGGAACAGCGGCACGACAACCAGCACTTCGATAGGCTCGTTCCGAAACGCATCCATGGAGTCCTTGATGGAGGGGGAGTTCATGTTCATAAATCCGCATTTTACGATAAAATCCGGATATCTCCTGGCAATAAGCCCGGCAGTCTCTTCGACAAGTTCCTTATTATACGGGAGTTTACTTCCATGGCCCACAAGGAGGATGCCCTTCTTACTCATATGGTAATACGTTGTGCTGATGGACGTAAAACAATTGCCAATTTTCCCCCCGAACATTCCAGGCAGCACCTCAGAATGAAGGAATCCGCAGGCACTGGAGGGGGAAGAAAGGGTTTTTATACCATTTTTTGTATATTCCTTCCGGTTTATTTTTAAGGTATTCAAACGATTTATAATCCCATACAATGGATCATCTACTGCATTCGGTGTAATTTTGAAACCTGTCCAGCGTGTTACATATGGAAAATAACGAATATTTCCGAAGGTTTGGAATCATTCTCAATCGTAAGGTGGTAAAGACTCCCCTTGCCATAGCATCCATGGCCGGAATCGTGGACGCCACGTATGTGCTCGAGCGGGAGGCGCATGTCGGAGCTGCCTTTATCGGGGGATACTCCATTGATGAAAAGACGGTCGCTGCCAGCCATGAGATCGCGGCAAAAGGGAGACAGGAGTTCCTCTGTGACGATCCGCTCATGGAGATCGAGGAGCAGATCCGGCAGCTTCGCAGGAGTGATGTTGTTACCGGAGTCAATATGAGGGGGAGCTGCCCTGACTCATTCCGGGAGGCCGCCCGGCAGCTCGGGGACGAGGTGATCTATGAGATCGATGCCCACTGCCGCCAGGAGCCGATGAAACAGGCCGGGGTCGGTGAATATTACCTCCATCACCCTGATGAACTTGTCCAGTGCGTTCAGACGCTCAAGTCCGAAGGGGTCGTTGTCTCTGTGAAGATCCGGGCAGGAATACATTCCAACGATGCAGCTCTGGCACAGATTCTCTGGAAAGCCGGCGCCGATATCCTTCATGTCGACCTGATGGACTTTGGATACCAGAAGATCCGGCAGATGCGGAACAACTGCCCTATCTTCATCATCGCAAACAACTCCATGAATACCTTTGAACGGATGAAAGAGATGCTCTCCCATGGTGCAGACATGGTCTCCCTCGCGCGGAAAGCCGATGAGCGGACACTTGGAGGCCTCGATGCTGCCATATCCCGGTATGCCGATGAGCATGGCTGGTATAACTCCCCAAAACAGCTCTGCAGGGGTGGGGATCTCCGTTCCCTCGCGTTCTGCTGCATGCCGGTCAAGAATTGCCCCCTTATACCGACCCTGGAAAAGGCAGGGGTGACAAGGGAAGAATACATGAAGCTGAAGCAGGAGTACGTTAAAGATACCCCCCTGGCCGAGGGGAAACAGACCTGTTTTGGCAGCCTGGCCTGGTGCTGCAAGGATTCCTCTCCCTGCATGTTCCGCGATCTCACGATACGGCAGGCAGGCCTGACCAACAGCGAGTACATGCGGAAGAAACGGGAACTTTCAGAGAAATTGATGCACTGGTTGTTTTATGAACGGGCAACCGATAACACGTGCTGACCGTGCGCAACTTGCGATGATGCTCGAGGTCTGCGCTTTTCCCAAACCGGGAAACGTGGACCGGTGCCATGACTATGCCGAGACCCGGCTCGAACATTTCCTTGCATCGACCATTCTCTCACGCAAAGCGCTCGAAAGGGCGGAGCAGTGCGAAGGGGGGATCGGGGACATTATCCTCGATGCAGTCGGACGAACCAACGTCCATTCGGGGGGAAACACTCATTTCGGGGCTTTTATCCTGCTGATCCCCCTTCTCTGCGGGGGGGATATCCCCGGTGCCTGCCGTATTATATCAGAGACTACTGTCGAAGATGCTATCCTCTTTTACCGGGCTTTTGGAAAAACGCGGGTCAGGGTGTTAAAGGACGATGAGCTCGATGTGAACGATCCACGCGCTACCGATGAACTCAGAGAACGCCGGATGACGTTATACGATGTCATGCTGTATTCTGCCAAACATGACATGGTTGCCCGTGAATGGATCAACGGATTTGCCCTTACCCGGCGAGGGGCCGATCTCCTCAAATCCCATCACGGGGGATGCGGGGCTGTGGTGGGAACGTTCATGGATCTCCTGTCCACCGAACCTGATACGTTCATCATCAAGAAGCATGGCCGAGACGTCGCCTGGGAGGTCATGAGAAAGGCACGGGAGGTAAGGGAAGGAATCCGCGACATCACCCGGTTCGACCAGGAATTGATCGATAGCGGCATAAATCCCGGCTCAATCGCAGATATTATCATTGCTTCCCTCTATATCGCTCTGGGTGAAGGATGGCAATGGGACTATTGAGAGAGGGTATCAACGAGGTTATCGCAACCACCTGCCGGAATGCAGCACCCATGGGCATCATCTACCGGAACGGAGTGGCGCGGATGGTGGTATTCCGGGGCAGTCATACTGCCGAGCGGATAAGGGAGCATGGCTGGGTCGTGGCAAATTTTCTCTACGACCCGGTGGTCTATGTGAAAACGGCCTTCGAAGATCTGCCACCGGAAGATTTTATCGATGAACAGGTGGGTGAGATTGCCGTCCAGCGACTTTCCGGGGTGGAAGCCTGGGCAGCCTACCAGGCCGAGATTGACCAGGAGACCAATGAGGCTCTGATCGTCACCCTCACCCTCCTGAAAGAGACGATCTGCAGCCTGGCCCTGCACCCGGTCAATCGTGGTTTCAACAGTATCATCGATGCGACCGTTCACGCGACCCGGTTCCAGCAATCCCGCGACCCCCATCTCCGCGACCTGATCCGGCACCATGCTTCACTTGTCAGGAAATGCGGCGGTGCGCGCGAGATGGAAGCGCTCGAGCTCCTCTCTACCTATCTGGATTTCGGGGACGAAGAATAATCCTGCTTCTCACCTCCTATTCTCCCGGCTCTTTTCGGTTTGATACAACAGAGGTTTGAAACACCAGGAGACCCAGGAAGGGAGCGCCTGCACCTCTGATGCACTGTCACGGTTCCTGGCTTGGGACTGCCGGCATTCTGATCCCTGTTCAGGCCAGGTGAGTCCGTAGTCCAAAAAAAGGATGAACCGGTATCAGCAGACCCTCGGGACGGGATCCCCGATCGGAGGTTCGATGAAGCGTTCGCCCCCCACCGCGGTCTCCATAATCACATGGGCCCCTTCCGTTACCCTGCCGATGATTGCTGCATTGTACCCATAGTGGTGTGATTTGATTGCGGCGAGAATTGCCTCTGCCTCCTCTGCGGGGACCCCCATCACGACTTTTCCCTCGTTTGCAACCTGCAGGGGATCAATCCCAAGCATCATCGAGGCGCTCTTCACGCTCTTTCGCAGCGGCACCGTCTCCTCATCGATGCGGATTGAGACCCTGCTCTTCTTTGCCATCTCGTTGATCGCACTGGCAAATCCACCCCGGGTAGGGTCCTTCATGGCATGAATGGTCCCTGCCTCAAGGGCACGGGAGACCAGGCCCCAGAGTGGGGCGACATCGGATCGGATCTGCTCTCCGAATGACAGGCCCGCCCGTTCTGCCATGATGGCAAGCCCATGGTCACCGAGCGTCCCGCTTACAAGGATCACATCACCTGGCAGGAGCCCCGAGTCCCGGACCGGGGTCCCGGCAATACCAATACCCGCGGTATTGATCACTATCCCGTCCAGGGCACCCTTTTCCAGCACCTTCGTATCCCCAGTCACCAGGCTCGCACCGGATTCGCCGAGAGCGGCATCCATGGACTGTACGATCCGCTCAAGGTCCGCTACTTCAAATCCCTCTTCGATGATCATACCGCAGGAGAGCGCAAGCGGCCTGCCACCCATCATGGCGAGGTCATTGACCGTTCCACAGATGGATATCCGCCCAATATCCCCGCCTGGGAAGAAGATGGGCCGGACGACGTGGGAATCCGTGGTGAAGACGATGTTCATCCCATCTACGGGGATGACTGCCCCGTCATCAAGCGCCTCGAGGCCGATCCCCCCTGCATTGTTGTGCTCTATCCTCGTCAGGACCTTGAGGAGTTCCCCCATCACTTCACCGCCGGCCCCATGCATCAGGCTGACTTTCATCTACTCATCCACCTCTATCTCGATATGGGTGACCACGATCTCCCTGCCCCGCACCAGCTCAGGGAGCGCCCCGCATCCCGGACAGATGAATTTCTCACTTCCCCGGTACCCACAGATACACCGTGTCTCAGGGGGGACCTGCGTACTCTCCAGGACTGCCCCGCGTAAGACCGGATCTTCTTCGATGAGGGTGTCGAACAGGAACTGTACCTGTTCGGGACTGACCATCGACATCTCGCCGATATCAACGCACACCCTCTTCACCTGCCTGGCATGGTGATCCCGGGCTGTCTTCTGTGCCGTCTTAAAAATATCGTATGCAATTCCAAACTCGTGCATGTTTTCAACCGGATAAAGAGGATATCCCCGGCCGTGTGCCGGGAAGTGCACCGGGAGCGTCCGGGTGCGGGGGCGGCAGGAGGACCGTATTCCTGTACAGTTCTGCCGGAACCGCAATAAATGATCGCATCATGCCGTTATACCTCCGCCGGGGAATTCTTCATATAGTCCTGTTCCAAAGAGTAGTAGCGGCGAAGGTACACTCCCATGCTGGATTCTTTGCTGCATATTGACCAGAACCTCGCCGGGCTGATAACCACCTTTGGTCCGGGTGCCTATCTGATCCTCTTCCTGATTCTCCTTCTCGAGACCGGGTGCATCCTCACGGTATTTCTGCCCGGGGACTCGCTCCTCTTTGTGGCCGGTGCAGGGGCAGCATCAGGCCTCTTCTCCCTCTCCTGGTTGATCATCATCTTCTTCCTTGCAGGGGTGGCTGGCGACCTCCTGAACTATTGGCTCGGACACCATATCGGGCTGAACGTCTTCAGGAAGCGGTTCCCTGACCTCGTAAAGGAAGAATACATCGATCGGACGAGCCTGTATTTTGAGCGGTTCGGGAAGAAGACGATCTTTATTGGGCGGTTCATCCCGGTGGTCAGGACATTTGCCCCCTTCCTTGCCGGCATCGGCACCATGGATTGCCGCGATTTCCTGCTCTACAACGTCATATCCGCGTTCTGCTGGTCGGTGGCCATCACGGGGGCCGGGTATATCCTTGGATCGATCCCCTGGATACAGGAGCATATCGGCCTGATCATCCTGATCACGATTGTGTTCATCCTGGCGACGATCATCGTGATCATCCTGGCGTCTGCCCATGGGTTTTTGAGGGCAAAGAGAGGAGAAAAGAACGGGGGATGACTCCCTCCGCCCCTGAGAGGGAGACTGGGGGACCCTAACAGGAGTGATGGATCATAAGCCCTTCGTTGTCGATCTTTGATTCCACCGTGATCGAGAGGCCGATTTTTTTGACGATCTCTTCAACAAAAGCCCGGTCTTTCTCGGTGATGATGGCAATCGAAGGGCCAACCGAGCTCATGCCGACAAACTCAAGACCGGCTTCTCGGAGCTGGCTCATGTAATGGTAGATCTCGAAGCTGTGGTGCTCCACCTCGGCCCGTTTCGAACCGCGGAACTCGATCTCCCAGATGATATTGCCGATCCGCTTCAGGTTGTCCTCCTCAAGCGCCGGGATCATGTCCATGAGCATGAGGTACGCCTTCAGTTCCCTGTCGCGGTAGTCAAGGACTCTTGCCTTGTTCATCAGGAGGTCAAACTCCTTTGTTCCCGCAGATGAGATGTCACTTGGGGGGATGACCACAAAGACATTTTTCCCTTCCGCGAATGGATGGTGGTAGGCCAGCGTCAGCTCATCTCCCATGATTGCCATACCGCCGTAAGTACTGACAGCGGGGCCGACACCGGTCTCGAATGCAAAGGCGATCGTCTCCCCTGCGGTCTCTTCGACGTAATTGTTGCCGACCAGTTTCCTGAGCTGATCCGGCGTGAGGGGAGATCCCACCGCGTAGTTGAGTGCGTTGGCAAGCGAGATCATGACGGTACTAGTTGAACCGAGCCCGACATGCTGGTGCTGGTGGTCCCGGGCACGGATTCGGAATCCTCCCTTGTACCCGGTCACTTTCCTGAAGACCTCTACGAAATGCCGGATGATGCCTTCACGGGAGTAATCAATCTCAATTCCCGATTCCGTGCAGGTGACATCGACGCTGCAGTAGAGCTGGAGGGCAAACCCGAGCCCCCCGCCTCCCGCCCGTCCTGGGGCAAACCGGTTCATATCAAAAACGGTCAGGTGGATCCGTGCAGGTGAACGGACCGTGACCGTGCCTTTTACAGGAGAAAGGGGATAGGAACGTTCGAGCCCAAGGGTCCGGATATTCTCTCCGGGATGAAACGAGATGAACTCGTATTCGACGAGATCGAGATCTCCTCCCCGAATTTTCATGATGGCCATCTACATAACTCTCCTTTCCAGTGACCGATTCTGATCGATCAGAGCATATGTTTCCTGTAGCTCCGGAGGGTCTTAAGGATGTTCATCAACAACCGGTTCGGATAATTCCGGAATTTATGGGGTATTTTTCCGAGGTTTTACCCCTGTGTACCGTCAAGGGTGAGAGTGTCAACCCGATCCACTTCTCTTTTCAGTGATCCTCTTAGTCAGTGCATTGGACCGAAGCCAGGACCCTTCCCCCGAGCTTTAGTGTCCATTCGTCACCGGCAAAGACCTCATCAGGGAACGACCCGTGTGCCTTCTGTACCCCAAAAGGAAGCCCGGGCCCTTCTTCATCCTAGAGGAACCACGAGAGGACCACGTAAGCAGACCAGGAGAGGGCAAATGCGAGGGGAATGGTCACTACCCATGCCTCCATCATCCGGCGGGTGACCTCCCATTTTACCGCCTTGACACCTCGTGTTGCACCGACACCTACGATCGATCCGCTCATCACCTGAGTGGATGATACCGGGATCCCGTAGGTTGTCACCATCGCAAGGACAGCCCCTCCTGATGTAGCAGCGCAGAAACCCTGGTATGGCCGGATTTTGGTGATCTCTTTTGCCAGCTTGTTGATAACTTTCCATCCCCCGAAACTCGTGCCAAGCGCGATCGCGGCGGCTGAGAGGATGATCACCCACAGGGGGACCGTGAACAACGGGATCAGCCCCCCGGCGAGGAGCAGGGCACAGATAACCCCGACAGCATGCTGCCCGTCGTTGGCACCGTGCCCGGCTGCCTGGAACAGGCTTGCGGCGACCTGCAGCGGCTGAAAGATCCGTCTCATCCGATTCTGCCGGGAGAAGCGAAACAGGTGGGAGACCAGGAGATCGAAGAGAAATGCAGCGATGAACCCGATCACGGGAGAGATAAAAATGAAGACAACAATGGCGAGGATCCCGGAAAGAACAAGAAGACCCGCAAGGATCATGAGGGGGATGGTGACCGAGATACCGAATATCACCCCAAGCACGAGGGCGGGTCTGATCCCTTCCTCGAGATAATATGCCAGGATACTGAGGATCAGGGCTCCGATTCCCGCGCCGGTGAGAGAGAAGAGGACGAGAGCCCTGATCGTTGCTGCGGGCGGCAGAATAAGAGCAGAAAGACCAGCAACAGCCACCCCTGTCCCCAGTATCCCGCCAATGAGGGCATGGCTGCTTGAAACAGGCAGCCCGATATGGGTGGCAGCAAGGATGAGCATGATCGAGACCAGCATCGCTACCACGAGAGACAACGGGGTCATAGCACCCGGGACCACCAGCTCGGTACCGATCGTTGCGGCGACAGCGGTGGTGAACATGAACGGGCCGATAAAATTGGCGATCGCTGATGAGACGCTTGCCTTCAGGGGAGAGAGCGCCCTCGTTTCAACGACGGTGGCGATCGAATGGGATGCATCGTTTACGCCATTCACGAAGTTGAGCATGAGCGCGAGGGCGATTCCGGTGATGATCAGGAGATCCATCGTGATCAGGCATGGTTCCGTGAGATGTCGGTGAGGGCATGCCCGACATCGTTGTACTTCTCCATCACCCTTGCCATTCCCTCGTAGATGTCCTTGAGCTTGATGATGAGGAGCGGATCTTTCGACTGGAACAACTCAATCACCGCTCTCGAGAGAAGTTCGTTTGATACATTGTACAGCCTGTTGATCTCCCGTGCGTGCTGTTCGATCTCCTCTGATCGTTTCATAGTGGCAAGATCGTCTATTCCGTGCGTGATCTCGGCGCTTGAAAGGATGATCAGGTACGAGAATTCCCTCAGGAGTTCCGTGGACTGGGGTATTCCGTAATTGCAGATCTGATGGGTAACCCAGTCGATCCGATCGAGCACATCGTCAAGTGCCGGAGCAAGGCGTGCAATCTCCTCGGGTTCCAGTGGCGTTATCAGTGAATCGTTCAGCCGCTCGTAGGTCTGCCGGGTGATCTCATCGGCTGCATGCTCGATCTGCCGGACTTTCTGCCCTTTCTCGGTTCCTGCTGGCAGTTCGTGAGTGATCTCGTTGAGAATCCCTGCTGCTTCATCGATCTTTTCAGCCATCTCCTTAAAGAGGGTGAAGAAGACTTTATCTTCCGGTAGAATCAGATCCCGGATCCGCATAGGTACTCTTTCCTGGTACCCGGAAACAGAAAAAACTGGTGCCCGGAAAGGCTGGGGTGATTTATCCTACCGGCCTGTCGAAGAAGATGTTCTTTCCGGTGATACTCACCGGGATCCCATAGGCGACACTGCAGCTCTCCATCCAACCGAGGGACAGGCATGCAACTCCGGCCGTATACATGATCCTGTTATCCAGGTTATGCAGGGAAGCGGTCTTTGCGGCAGACCCGATGGCAATTCCGAGGTCCGTCATCTTCATGATGCAGTTTGGCCCGGCAAATGGCGGTCCCTTGACCGGAGTTTGGTCCCGGAAAGCCTCCATCTCGGCACAGGATCTGAAACCGCACCCATGGCAGTTCAGGCCCAGCGGCTCATATCCTCGGGCTCCGATCAGGAGGCATGCATCGGATGCAGCGATATTCTTACCATCACGGACGAAAAAAGGCTGGGCATGCTCATTCCCGTACCGGATCATCTCGAGCGAAAGCAGGGAACGATCAGAGTTCAGGACTGTGCGGGTCATGATCGAGTCCTTCCCCTTCCCCTTTGGTGCAGTCCGTGCCGAAACAGCCATAAGGGAGACGACCAGTCGGACCGCTTCATCAGTATCCTTCATGATCGTACGTAGGGATCCGGTCAGTGAAAAGGGATCCGGTCAATAAAAAGGGATCCGAACCGGGTAGATCCGAGTTTCTCTTCCCTGAATTAAGAGACCGGCCGGCGACCGGATCCTGATCCTCAGGAAGTTGTCCGGCAGCTGGAGCAACCCTGTTCCTCTTCAACAATACCGTGAATCCGCCTGATACTCTCCCTGCCCACTGCGCCAATGAGACGTTTCAGTTCGCCTCTTCCTGTGCTGCGATAGAAACCGTTATACCGGCACGGGAATCACGTCCTATGAAGACGGATCCATCGACTCCGAATCTGAAGGCTGCAGGCCATCATCAGGGGTAGCTCTTGTGCAGTTCTGCTGCCGGCAGGGGGAGAGCCGATGGGTGCTTGAGGAGACGCTACCATGACTGTACGAGAACTGGGTCACGACATCTACTGGATCGGGGCGATCGACTGGAACCGGAGACTGTTCGACTCCCTGATCCCCCTCCCAGAAGGGACAAGTTACAATGCCTACTTTGTGAAGGGAAGCGAGAAGTCTGCCCTTATCGATACCGTTGATCCGAGCAAGGAATTCGAGTTTGTCTGCAACCTGATCAAGCTCGGTGTTGAAAAAGTGGATTATATCATCATCAACCATGCAGAGCAGGATCACTCGGGATCGCTTCCCATGGCTTCAGAGCTCTTTCCGGAAGCCCGGATCGTCGTCAGCGAGAAATGCAAAGACCTGGTGGTGAGCCTGCTTGAGATCGCCCCGGAACGGTGCCTCGTGGTGAAAGACCATGACACGATATCCCTCGGCGACCGGACTCTCGAATTTTTCATGGCCCCCTGGGTACACTGGCCGGAGACGATGTTGACCTATCTCCGGGAGGACAAAATTCTGTTCTCATGCGATCTGTTCGGTTCCCACATCGCAACAAGCACTCTGGTGGTGCACGATGTGGCGGAGATGTATCACCCGGCAAAACGGTACTATGCTGAGATCATGATGCCGTTCCGGATGCAGATCCGGGACCATATGAAGAAGATTGCTGACCTCAAGATTGAAATGATCGCACCAAGCCACGGTCCCCTGTATCAGCCACCCGATCCGATCCTTGCGCTTTACCGTGATTGGATATCGGATACGGTGAAGAATGAGGTCGTCATCCCGTATGCAAGCATGCACGGGAGCACTGAGAAGATGGTCCTTCATCTGGCCGGTGCCCTCATCGATCGCGGCATCGCGGTCAAACCATTCGACCTGACAAAAACGGACCTTGGCGAACTGGCCGCCGCTCTGGTCGATTCAGCCACCATCGTCATCGGCACCCCGACCCTCCTCTTCGGGCCGCATCCTCTTGTCGCCAATGCCGCATTCATCACCAACCTGATCAGGCCGAAAGCGAAATATGCGACGGTAATAGGGTCGTACGGGTGGGGGGGAAAGACCGTGGAGGCAGTCAAGGGAATGCTGAACCACCTTTCTGCCGAGATCATCGATCCTGTCTATGTGAAGGGAGCCCCCGACTCTGCCTGCCTGCGCGAACTCGAAGCCCTCGCAGAACGGATTGCCGCAAAGCACCGGGAAGCAGGCTTGCTGAACGATTCACCTCCTTTGCTGCCATGAGCAAGGAACGATTCGAAAGAACCCGGTACCCGGCACTCCTGCGATGGGGGAATCATGGAAGGAGCCCGGCGAAATGAATGGCAAACCCTCATTCCGGGAAGCCGTTTCTGCCCGGGGCGGCGTGTATGTTATTGGTGTTGCGGGGGATTCCGGTTCAGGGAAGACCAGCTTCACCCAGTCGATCCGGCAGTTGCTGGGAGTGGAGCTGGTCTCGACTATCACCCTTGACGACTACCATCTCCTCGACCGGGAACAGCGGAAGGAACGGGACATCACCCCGCTCGCGCCCGAGGCAAATGATCTCGGGGGGCTCGAAAAGGACGTGGCGTCCCTGAAGCAGGGGGCGGCAATCGAGAAGATGGTGTACAACCATTCGACGGGCACACTGGAAGGGCCGGTCCTGTTCCGTCCCTCCAAAATCGTGATCCTGGAAGGCCTGCATCCCCTGTATACCAGTACCCTCCGGTCGCTCATGGATTTCTCCCTCTATGTCGACCCAGCAGACGATGTGAAAAAGGAATGGAAATTGAAGAGGGATATGGAAAAGCGCGGCTATACCCGGCATGAAGTGATGGAAGAGATCCAGAAGCGACAGGCCGATTACCACCGGTACATTGCACCCCAGAGAGAGTATGCCGATGCCGTGATCCATATCGGGTTTTCACGCTATGGACGTGATCTCGGTTGGCAGAAGAACATCTATCAGACCACCCTCTCCCAGATTCCGATCAGCGATGATCTTCCGAGGACGGATCTGGCGCTGAATCTTCCTGCCCTGATGACCCTCATTCCAGGGCAGTTCTCTCTCTCCTACTCCCGTCTGATTCTTGGCGGCCGGACCCTGGCCTCGCTCACGTTCGATGGCGAATTCGATTGCCATTTCATCTCAGGCCTCCGCGATCTCTTTTCAGGGGACGCAGGGGTAAGTCCCTGCCAGATCCTGGGCGAAAGGGATATGCTCACCGCTCCGGATGTTGTTCGGGCAATGCTCGCCTGGAGAATTATCCAGGATATTATTTCAGAGCAATAAATTGGAGAGAACCGGCTCATCGCGCAAAAAAGATAATCTCCTTACAACTATCATTGTCTTACAATGGGCCGCATGCGGTATTTTTCCACCGTGTTTGCCGAACTTGGGGGAATGCTTGAATACATCGGCCCGATGACTGCAGTTCCCCTTCTTATTGCGGTCGCATTCAGGGAGTATTCACTCCTCCTTCCCATGGCTGCCGTTCCTGCAACCCTTTTTGCACTGGGCTTCCTTCTGAACCGTCTTCCACGGAGAAAAGAGGATATCAGGCTCTCCTCCGCCTTCTGTTCTGTGGCACTGGTCTGGCTCGTTTTTGCGCTTGTCAGCACTATCCCTTTTATCCTTGTGCTTGACCTGTCCCTTACCGATGCCCTTTTCGAGACCATGGCGGGATGGACAGGTACCGGATTTTCCCTTCTGCACCCGTCCGGTTATATCCCTGAAACATTGCTGTTCTGGCGGACATTCATGCAATGGATCGGAGGTATTGGGGTTATTGCCCTCTCCATCACCATGGCAGGCCGTGGAGGTCTGGTGCAATCACCGCTCTTCAGGTCCGACAGCAGGAGTGAACGGATCCTTCCTGGGGTGATTGCGACAGGAAAGGAGATCTGGGCAGTCTATGTCTTCCTTACTCTCATCGGTGCAGGGGTGATACTGATTGCGGGAGTTCCCCTCTACGAGGCGATCATGCTCTCGCTGACCACCATCTCCACCGGAGGCTATCTCCCTTTTGAGGGGGGTCTTGCCATATATGAGAGCAGGCTCCTCGAATATCTTCTCATCCCGGTGATGATTGTCGGTGCAACACCCTTTACCCTCTATTATATCTCATACCGGAAACGGAAACTCTCCCTCTTTGGTAACGAGCAGGTCAAACTGCTCCTCCTCTTCCTTGCGGCAGGCTCCGCCGTGGTTATCGCGGATCTGCACTATCTTAACAGCCTCCCGCTCACTGAGGCAGTGAGGCAGGGCCTCTTTTTCACCGCAGCGGCTATCAGCACGACGGGATATCAAGGCCAGCAGAT
Source organism: Methanomicrobiales archaeon (assembly GCA_012516785.1). Classification (GTDB taxonomy): domain Archaea; phylum Halobacteriota; class Methanomicrobia; order Methanomicrobiales; family Methanospirillaceae; genus UBA9949. The sequence goes on from JAAYWH010000029.1 coordinate 55,818, forward strand.
CCAGTTGTTTCCCAGTGTCACCATCGTATTCCTTATGCTCCTGATGTTCATCGGGGGCTCTTCCGAGAGCAGTGCCGGCGGGGTCAAGCTCTCCCGCATCGCGATCGGATACCGGGGAATACTCTGGTGGTTCAAAAGGGTCTTTGTCCGGACAAAGGTTCTGGTCCCTTTCATGTATGGAGGAGTTAAAGTCCCCGAGAGCGTGGCAGAGCCAGAATTGTCCAAGAACATGCTGGTGATCATCCTGTCGGTGCTGACCGTATTCATTGCAACGATGGTGGTACTCCAGTTCCATCTTATCTCTCTTGATGTGACCAATCTGGTCTTTGACATCGTCTCTGCCCTGAGCTCCTGCGGACTTTCGGCTGGGTATGTCACGCCCGGGATGCCGTTTGTATCAAAATGGGTCTTCATCATCGTCATGTGGATCGGACGGCTCGAAGTTATCCCGGTGATTGTGCTCCTCCTTGGGATCTTCCGTGCTGGTGATTAGCCGGACTCAAGTAAACTGGTGTAAACTTCAGAATAGCTAATATAAAATACCGACTTAGATCTGATGATGAAACAGATTGCCCTGTACGGAAAAGGGGGTATCGGAAAATCCACCACTTCCACCAACATCTCAGCAGCCCTTTCCGGGATGGGGCTCGATGTCCTCCAGATTGGATGCGATCCGAAACGTGACAGTACCCGGATGTTGATGCATGGCAGGCTGATCCCCACGGTGATGGATCAGGTCCGGGAACGGGGCGACAAGGCAATTACCCAGGAAGACGTGGTATTTACCGGATACGGGGGTGTCCGGTGTGTTGAGGCAGGTGGCCCAGAACCCGGGGTTGGCTGTGCCGGCAGGGGGATCATCGCCACCTTTCAGGTGCTCGAAAGGCTTGGAGCCCTCCATGCGGATGTGGTCGTGTACGATGTGCTTGGTGATGTGGTCTGCGGTGGCTTTGCTATGCCGATGAGGGAAGGGTATGCACAGGAAGTATACCTCGTTACTTCAGGGGAACTGATGTCCCTGTATGCTGCCAATAATATCTGCAAAGCCATCCGGCGGCTGTCCGGGCGTTCACGCGGCCAGTGTCGGCTCGGGGGAGTGATCTGCAATGCCAAGAACCTCCCCGATGAGAAGCAACTGGTCGCCACCTTTGCGGAAAGGATAGGAAGCACTCTTATCCAGTTCATTCCAAGGGACCCGGTCGTTCAGCGTGCTGAGCTCAACCGCATGACCGTCATCGAGTATCTTCCCGGGTCTGACCAGGCAGAGGCATACCGCCTCCTTGCCCGAAACATCATCGAGAACCGGCGGCTCGATATTCCCGAACCTCTTGAGATCGCAGAGCTCGAGAATCTGGCATATGATTTCATCGCGGACTGAAGGATGCACCCTGACAGGTGCACTTTCTGTTACCACATCGGTCCAGGATGCCATCACGGTCATCCATGGCCCCGATGGATGTGCCCATCACAATTTTTCCCTTCTCCATGCCCTCCATTTCGATAACGACCAACTGAACCTGCCATCCATCCTATCGAGCTCGCTGAAGGAGCAGGAGATCATTTTCGGTGGCGAGTTTGCTCTCGAAGAAACTCTCTCGGGAGCCATGGGAGAAAGTCCGGGCGCCATTTTCGTGCTGACCTCCTGTGTCGCTGCAGCGATAGGGGACGATGTCAGGGCGGTCTGCAACGAGATCAGGGGATGCCCCGTTGTCGTTATCCCCACCGGAGGATTCCTCGGGGGTGGCTTTTCAGACGGTGTGAGATCAGCCCTTATAGCCCTCTCTGAACTGGGGAAAGGAGGAGATCCCAACGGAACCGTAACCCTTGTCGGCGAGAAGAACCTTGAGTATGAGGCAGAGGCAAACTACCGTGAAGTGCAGCGGCTTCTGGGATTACTCGGTGTGAAGGTCCGTCTCCGTTTTGTCAGGAACATTGCCGTCTCTGAGATTGCACAACTCGGGTCTTCCTCGCTCAATATCCTCCGGGAAGAATCTCTTGCTGATGTCGGCGATCTGCTAAAAGACCGGTTCGGTACCCCTTATCTTCCCTCGTTTCCTCTTGGATTCGAGGGGACACTCACGTTTCTGTCCCAGGTGGGTGACGCGTTGAACACCGGGAGTGACCGGGCAATCTCAATGGAACTGGAGCGCCAGAAGGGGATCATAGACCAATTTTCAGAATTGAGAGGAAGAGCGGTCAACATCTGCCATTCTGACCATATGCCCGCTCCGTTCCTTAGCGAATTGCTGGAACTGTTTGACCTTCAGGTAAAAGAACGGGGACAGATCCTCACCCTGCCCGACCCGATCCCAGTCGGGACTTCAGGACTTTCCCGTATGCTCAGCCGGTGGCAGAGGGTACTCCATGCGTGACTGCCGGAACGCCCTGTGGCCTTGCGCAATGACAGGAGCGGTCACCTGCTTTACCGGGATCCGGGGGATCGGGACCATCATCCATGGACCGAGCGGATGCTACTTCTTTCCCGCGACAGTCCTTCACCGGAGGCTTTACTGCACCTTCCTAATTGAGGAAGATATCATCTTTGGTGCCGAGGCACGGCTCCTTGAGCTCGTGGAGAGGCTACGGGAAGAGTACGAAGCAGTCGCTGTGGTGAATACCTGTACTCCTGCCATCACCGGCGAGGAGATACGGACCTGTCTGCCGGGAGAGATCCTTATGGTTGACAGTCCCGGTTTTATCGGAAATTTTGAAGAAGGATACCACGCCGCGTGCAGGACCCTCCCTGCAAGGATCGATCCTGAAACCGCCGGGGTGAATCTTGACGGGTTGCAGCTCCTTGACCCGTTCTGTGCGGGAAATGCTCTTGAAGCACAGCGGGTCCTCGCTGCAGCCGGTGTTGGTGTCGCCGCCCGGTTCTGTGATGAAACCCTTGGCGGGATGAGGCATTCTTCAGGGTATTCCGTCCATACAAATCCCGATCTCTCTTCCGGGTTTGGCCGAAGCATGGGAACTCTTCTTGGAATAGCCGAAACCGGGGAGACGCTCAAACGCCTTGAGAAAACTCTTGATGGTGTTGACCTGGAAGCGTTTGAGTACGACATGGAGACTGTCGGGAGTGCAATAGAAACCTCCTGTGAGAAATTCCTGATGCGGCATGATCCGCCCGTTGTGGCCATCTTCTCGGGCTTCTCCTATGCCGATTTTGCCGCTCGGATGCTGAAACACTACCTTGACGCTTCCGTTACCATTCTCGGTGTCCGCAATGCTCCTGGTAATTCACGATTCAGGACCGCGGAAGCCAGCTCTCTCTCAGCCGTGCAGGATCTTATTGCCGCAGACCCGCCCGATCTCTTGCTGGGTTCTTCCTTTGAACGTATGGCATGTCCCGATGCCGCTTTCGTTCCGTTCACCTATCCCCTGAGGGGCATGGTCAGGCTGAAAGCACGGCCTCTCGTCGGGATTCAGGGGATTGCAGGGTTGATGGAGGATGTTCTCAACGCCTGCCTAGATCACCAGGATTCCCTGAATACCTGAAAAAGAATTTTTTTATGGTATTTTGCGGGCACAGACTGGTTTCCCAGTCATGCAATCCTGACTACTCCCGGCTGGACACTTTCACACTGCACAGATTGAACGTTTATATAGTCATGGTCTCGACGTAACTGTCAGGAAGAGTCAAAAACCATGATGAAGAACGCAGGATACCTGCAGTTAAACCGGCGGCCTGTCCTTGATGAGGAGGGAATACCGCAGGATATCCTCGAGCTGTACCTTTACGGCACAAGGCTCTGCATCCGGATCAATGAACTCCGGAAAGCCCTCCGTTCCGGCCTTTCCGTGAGTGTCGAGAGAATCCAGCGGAACTGGATGGCGTATATCGGAAGGAGTGCAGGCAACGCCCGGATATCAAAATCGGGGAAGGCCCTCAACATCGAGCTTTCGAATGGCGAACGGTTCACCGTTTCGCTCGACTCGCTCCATGCCGTGCTCTGCTCCCGGGAGCGGTATGCCTCGGTTGCAGTGCTCCCGGCAAATATCCACGGACAGATCGTGCAAAACAGGAAGATCACCGATTACTGCCCACTTTCTGCACGGGAGGGTGCGACCAGGAAAGCTCTCCCGGCCTAATCCCCCCAGCCTTGTGTCAGTGCCTCATCCTTTAAGAAGAATATCCGCGAGGTGATCGCCAACAGAGGAGGTGGTTGCAGTGCCACCCATGTCCCTGGTAACAACTCCGTCAGCAATTGATCGCTCGATCGCCTTCAGCACCGCCGCAGCCGCTTCATGCTCACCCAGATGATCAAGCAGCATCGAACCTGCCCAGACCGTTGCGATTGGGTTGGCAACATTTTGTCCTTTGTATTTTGGTGCCGATCCATGGATCGGCTCGAACATCGAGGTCCCGCCCGGATTGATATTGGCACCTGGTGCAAGGCCAAGGCCGCCCTGTATCATGGCCCCCAGGTCAGTGATGATATCCCCAAACATGTTCGGCGTGACCACCACATCGAACCACTCGGGATTCTTCACAAACCACATGGTGACCGCATCAACAAAGGTGAATTCGGTCGAGATTCCCGGATTCCTGGCAGCAACTTCTGAAAATACCTCCCTCCAGAGCCCATACACATCGGAGAGGACATTGGCCTTGTCAACGGAGGTCAGCTTCTTTCTTCGTTGTCGGGCAAGGTCAAAGGCGTAGGATATCACCCGTTCAGCCCCTTCCCGGGTGATCACCCCCACCTGATAGGCAAGCTCATCGGCATCGGATTCGATGTCGAGGTTGAACCTTGCCTGATAAAGTTCCCGCTCAATGGTAAGTGTCTTTTTTTCTCTCCCATGAAAACGGGATCCGATACCGACGTAAAAGTCCTCGGTGTTCTCCCTTACGACCAAGAAATCGATATCGGAAGGGCCCTTCCCTGCAAGGGGTGTCGGCACCCCTGAAAGCAGCCTTATCGGCCTCAGATTTACGTAGAGGTCGAGGCAGAACCGGAGGTGAAGGAGGATCCCCTTTTCGAGGATCCCCGGGGGGACACGTTCGTCCCCTATCGCACCAAAGTAGATGGCTCGGTACCGGGAGAGCTCCTTTTGGTCCTCCTCGGTGACAAGCTCCCCGCTTTTAAGATACCGGTCCGCACCGATATCAAACTCGTCCCAGGCGAGGTCAAATCCATACCGCTCTGCTGCCGCATCGAGCACCTTTCGCCCTTCTGCGATGATCTCAGGGCCGATCCCGTCTCCGCCTATTGCTGCGACCCGGTACACCGATCCACCTCCTCGAGATTCCTCGCAAAGGGGATAAGACCCCCTGCATCAGCGATTCGGAGCAGGAACCCAGGGACAGGCTCAATCGGATACGTTCTCTCTCCACAGGTTATCAGGTGCTTATCAACATCCACCCTGCACTCGTCACCATCAGGGATTGCATCAGCTTCAGGGCACACGAGGGGGAGAAGCCCTACGTTCACGGCGTTCCGGTAAAATATCCGGGCAAATGATACGGCGACCACATACCGGATGCCTGCCCCGGCCAGTGCCAGGGGAGCATGCTCCCGCGACGATCCGCATCCGAAATTCCTTCCGCCGATGATGACATCCCCCGGGGCAACTCCTTTTGCAAAGTCGTTTCGGGTCCCTTCGAATGCATGCGACGCGAGTACCAATGGATCATTGTACACCAGGTACCGCCCTGGGATGATGGCATCGGTATCGATGTTGTCCCCGAACTTCCAGGTCCGCATGGTCAAACCTCCCTCGGGTCGGTGATCTCGCCATAAAGGGCGCTTGCTGCAGCCGTTGCCGGTGAACAGAGATACACCGAAGCATCGGCACTCCCCTGCCTGCCCCGGAAGTTCCGGTTCGAGGTCGAGAGGGACACCTCCCCGGGAGCGAGCAGTCCGAAGGCGCCGCCCATACAGGGGCCGCAGCAGGGAGCTTCCACCAGCGCCCCGGCCTTCACGAACCGTTCGATCAGCCCTGTCTGCAGCGCTTTCAGATATTCGTCCCGCGATGCGGGAATGATGATGACACGGGTTGAGTCGTCGAACTCCCTGTCCCCTATCACTTCTGCAGCATCCGCAAGGTCTTCGAATCTCCCGTTTGTGCAGGACCCAATGAATACCTGGTCTACCCTGGTCCCTGCGACCTCTCCGACGTCACGTGCGAGATCGACATTATGGGGGATGGCAACCTGAGGCGGGAGATTGGTCACGTCGTACTTCTTCCGGGCGGCATACCGTGCGTCGGGATCACTTTCGATCGACACCCGGCCCGTCCTTCCTCTGCTGTGCATGTACTCGTAAGTGACCTCATCAGGGGGCACGAGACCGGCCTTTGCCCCCATCTCAATCGCCATATTGCAGCAGGTCATCCTCCCGTGGATCGGCATCGTTGCAAACGTCTCCCCGCAGAATTCGATAGCCTGGTAGGTGGCACCATCAGCCCCAATATCCTTTGCTATCGAGAGGATCAGGTCTTTGGGACCGACCCGCCTCTGGAATTTCCCGGATACCTCAGCCCGTATCGTCTCGGGCACCCTGAAGTAAAGAGCCCCGAACTTGAGCACGAATCCCATGTCGGTGGATCCTATCCCTGTGGCAAATGCCCCGGTAGCACCATACATGCAGGTATGCGAATCGGCGCCTACAATAATCTCACCCGGTCCTGCCTTTCCCTTCTCGAGAACAACCTGGTGGCAGATCCCTTCGCGTATATCATAATTATGGATCCGCTGGTTCCGTGCAAACTCTCGCATGAATACATGGTTCTCTGCCGCGGCAAGGGAATCGGCAGGGACCTGATGGTCGAATAGGAGGATGATCTTCTCCGGGTCAAAGACCTCCTTTCCTCCCATCTCGAAGAAATTCTGTATTGCAAGCGGTCCCGTGATATCATGGATCATCGCACCATCCACGGGTGCCATCACTACCTCACCTGCCCTGACCGAATGGCCACATTTTGACGAGAAAATTTTCTCTACGATGGTTGCTCCCATGAGGGTTCCCAGTATCAATGGGGCATGAAGAGATATGGAAGTTGTGGCACCAGAAGCAGGGAGTCTAACAGCGTGATTCCTGTGTAACTGCGAAATATTTCGCATTAAAAGATAATTATTTGAATTTCCCCATAGAATTTCTGCTGTGGTGAACTACGATGCAAGAAAGAACAGTGACGCTCATTCCGGTACTACTAGTTGTGATCCTTGCACTGATACCAGGAGTTGCGATGGCTGCTGATCCTGCCTGCCCGGAAAACCTCATCACCGTCTCGGGCACCGGGGAGGTAATGACCGAACCTGATATCGGTCTTGTGACACTCGGTGTCAAGACTGAGCATGCTGATGTCAGGACCGCACAGGAACAGAATGCCATGACCATGGACGAGATAATCACCTCTCTTCTTGCTGCCGGAATACCCCGCCAGGACATCCAGACAGTAAGCTACAATATCTACCCTGTATACGATGACGAAACCCGCCCGTTCGGGGAGGACGTCAAGTACTACCAGGTGACCAGCATGGTCCAGGTGACGGTGCGGGAGGTATCAAGGACAGGGGAGATCATCGATATCGCGGTGAAGAATGGTGCAAATCAGGTCAGTTCCGTGGGATTCTCCCTGTCCCCCGAGAAGGAGAAGTCGCTTCGTGCAACAGTCCTGACCCAGGCCGTGGGAAATGCCCGCTCTGATGCCGATGTTACCGCGGCAGCAACCGGTGTCACCATCACTGGCGTGAAATCAGTTGTAGTGGGATCCGTGTATGTCCCTGTGGCGTACGACAACCGGTACAACGGTTCAGCTGAAATGAAAGCCGTAGCCGTCCCAACCCCGATTGAGACCGGGCAGATAAAGGTATCAGCCCAGGTATCGATCTCCTATCTGATCACGTAACCTCCTCCCTTTTTTTATTGTTCCTGACCGGAGTGGATCCCCTTACCCGGCCGTGCGAGGTCTCTTCCCAGGTGATCGGATGAAGCCTCCTTCGCCTGTGAATGAGGGACAACAAGCCCTTTCAGGAAATGGGATCGGAGGGCATTCTGCCAGTCCTTTGAGGAGCATAACAGAAAGCCACCCCCGTCGGGCAAACAGAAGGCTTTTCCTGTTCCCTTATCCTGTTCCCTTATAGTCCAGGAAAACGCGGTTTTTAGAACATTCTCGCTCTCTCTTTTTACACCATGCATGTTTTTGAGTACCCTTTCCTTTCCGGTACGGATAGGCATACCAGGAATCCGGAAGAAGAAGCGGAAATACCTTTAATCATGCCCCCTGTATACACTATGAAGGATTCTGATGATGGAACGGAATATCGGCTTCAAAGAGCGACGATACATCGAAGAACTCCGGATCCTGACGAAAGCGACCGCTCTGGACTGTGTCATAGACGAACGGTTTGAACGGATCATCTATGTGATAAAAAAAGGCGATATGGGTCTTGCGATAGGGAAAAAAGGTGAGAATATCCGCCGAATGCAGAACGTCCTTGGAAAGCGGATCGAGATGGTTGAATATGCTGAGGATCCCCATGAGTTCCTCACAAATATCTTTCGTCCGGTTGAGATACATTCTATCCAAAAGGATCCGGGAACGGGGGCATTGCTGGTCACCATCGAAAAAAAGAGCGAATTAGGTACTGCAATAGGAAAAAAGGGTGCAAACATTGAAAAGGCACGGCTGCTCATGCGGAAGTTCTGGGGGGCTGAACTGGGCGAGATCAGGATCGGTGATGAAACGCAATGACCCTGCCGGAACGCGTACTTGAGGATCTCTGGAACGTTGTCAATGACCGGTTCGAGCATCCTAAAGACTCGTCGTATATCTCCTGTCTTGTCTCGACTGAGAAAGGATCTGACAAGACCCTTGAAAAGATCGGCGAGGAAGCAACAGAGTTCATTATCGCCGCAAAGAATGGAGACCGGGAACGAATTATCTCTGAAGCAGCGGATCTCCAGTTTCATTTTCTGATCGCCCTGAGAGCCTACGGGGTCACGTTTCAGGAAGTGATCGACGAGCTCTCTTCGCGGAGAAAATAACAGTTATCCTGCCAGGTATGAGCCGATATCCACAAGTTCAGGCAGGTCACCTGCCTCGACAGCTGACTGCAGAATAACCTCCTCCTCGACCATGATCCCGGCCTGGCATCGTATTCCTATCGCAATACCATCACTTGGCCTGCAGTCTATCTTCAGCTCATGGTGATCCTTGAAGAGCACCATGGTGGCATAGAATACCCCGTCCTCGAGCGCATCGATGACAAGCGCTTTGAGGGAGACATCAAACTGCTTCAACAGTTCGACAAAGAGATCATGCGTGAGGGGACGGGGTGGGATCTCGTTGTTGAGGGCCGAATGGATGGACATTGCCTCAAAAAGGCCGATGTAAATAGGAAGGCAGTGTTCGTTTTCCGCCGACAGTATGACGGCTGGGGAGACCCCCAGGGCATTCCTGGCGACAAAAACCCCTTTCACCCTGCATGGAACCGGTGGCATGACTGCAGGGATGATTGGTGCATGGCATAAAAAAGGTTTGTTCAGTCTGGGTGCCGCGCCTCCCTCTGGACGATCAGAAGGCCGGAGATCAGCCCGAGCAGGATATTGAAATAGAAGAGGATCGATCGCCAGAGAACCACCAGTATCCCAAGGATTGAGGAGTTCACAAAGAGGCCATACAGCGAGGTGAATGAGATCTCCGCAATTCCCGATGCACCCGGGGTGAGCGGGATCATCATGATCACAGCAATGACGAGCTGGACGATGAGCGATTCGATAAAGATGGGCGGCTGGGAGAGGCCTACCAGGAGGATGGATACAATCACAAACTCGCAGAACCAGAAGAGCGTGGTGAATATCAGGCCAAAGATCAGTCCGGCCTTTCCATGGCTGAGAAAATCGGCAAGGGTATTATGGAAATTATCGACCTCACTATCGATAGACTGGGCGAACCGTTCGATCTTTCTGCTCTCCCATTTCCGGGTGAACCAGCGGGAAGAATAGTGGATGATCCTCTTCAACAGACCGGGATTCTTCACCGAGTAGATAAAAATGATGACCATGATGGTGATGATAATCCAGGATATGTACATCAGATAGCTGAAGACGGATCCGATTCGCCGCCATTCACTCCCCAGGACGAACATGAAAAATGCACCCCCGATACCGAGGACAATCCCATCAAGGATTCTCTCGGTAAGGACTATCGCGGTGGCATCGCCAACTTTTACCCCTGCCTTGTACAGCTCATGGATCCTCACCGGTTCACCGCCCGCCTGTGATGGGGTTATTGCGGCAAGCAGCATGTTGGCAAACACTAGGTTGAGGGAGTAGAAGAAACCCACCCTGTATCCGAGTGACCTGCTCATGAACTTGATCCGGAGCGCCCAGAAACACAGGGCGATAACATGGGTGCAGAGTGCGAGAATGAGCCAGAACGGGTTGAGTCGGCGCAGGTAGGAGACCGTCGCCGCATCAACGGTGAAATACAGGACGGCGACCAGGACCACGGCAGAGAATCCGAGTGAGATCCATAACCATCTCTTCTGATTCCGGTCCATAGATACCGATCTTCTCCCTGAGATATGGCAGATTCATTAGTGGTTACTGCGCATAGTATAAACCTTTTAAGGAAGAGATTACGGCGTAATTCCTCATATCGTGAATAACTCCCGGTTTCTGACGATCCTGAACAGCCCGAACCTGACCCCGGCATCGAGCCAGGCAAACCCATAGCTGTATGCCGCAAGAGCACCTGCAAGTGCATCTTCCTCGTCAAGAGAGATACCTCTCTCATAGGCGGAGATCGCAGTTTCCCTGAAATGATCCGCTGCTGCGAAGAGTGAGGCATCCTTCTCGGGAGCGTTATCGAGGCTTTCAAGCGCTCTTGCAAGAAGTGAACGATACCGTGTTGTCTTCTCCTGCACGCGGATTATATCAGGATCGGAACGCGTGCCGCAGGAAAAATCAGGTGAAAATCCGGGCAACGGCGTGAATATCAGACCGAGGGCTGTTCCCGCATCAAGCCAGCCGAGTGCATACCAGTAGCTGGCATAGGCATTCATCAGGTCACCCAGGGACTGGAAACGGTCCCCATC